>NZ_JBFTMS010000004.1:0-311275 GCF_056397085.1 Peribacillus sp. 05N428 | reverse complement strand
GTAAAGATTGTTGTTTTTAAACGAAACTATTTAAGGTTGATTGGAGCGGAAGTGCGAGACTCCTGCGGGAGCAGCGGGACAGGTGAGACCCCACAGGCGTTTACGCCGAGGAGGCTCACCGCCCGCCCCGCGGAAAGCGAGCATCTGGAAGGGAAATCAACCACAACTCACTACCTGGTAAATAGCAACAAAGTATGTGAAAACAGCCTTCATAAAATGGCCGAAAATTCAAAAGAAAAAGGAGCGGGAAATATGAAAAAAATCGCGTTTATCGGAGCTGGATCGATGGCAGAAGCAATCATTTCGGGGCTGGTGACCCAACAGGTAATTGAACCAGAAAATATTTTTGTAACAAATAAATCAAATGATGATCGGTTCGTTTATTTAAAGGACCACTATGGTGTAACTGCAACACGATCACTGCAGTTATTAGTACAGGATGCAGACCTTGTCGTACTGGCGGTGAAACCGAAAGATATTTTAGAAACGATGCAATCAATAAAAGAATACATTCGTGAAGAAATGCTGTTCATTTCCGTTGTTGCCGGGGTTCATACAACAAGCTTGGAAGGAATCGCAAACAAGCGGTTTTCGATCGTCCGTGCCATGCCTAATACATCGGCAGCTGTAGGAAAATCAGCAACGGCCCTTGCGGCTAACTGTCATACGAAAGACTCGCAATTACAAACGGCGATTACCCTTTTTGAAACGGTTGGTACGGTGGCAGTGGTCGAAGAAGGCCAGCTAGATGCGGTAACAGGCTTATCAGGCAGCGGTCCTGCTTATATTTATTACTTGGTCGAGGCATTGGAAAAATCAGCGGAAAAAATAGGGCTCGATTCCGAAACCGCTAAGCAATTGATTCTCCAGACATTGATGGGCGCAGCCGACATGTTACAGAAATCACCTAAAACGCCTGCCGTACTAAGAAAGGAAGTAACTTCACCAGGCGGAACGACTGAAGCAGGTCTGAAGGCTCTACAAGCACATCAAGTGGAAGATGCATTCATTGCCTGTGTACAAGAAGCGACAGAGCAATCGAAGCGAATGGGCAATCAAATAAGTAAAGAACTGGCCAAATATGTAGTTTCGCAGTAAGCCGCATGATGATGATCGGCTGTTGCCTGGCCACTCCTGCAGCAGTGGCAGGCAACAGCCCTTTTTATGATCCATACATCTTATAAAGGGTAAGCCTTCTGAAGTGAGCGTTACTTTATAATCAGCATATCATTTTCATCGAAACTCCAGTCCTTCGAATACGCAACCTCCCAATAGTAACCATCGGGGTCTGAAAAATATCCGCTGTATCCTCCCCAAAAAACATGCTGAGGTGATTTCTCGATCGTTCCCCCAGCCTTTTCAGCCTTGTTGATCACTTCATCCACTTCTTCAATGGATTTAGCATTATAAGCGAGCGTAAGACCCGGGAAACCATTTTTCTTAGGCGGTTCCATCTCATTAATGTCTTTTGCTAGCTCCTCTAAAGGATACAAAGCAAGTTTCGTACCGGCATTATTAAAAAAAACGATTGCGGGATCGTCCTCTTTAATCAATGTACGGAATCCCAACCCGTCCGGTAAAACCTTAATGATTGAGTAATATCCCTGACACCTAAAGTTATAATGTTGATCCTGTTCATGCTAGTCCTCCTTTTCCATGTTTTAAGGGTAAATTCGACATCTGGATCACTTTTCCCTTTTTAGCTTAATTGACCATCACCCATACCATAGCAAATGCTTCTTAAAGTTCCTAACACTGCTCACCACTTTGCAAAAAGCAGTTGCACGGGGAATCCACCTTGGATTGACCCTCATGCAAATTACGTAGGAATTCCACTTTCTTTGCCGAATGAATACATGTTTTGTCATCTGTAAAGGAATTCCCCCACACTTATCGAATTCAACAAGCAAAAGGGGGAATCTCGATGAATACAAGTGCAGTTGCCCGGTTACTGAATGTTTCCCATAGTACGATTCAACGCTGGGTCACCCAATTGAACATGGAAGTAGAACGGAATCAGCTTGGCCACTACCAGTTTTCGGATGAAGACATTGCATTATTGAGAAAAATCCAAGATCAGCTGAACGAGGGCATCATTCTCCAAAAGGTCAGCATCTCAGAGAAAAAAGTTAGAAAAGCAACCATCCAGAAACACTCCGAACCGAATAAAGAACATGATCAACTGCTTGAACGGGTCATCAGGCTTGAAAATGGCCTGAAGACAAAAGCGGACGATGTTGTATCCTATCAGCTTTTACAGCACAGAAGTGAAATGGAAGAAATGCACAAACTCGTTAAAAAGCTTGAAGCCCGTATCGAAGCGTTGGAAACACCAACGGGCCAGCACTTTGATTATTTCCTCGCAGCTGAAGAAGCTGCTGCCACTAAAAAGACGAAGAAAAGGCCATTCATAAAAATGATTTTCGGAAACAGAAAGAACGATAGTTCATCATGGAGCACAGCCGACAGCGATTGACATCTATTATCAAGATTTTTCATGAGCACCCCACAAATAACCATTTTTGTTAGGCAAAGCATTTCTTCAGAAATAGGACCTGATCTTAATAATTACCCCAAAATAAAAAGGCCCTGACCCAAGATTAATCTCACCTGGGTCGGGCCTTTTCATCATCTTAAATCAACACTGCACGGTCATTGATCATTTTTTCGCCTTTGATGCGTTGGAATTCGTTAAGCAGTTTTTCGACGGTTAACTTCTGCTTTGCAGCGCCTCTGGCTTCGAAAATGATCTGTCCCTTATCCATCATGATCAGGGAATTTCCAAGATCGATTGCCTGCTGCATATTATGAGTCACCATCAACGTCGTTAATTGGTTCTTTTCGACGATTTCCTTCGTCAGGTTTGTAACAAGTTCTGCCCGCGAAGGATCAAGCGCTGCAGTATGTTCATCAAGAAGCAGGATTTTAGGATCGGTGAAGGTCGCCATCAGCAGTGATAGTGCCTGACGCTCCCCTCCTGACAATAATCCCACTTTTGCAGTCATCCGGTTTTCCAAGCCTAAATGAAGGGTGACCAAACATTCT
This sequence comes from Peribacillus sp. 05N428, assembly GCF_056397085.1. Taxonomy (NCBI): domain Bacteria; kingdom Bacillati; phylum Bacillota; class Bacilli; order Caryophanales; family Bacillaceae; genus Peribacillus; species Peribacillus sp. 05N428. The sequence goes on along the minus strand of NZ_JBFTMS010000004.1, from coordinate 308,230 downwards.
TTAAAAAGTTCTTTCCGTTTTTTTGTCACCCCAAAGCCTAAACCTCTTCTATTGGTTCTGCCATAAGCAATTGCCATATTTTCTTCAATCGTCATATGCGGTGCAGTACCCAGCATGGGATCCTGAAAAACGCGTCCAATCATTTTTGCACGGGCATGTTCTTCAATGGCCGATACGTTTTCACCATCGATGATGACTTCACCGGCATCAGGGAGAATCTTGCCGGAAATCATATTCATCAAAGTCGATTTACCTGCTCCATTACTACCGATGACTGTTACAAATTCACCTTTTGTCATCTGCAGTTCCAGATTACCAAGGGCTAGCTTTTCATCTGGTGTTCCCTCATTGAACACTTTATAAATCTGATTTAACCGAAGCATATTCTTCCCTCCCTTTCGGTAAAGTGCCATCATGACGCATCTGTATTTCTTTAAGCCGCCTTTTCTTCCGGGTTTTTTCCTTTTGTTTATCGGAAATTTTTGGAATGACAAGTGCCCCGACCACAATAAGTGCCGTAATTAATTTAACATCTCCCGTTTCAAGGAATTCAACGCGAAGTGCCAAGGTTACGACGATTCGGTAAATGATCGCCCCTCCAATGACAGCCAGCGTAGCACGTGCAATCGTTTTTGCACCAAATAGAGCCTCACCGATTATGACGGATGCCAATCCGATGACAATGATTCCAATCCCCATGCCTATATCGCTAAAACCGTTATATTGAGCAACCAGGGATCCCGAAAAAGCCACAAGTGCATTTCCGATTGCAAGTCCTAAGATCTTCATGTTGCCGGTATGGGCGGAAAAACTCTTGACCATGGCTTCATTATCACCAGTCGCCCGTAAGGCAAGACCAATTTCCGTTTTTAAAAACGCTGACATTCCCGCTTGGATGACTACAGCCACAACCAGCATAACGATTAATATGGCCCACGTTTTCGGCAGGCTGTCACCGAGACCCACGAATGATAAAAGACCATTCAACAAATTGTCCAGTCCGGTGCCAACCCAGGCATCCTGGATATTCGTGATAATGGTTGTTTGGGAAAGCAACGGAATGTTGGATGCACCCATGATCCGCAAATTGATCGAGTAGAGCGCAATCATCATTAAGATACCTGCCAAGAGAGGATTGATTTTCCCTTTCGTATGAAGGAACCCCGTTATCGTCCCAGCGATGAAGCCTGCCACCATGGCACACAACGTGGCTACGATCGGCGAGTAACCGTTAACGATCATAATCGCGGCAACAGACGCCCCTGTCACAAAACTGCCTTCCACAGTCATATCCGGGAAATCGAGAATCCTGAATGTTAAATAGACACCAAGTGCCATGATTGCATAAATCATTCCCGACTCAAAAGAGTTGAATAAGGCTGAGAACATTTTTTTCTTCCTTCCCCGAACAAAAGCAGAGTTTATTTTACAAACTCAGCATCTGCTTTCCATTCTTCTTTTATTTCAACACCCATATCTTTTGCTGCTTTTTCATTGATGACCAATTTCAGTTTTTGTGGATATTGAACCGGGATATCTCCAGGTTTTTTACCATCCTTGAGGATTTCAACCGCTTTCTGCCCCGCTTCATAACCAATATCATAGTAACTGAAGCCATATGCTGCAAAACCGCCAGCATTCACGGAATCAAGCTCGCCGACAAACAAGGGGATATCTTGATCATTTGCCACGGAAATGACCGATTCCAGTGCCGAGACAACTGTATTATCAGTAATGATATAGAAAGCATCCGCTTTTCCGATTAATGATTCCGTTGCCTGTTTAACATCCGCTGAAGTCGATACGGACGCTTCCACGACTTTCAATCCAGCTTTTTTCGCTTCCGCCTTCACATTTTTTATTTGGACGACTGAATTTTGCTCCCCTGTGTTATAAACCGTTCCAATCGTTTTGGCGCCAAGCTCTTCCGCTAGGAAGTTCATTGACTTGGCAATGGCTTCAGGATGGGAATCCGTCGTACCCGTCACATTTCCGCCTGGTTTTCCCAAAGAAGTGACAAGCTCCCCCGCTACAGGATCGGTAACCGATGTAAAGACGATCGGAATATCCTTGGTCGCATTTAAAGCACTTAGAGCACTAGGAGTCGAATTCGCAAATATCAGATCCACTTTATCCCCAACGAAGTTATTGGCAATCGTTTGGCTGTTGTTTTGGTCACCCTGAGCAATTTGAAGATCATATTTCGCATTGATGTCACTATCCTTCAATGCCGCCTGGAAGCCTTCATATGCTTGATCCAGGGAATCATGCTGAACGATTTGTGTCACCCCAATGTTGAAGGTATCCTTTCCGCTTTCATCCTTTGCCGCATCTTTTTCCTTTTCATTTCCACACCCAGCCAATAATAAACCTGCGACCAATGTCATGGCTGCAGCTGAATATAATTTCTTTTTCATATTTTCCCCCCGCTTTTTCCTTATTTAAAATAATGTTTTTCTATCGACGCCAGCTTTTTCGCTTTTATTTCCTAAATTATAATCGTTTAGTCCCAATTATTCCAATATATTTTTTAACTTTTTAGAATTTTTTGAGTTCTACATGTAAAACATGAAAAAAGCTGCTGTGAAAGGTATGGTAACTTTCACAGCAGCTTTTGGAAAAATCAATGTTCGACAACCTGGCTGACAATTTCGGTAACGGTAGCCCGATCAATTTTTTCTTTGCCTTCTTTTAGGGCTTTCAATGTGGCTTTTGCCAATTCCAAGGGTATTTTACAAAATTGGATGATTTCCTTCGTTTCAATCTCTCCAATGTACGCATCGGCTAATGCAAGATTACGCTCCGTATGGGCAAGCATCTCGTTAAAACCCCAGCCATCGGGATAAAAGTTCACACCACGTTCTGCATCTTCCTCACGGTTACGCAGGATATTGACCGTTTGGAGTCCACGGCCAAATGCGATGGCAAGTTCACGGTCCGTTTCGGTTCCGTCGTACCAGTTCCACATATCAGACAGCATGACCCCTACTAAACCTGCAACATAATAAGTGTAATCATCGAGTTCCTCTTCGTTATGGATTTGCCAGTCCTTAATAACCCATTTTGCCATGCCTTCGGCCATTTCCTTTGTTGACTCCAAGACTTTGCCTTTTGCACCGGGTGGACAAAATTCAACCCAGTCCGAAAGAAAAAGTGTCACCTCAGGCAGGTCATCCTTATATGGTTCAAATAACTTTTGAAGATCTTCTTCCTTGAAATCCGCATCCGGCAGCTCACTAAGGGCCTGTAACAGGGAAACCTTACTATCTGCCGGAAGACCTGGGTGGTCCTCGATCTCATCAATGGCGCGCATGCAAAGGTATGCAGCTCCAATAGCCTCTTGTAATCCCTTTGGAAGATAACTGATTGGAATGAAAAAAGTCCGGCTTGTTTTTAGGAGAAAATCCATTGCTTTAGTATGTAGGTCACTTTTGTCAGTCATATTTACACTCCTTTAAATATCCAATGAACAATTGATTAATTATATCAAACATTGGCTTTGATTTCAGCTGCCCGATTCCTCTGAATACAAAGGAATTTTAATTGCCATCAGATCTTCACCCATGATCGTATTTGCAAAGATCGCTTTGCTTTCCTCTTTTAGCCTCTCAGCATCCTCAGGAGTATACCGTGAGCTGATATGGGTAAGGATTAGATGCTTAGCCCCCGCTTTCAAAGCCGTTTCTGCAGCCTGAACGGTGGTCGAATGATAATAGGCTGATGCCATTTCAGATTCTTCCGCTGAAAATGTAGCTTCATGAACAAGGTAATCCGCCGATTCAGCAAGAATGAGCGCATTGCTGCACATTCTTGTATCACCAAGAATCGTGATGATCCGGCCTTTATGCGGAGCACTGATATAGTCCTTCCCATTTATGACACGGCCATCATCGAGACAGACCGTTTGTCCATTTTTCAATGCTTTATAAAGAGGCCCCGGCTTCACACCTTCGGAACGCAGCCGATCGACCAGTAGGCTGCCCGGACGATCTTTTTCCACAATCCGATAACCGATGCTGTAAATGCCATGATCAAGCGACTTGGCCGTCACTGTGAATTGTTCGTCCTCAAACACTGTGCCTTCTTCAATTTCGATGATTTCCAAGGGATATTTTAAATGAGTTCCACTCACCTGTAAGCTCGTCTTAATGAATGAATCTATGCCTTGTGGACCATATACGGTCAATTTATCCACTCCGCCCTGAAAAGATCTGCTGCTTAAAAAACCAGGCAGTCCGAAGATGTGGTCACCATGTAAATGGGTGATGAAGATCTTTTCAACCTTTCTCGGTTTGACCGCCGTTTTTAATATTTGATGCTGTGTTGCTTCCCCACAATCGAATAACCAAACCGTCCCTCGTTCTTCCAATAATTGAAGGGCGATCGATGTCACATTCCGCGCTTTGGCCGGAACGCCAGCGCCTGTACCCAATAAAACGAAATCCACTCATACTACCTCCGTTGCAAATACTTTATGCCTTAACTATAGCATAACCAAGGTGCTCTTTCATTTATGACCCATTAAAACAGAAACCAAATTAAACTTTTAATGAAATCTGAGAAAAAATGCGCAAATTGATTGCTTTGAGGGAAAGCTAAACGTAAAATTAGAAATTGGTACACATTCGGGAATTCCAACTTTATAGACAGATTTAACGGAAAGTTGAGGTTTTAACATGACAGAAAACAATAAACCCACAGCATTGATCATGATTTTTGGTGCTACCGGAGATTTAGCGAAAAGGAAATTGTTTCCTTCCATATATCGACTATTTCAAAAAGAGAAAATCAATAAGTTCGCGGTCGTCGGAGTGGCAAGGAGGCCATTGACGAACGAGGAGTTCCAAACAAGTGTCAAGGACTCGATTCTTACGTTCGGACATGCGGAAGAAAAGGTCGACGAATTCATTTCCCATTTCCATTATCACTCCCATGACGTCTCAAGTTCCGAATCATATTTGCAATTAAAAGACATTGCCGAACAATTAGACGGACAATATCAATTAGAAGGAAACAGGATCTTCTATTTGGCGATGGCACCTGAGTTTTTCGGAACGATTGCCGAACAGATTAAAGCACAAGGCCTGAGTAACACGGATGGCTATAAGCGCCTGGTCATCGAGAAGCCATTTGGACACAGTTTTGAAACAGCACAACAATTGAATGAGCAGATTCGGACTGCATTCGCTGAAGATGAAATCTACCGTATCGATCATTATTTAGGTAAAGAAATGGTACAAAATATCGAGGTCATCCGTTTTTCCAATGCCCTATTCGAGCCGCTATGGAATAACAGATATATATCCAACATCCAGGTTACTTCAAGCGAAACACTCGGCGTTGAAGAACGCGGGCGTTATTATGAAACCAGCGGTGCCCTAAGGGATATGGTCCAAAACCACCTGCTGCAAATGGTGGCCTTGCTTGCAATGGAACCCCCGATCGCTTTGACGACAGAAGAGATTAGAAGCGAAAAAGTACGGGCATTGCGTTCACTTCGACCAATGAAAGTCGACGAAGTCAACCAATACTTCGTTCGTGGCCAGTATGGTGAAGGAACGATAGATGGTCAAATGCTTCCGGCCTACCGAAATGAACATAATGTAAATCCCGAATCCAACACAGAGACCTATGTTGCGGGTAAATTGATGATTGATAACTTCCGTTGGGCCGGTGTTCCTTTTTATATCCGAACCGGTAAGAGAATGGATGTCAAATCAACGAATATCGTTGTTCAATTCAAAGATATCCCAATGAATCTGTATTATAAAACGGAAGAAACGCTGAATCCGAATCTTCTCGTCATCAATATCCAGCCTGACGAAGGTATCACATTGTACTTAAATGTCAAGAAATCCGGGACGACATCCAATACAAAGCCAATGAAGCTGACCGTCTCGAACAAAGGGATCGAACACATCAATTCTCCCGAGGCATATGAAAAGCTATTGTTTGACAGCATGCGCGGGGATGCTACAAACTTTACGCACTGGGACGAGGTTGCCCTCTCATGGAAGTTCGTCGATACCATTTCCAATGCATGGGAAAATACTAAAGACGAGTCTTTCCCTAACTATGAAGCGGGATCAACAGGTCCACTTGCATCCGATGAACTCCTAGCGGAAGATGGACATATTTGGTGGCAAGTCAAGAAAAACGAAAATAATGATTGAAATGAAAAAGGGATGCAGATTTGAATCTGCATCCCTTCTTCTTCATGAAACACTCTTCCTCAGCAATTTATTCCGGATAATATGAAACATTTCCTTGGACTTAGACATTTCTTCCTCTTTTTCTGAATTAAGCCAAAACGAAACACCGGATTCTAAGGCAATGAAAAATAAAAAAATGGCTACAGCCCACCAGATGATGAACATAAAGTCCTCCGCTCCTTCTCTCTCTTTCTGCCTACTGTATTCTACGGTCCGCCCATCTCTTTCAATGTTTATATTCCTTTTTCCACAGGTGTTTAAACCTAAAAAAAGCAAGGATGAATGTCATACATCATACTACGTTTTCCCTAAAAAAGGTAAATTAATTGGAACTATTTACAACTAGTTCATCTTTACCATTTTTACCCTTTTCTAAAAAGAATGGTAAGCCTTTGCTGAGGATACACTAAAAAAGGTGCTTAGTGACAGTACCGCTAACTTCGATGTGGAGGGATTAAACGATGGACATTCGTGAAGGATTAATTCCAACAGCGTTGGGCACAGCCGTGACAGCTGCGGGTTATGCAATGAAGCAGACCCGGGGTTCAAACAAAATGGTAGCTAATACGGTTTTTGGTTTCGGTTTGGCACATGTTGTATTAGGGGTCATTGACCTTGTAGAGCATCGGAGATAGTAATAAAAGGGGGCGCCAAGCGCCCCCTTTTTTTATGATGAAACAAAAAAGCCGGCTTAAAGGGGATCCCCTTCTAAGCCGGCTTGAACTTTTTATTTTTCCATCCATTCGGTATGGAACGTTCCTTCTTTATCAATGCGTTGGTAAGTATGAGCTCCAAAATAGTCACGCTGAGCTTGAATCAGGTTAGCTGGCAGTGTTTCTGTACGATAGCTGTCGAAATAGGCAAGTGCCGATGACAAGCAAGGAACCGGGATTCCGTTCATCACAGCCGTTGATACTACCTCACGTAAAGCTCCTTGGTAGCTTTCGACGATCCCTTGGAAGTAAGGATCTAGAAGAAGATTGTTCAAGTTCGCTTCACGATCGTACGCTTCCTTGATTTTTTGGAGGAATTGTGCACGAATGATACAGCCGCCACGGAAAATCATCGCGATTTCCCCATATTGCAAGTTCCAGCCATTTTCTTCTGATGCTGCTTTCATTTGTGCAAATCCTTGTGCATATGAACAGATTTTGCTCATATAAAGTGCTTTTCGGATACTTTCAATCAAAGCTTTTTTGTCGCCTGTAAATGAATCGGTTTTTGGACCACGAAGGATTTTACTCGCTTCGACACGCTCGTCCTTGATTGCTGAAATAAACCGGGCAAACACGGATTCCGTAATGATTGGAAGCGGAACACCAAGATCAAGCGCACTTTGACTTGTCCATTTACCTGTACCTTTTTGGCCAGCTTTATCCAAAATGACATCGACCATCGGCTTGCCGGTTTCTTCATCATATTTTTTGAAAATATCAGCAGTAATTTCAATTAAATAGCTATCAAGTTCCCCTTCATTCCATTCAGTAAAGACTTCATGGAATTCTTCAGCAGATAGTCCAAGGAGATTTTTCAGAAGGAAATAAGATTCGGAAATCAATTGCATGTCCCCGTATTCAATACCATTATGTACCATTTTAACATAATGACCTGCCCCATCCGGTCCGATATACGTGCAGCAAGCATCACCATCGACCTTAGCTGAAATATCCTTCAAAATCGGTGCAACAAGTTCATATGCTTCCTTTTGACCTCCAGGCATGATGGAAGGACCTGTTAGAGCTCCTTCTTCCCCCCCTGACACGCCTGTACCGATGAAATGGATGCCAAGCTTGCTTAACTCCTCATTGCGGCGCTGAGTGTCCTTGAAGAAGGTATTCCCTCCATCAATAACGATATCACCTTTTTCAAGCAACGGTTTTAATTGCTCGATTGTTGCATCAGTTGCCGCTCCGGCTTTAACCATCAATAAAATTTTGCGTGGTGTTTCCAAAGAATTGACGAATTCTTCAAGCGTATAAGCGGCTGTTACGTTTTTGCCTTCCGCTTCCTTCATCATCTCGTCCGTTTTTGATCCTGAGCGATTATATACGGAAATTGAATATCCCCTGCTTTCAATATTAAATGCAAGGTTCTTGCCCATTACGGCTAGTCCGATAACGCCAATCTGCTGTTTTGTCATGATTCATCATCCCTTCTCTCTATCTTTACACAGCTTGTACGCTATTCTTTGTCAAAAGAAGGATCATTCCTCCTGGATTGCTCAAAGAAATCTTTACTGAAGCTAGTGTCTGTTCCTATTGAACGGTTTTTCAAGGGTAATCCCTTTTTAATAATATTTTCTCCGTACTTATTTTGCAAGTGTTCCATCGCATCATACAGAGGTTCTTTTTCTGCATCCTCTTGAAAGGAGAAAATATCCAGTTGCTTGAAGGCCGACTCTTTTTCGATGACATCATAGGCTGTGACACCAAGAAGCCTGATTCCTTCCCCATTCCAATTTTTCATGAAGAGATCGATAGCTTCATCCAAAATATCCTTTTTTTCAAAAACTGGATTAGGAACCGTTCTGCTTCTCGTAATTGTCCGGCGGTCTTTGTAACGGATCGTCACACCTATTTTTTGACCAAGGAGGCGTTTACTTCTCAAGCGGACGGCAACTTTCCCGGAAAGCTTTTCCAATACACCGATCAATTCTTTTTGATTAGCGGAGTCATGCGGAAGTGTTGTCGAGTTCCCGATGCTCTTATGCTCAAAAATCGCTTCGGGATCCACTACCCTTGGGTCAATTCCATTAGCCCTATCCTTCAAACGGATGCCATTGATCCCAAGAAGCTGTTTAAGTTGACTATCATTGGTGTGTGCAAGGTCCCTGATCGTCATTATCCCGATAGTTTGAAGCTTTTCCGATGTCTTTTCCCCGATGCCATGCATTTCGCCCACTTGTAAAGGCCAGAGCTTTTCCGGAATGTCCCGTTTCCTTAACACGGTGATACCCATAGGTTTCTTCATATCAGAAGCCGTTTTGGCCAAAAATTTATTAGGGGCAATCCCGATACTGCAAGGGAGATCCATCGTATGAAAAATTCTTTCCTGAATGCTATTGGCTATATCTAAAGGCGAACCCAATTCGGCGCATTCACTGATATCCAGATACCCCTCATCAATCGAAACCGGTTCAACCATCTCTGTATATTGCCTCAAAACATCGAAAATAGCCAGTGATGCCTTTCGATAGCGCTCGAAATTCGGTTTCTGAATGACTAATTGAGGACATAATTTTTTCGCCTGCCAAATCGGCATGGTCGTTTTAACCCCGAACTTCCTCGCCTCATAGCTGCAGGTGACGATTATGCCCCTTCTCTCTTCAACATTCCCTGCAATGGCAAGCGGTTTGCCTTTCAATGAAACATCATATGACATTTCCACTGAAGCATAGAAACTATTCATGTCTACATGGAGAATGACCCTGCCATTTTTGGGATACATGTCCTTCATGCTTGACCGTCACATCCTTGTAAAAATAAAAAACATTTCTATTAAAGTACCCCTATTTATCTTTGGTAACCACGGTGAAAGATGCTTCCACTCCAAGAAAAACAGCCATCATGTCATTGATGACTGTACATATATTCCTTCAATACTTTGAACATCTTGACCTATTATGGGTGATTATTCCCCTGAAACTTCTTTGATGATAGTGATGACCATTTCAGCTAGCTTCGTTAATTCCTCAACTGGAATTCTTTCATTCGTAGTATGGATATCTTCATAGCCCACTGCGAGATTGACAGTAGGGATGCCAAAGCCTGCAATGACATTTGCATCGCTTCCACCGCCGCTTTTAACCAGCTCGCATGGACGGCCGATTTTCTCTGCTGCCTTTCTTGCGATTTCGACAACATGGTCACCAGCACCATATTTAAAACCAGGATACATGACGGTAACTTCAACTTCAGCACGTCCGCCCATTTCAATGGCTGCAGTCTCAAAAGCCTCTTTCATTTTCGCTACCTGTATTTCCATTTTTTCAGGGATCAAGGATCTTGCTTCTGCAAGGATTTCAACATGGTCACAAACAATATTGGTTTGCTGTCCCCCCTGGAAACGTCCGATATTGGCTGTCGTTTCCTCGTCGATTCTGCCTAATGGCATTCTAGAGATTGCTTTGGCAGCGATCGTAATGGCCGAAACGCCTTTCTCTGGAGCGACACCAGCGTGAGCAGTCTTGCCTAAAATGGTTGCGGACACTTTCGCTTGAGTAGGTGCAGCAACAACCACATTGCCCACTTTTCCATCACTATCAAGTGCAAAACCGAATTTAGCCGTTACAAGGGAGCGATCCAATGCCTTTGCCCCTACCAAGCCAGATTCTTCACCGACTGTAATGATGAATTCGATCGTACCATGTTCGATATTCTGTTCTTTCAACACTTTAAGCGTTTCTAACATGACCGCTAATCCAGCTTTGTCATCCGCCCCTAAAATGGTCGTTCCGTCTGACACTATGTATCCATCTTTGATGGAAGGCTTGATTCCATTACCCGGTACAACCGTATCCATATGGGAGGTGAAATAAATGGTATCTACGCCTTCTTTCGTTCCTTTTAAAGTACATACTAAATTCCCTGCACCATGACCGGTGACTGCTGTTGTATCATCTTCAAAAACTTCTACACCTAGTGCCCCGAATTTTTCCTTTAGCACTTTGGCGATGGCTGCTTCATTTTTCGTTTCGGAATCGATCTGCACCAATTCCATAAATTCATTAACTAAACGTTCTTCATTAATCATAAAATAAAACCTCCAAAAAAGTTTTCCTCTTCAATTATACTTCTAAAAGCGGCACCCCGGCAAATAATGTGGCATGCTTATCCTAAAGACCGTTTTAAAAAGTGAATGATGGATGACTTATTTCAAAATGATATCTTGGCCCCATATGGAAAAGAGCCCAAAACAGATAAGTTTGGGCTCCTTGCAAAGTTTGATCACAATGGGATATTTCCGTGTTTTTTCCATGGTCGAGTTTCTTTTTTGTTGCGTAGCATATCAAGAGATTGAATGATCTTAATCCTGGTTTCACGGGGATCGATAACATCATCCACCATTCCAAGACTTGCGGCAACATATGGATTGGCGAACTTCTCACGGTATTCTTCAATTTTAGCCGCTCGTGTCGCTTCCGGATCCTGGCTATTTTGAATTTCACGGGCAAAAATGATATTTGCCGCTCCAGCAGAACCCATTACAGCGATTTCAGCATTCGGCCATGCAAATGTAAGATCCGCACCGATGGATTTACTATTAAGAGCCACATAAGCTCCTCCGTATGCTTTTCGCAGAATGATCGTCAATTTAGGTACTGTTGCTTCCGAATAAGCATATAGCAGCTTTGCACCGTGGCGAATGATTCCGCCATGTTCTTGTTTAACGCCGGGGAAAAACCCTGAAACGTCTTCAAACGTAATAAGCGGAATGTTAAACGAGTCACAAAAACGAATAAAACGGGCAGCTTTATCTGATGAATCTATATCAAGTCCCCCTGCCAACACCTTTGGCTGATTACAGACAAGCCCCACTGATTTCCCTTTGATCCGTGCCAAGCCGACCACTATGTTTTTCGCAAAGCCCTCTTGCACTTCCATAAAGGAATCCTCATCGACAACCTGCTCCAACACTTTCCGAACATCATATGGGCGGATGCCTTCATAAGGAACTACATCCGTTAAGTCCGGCCGGTAGTCATCTCCCTCATCCGCTTCCAAAACCGGCGGCTTCTCTTCATTATTTTGTGGAAGATAGCTCAGGAGCCGTCTAACGTCAGCCAAAACTTGCTCCTCAGATGCTCCTTTGAAATGGGCATTACCGCTGATGGTATTATGTACAGTCGCTCCGCCCAATCCTTCGGATGAAATCTTTTCACCTGTAACCGTTTCAATGACTTTAGGACCTGTTATGAACATTTGGCTCGTTTTTTCAACCATGAAGACAAAGTCGGTAATGGCTGGGGAATATACGGCTCCGCCTGCACAAGGTCCCATAATAACCGAAATCTGTGGAATGACCCCTGAATATATGGAATTCCGGTAAAATATTTGGCCATATCCGTCAAGCGAAACTACGCCTTCTTGAATACGCGCCCCACCAGAATCGTTCAAACCTATGAAAGGGGCTCCATTTTCCGCTGCCAAATCCATAACATTGGCAATTTTCAGAGCATGCATTTCACCGAGTGCACCGCCAAAAACAGTAAAATCCTGTGAAAACAGATAAATGTCGCGACCGTTGACCTTTCCGTAACCGGTGACAACCCCTTCTCCCGGCCCTTCTTCCTTTTCCATGCCGAAATTGGTATTACGGTGTTTGATAAAAGGATTAAGCTCGATGAAAGTACCTGGATCAACTAGAAGTTCAATTCTTTCCCTTGCCGTAAGTTTGCCCTTATCATGCTGCTTATCGATTCTTTCTTCACCGCCGCCCATTTCCACTTTGCGGCGTCTGTCATATAGGTCATTGATCGTATCATAAATGTCTGTCATTTCTGCTCCTCCTTTGATAATGCTTGTTCACAAAGCTCATATAATACTCCCGCGGTAGACTTCGGATGAACGAAAGCAACATCCGCATTGTGCGCTCCCTTTCTTGATGAATCATCAATCATGCGCAATCCAGCTTCTTTGATTTCTTTTATTCTATCTTCGATGTCTTCGACGCCAAGTGCCACATGATGAATCCCTTCACCGCGTTTTTCGATGAATTTGGCGATTGGGCTTGCAGGTGACAACGCTTCCAACAATTCCAAACGGGTATTGCCTGCCAGGATGAAGGCCACTTTCACTCCTTGGCTCTCCACTGTCTCGATTCCTTCAAGTTTCAATTTCAACGTTTCCGTGTAAAGCGGCAAGGCTTCATCTAGTGACTTGACGGCAATACCGATATGATCGATATTTTTAATCATCATAAAAACCCCCATGCTATGTATTATTGGATGACTCCATTAAAATACTACTAATCTTGCATTAAAGCCTTTTAAGATTCGGAATAATATGAACATTATACTTTTACTTGTTTCTACTAAATGTTCAAGTTAAAATAAAATCAATCAAACTGTATTGAGGGAGAGAGCATATGGGAAACAAGAAAATCAGAAAGATCGTCGTGTATTTAATGCTTATCTCAATGTTATTAACGAGCTTATTATCAGGTATCGCATTTCTTATGTAATAGACACCGTAATGGGGAGGGGAGCAAAAAGCTTCCCTCTCTTTATTTTATCGCTCCGTTTTTCTTAGCCAGCGTTTTGAAATCCTCGTTCGATAGGGCGATTAACACCTTAGTGCCGATGGGGACTTTTTCGTACAAACGCTCCACATCGGATTTATGCATCCGTACACAGCCATTTGAAATATATTCACCAATCGATGATGGCTGATTCGTACCATGTATGCCGTATATCCTCCCATCGGTATTTCGTGCATCGAAGCCAATCCACCGCGACCCCAAAGGGTTCCTGGGATCACCGCCAGGAATATTCTTTTTCCGGTAATATGGATTGACCGCTTTTACTTTGACCGTGAATATCCCTTCAGGTGTCAGTTCCTGACTCATTCCCGTACCGACCGGCAGAATCTCCTTGACCTCGTTATCATCAATGAACGCCAATTTATTGTTGGCTTTATTGATGATGATAAACGGATCGCCAGGCTTAACCGGTTGAGGCTGGGCCTGTACCTGTAACGGCCACAAAGATAGCATAAGCAACAAAGAAAGGATCCATTTCATTTGTATCATTCCTTTACTTTTTTGCTTAGTTTAAGCCAAGTGCCTCTTTTTCATTCGGTTGCCGGTCAGCTTGGGTAATCCCTTGAAGGAATGCTTCAACAATAAATAGCGCTCCATTTCCTTCATGAGCTGCAGTAATGCAGCCCTGGATTCGAACTCTTCACGTGTCTGCGGCAGTGCCATTCCCCTAAAATGAATCTCCATTTCTTCAAGCTTCTTCAGATAAAGGATGGCCGTATTTTGTGGGTGGACGTTTTCTGCCAAATCTTCTATAAAATCTGCCACTATCCCACTTTGCTTGACGACCAACGGAATATTCGTGACCAGGGGAAGAATTCGTTCAATTATTTCAAATTGCTTTTCACGCATTTTGAAATAATGGTAATACAGGTCTTCTTCCCTTAAGAAATGATTTTCCACGTCCCTGAAGGCAAGGCTCTTGGCTTGATTAAGTAGATTGGCTGTTTCGGTGATTTCCTTACCATCCCATGTGTGATCATTATCCCTCAAATAGCGGACAATTCCCATCAAGATCGCACTGAAGTTCGTTTCGATATTTTCCTGATAGGCCAGCAGTTTGTCATCGACACTGGGCATGTACAGATTCATGACAAGTGCCACTCCAACTCCAACTGCAATTAATATCGTTTCATTGATCAGCAGGGAAAAAGTGATGTTACCGGACCCGTATAGGTGCATGATGATGACGCTGCTCGTCACGATCCCCTCATTAATCTTCAAGGCCACTGTCGTTGGAATGAAAATCAAGAGAATCAAACCTATTATCAGCGGATGAAATGCGATGAACTGAAATAATAGGGATGCATAGGCCATTGCAATCAAACAAGCTAAAAACCGGTGCCAGGAGGCATACACCGACTTCTTTTTTGTAACTTGGATGCATAAGATCGCAATGATTCCCGCGGCAGAGAAATATTCGAGATTAAGCATTTGTGCAATAATAATTGCCAGGGTGGCCCCCAAAGCAGTTTTAATCGTCCTGTATCCGATTTTAAACATTGTTATGTATCACCTGGCTCTTTCTCTATCTATTATAATACTATCAGGAAATCAGATATTTTTACAGTCCTTTGCGAGTTAAATTTCCAATTTTTCTAAATACATGCACGCAAAAATACATTATAGGAAAAAAATAAAAAAAGGTAACTAAACGTTACCTTTTTTCACAATTATATACTATTTGCTTTAGCTTATAAAACTTTTTCCAAGAAGTCTTTTGCACGCTGGCTTTTCGGATTGGAAAAGAAATCTTCCGGAGCACTTTCCTCAACGAGCAGACCCCCGTCCAGGAATAGTACTCGATCGGCCACTTCTTTGGCGAAGCCCATTTCATGCGTTACAATCAGCATGGTCATCCCCGTATGTGCCAGTGACTTCATAACCTCGAGCACTTCTTTTACCATCTCGGGGTCAAGCGCTGAAGTCGGCTCATCGAAAAGCATTACTTCCGGGTTCATTGCCAATGCCCGTGCAATCGCGACCCTTTGTTTTTGTCCGCCTGACAGACGATTCGGATAAGTCGATTCTTTATCGGCCAAACCGACTTTAGTCAAGAGCTCACGAGCTTGTTTTACAGCCTCGGCCTTTGATAATTTTTTCACCTTCATAGGTGCATATATCAAATTCTCCAGTACGGTTTTATGAGGAAATAAATGGAAATGTTGAAATACCATTCCGACATTTTCACGCACTTTCATGATATTGGTCTTTTTTTCAGTGATGATTTGATCTTTAAACCTGATTTGACCATCAGTTGGAGTTTCAAGCATATTGATGCAGCGCAAGAAAGTTGATTTTCCCGAACCGGATGGACCGATGATCGCTACCACTTCACCCTGTCCTATCTCGGTGCTGATTCCTTTTAAAACTTCGAGCTTACCATAATTTTTTTTAAGTCCATCAATTTTAATCACTGCGTCTCATTCTCCTTTCAATCACTTTGCCTAAGATGGTGAGAATCATGACCATCACATAATAAATGAGACCGGCAAATAAAATCGGCTCGAAGAATTTATATGTCTCACCGCCGACAATATAAGCACGGCGCATGATATCCCCTAATCCAATAATTGTGACAACGGCTGATTCCTTCGTTAAGGAAATCAATTCGTTAACAAGGGATGGCAGGATGTTCTTGATGGCCTGCGGAAGGATAATATTAAGCATCATCCCTGAATAGGGAACCCCAAGTGCAAGTGCAGCCTCTCGTTGGCCTTTATCGACCGCTAAAATGCCTCCCCTGATAATTTCAGAGATATAGGCAGCTGAATTTAGCCCGAATGCTAAAAATGCTGCTTGGAACGCTTCGATTTGAATCCCTAATATTTGTGGTGAACCAAAATAAATCAGCATTAATTGCAGCACCAAAGGGGTACCGCGAAAAATGGATGTATAAAAGTCAGCAATCCAATTCAATGGCTTGATTCTGCTGATTTTAAGTATAGATAATAATATTCCCAAAACAAATCCGATTACTGCCGCTACCGCTACAACCTTTAATGTAGTCGGTATTCCCTCCAGGATATATGGAAGGGAAGGCATAATCCTTTCAAATTCCAGATTCACTCCATTCATCCTCTCTTATGAAGGCCGTTATCTTTGGGCCTTCCTCCTGCTTCATTTTATTAACAATAAAGCGCGGAAAAACGTTCAGAAGGCATTCTGAACGCTTTTCATCTCTCTGTTTTATTCAGTTTCACTGCCACCGAACCATTTTAGTATTAATTTTTCCATTTCACCATTTTCCATCATTTTTTTCAACTCGGCATTGAATTCTTCAGTTAACTTGCTTCCTTTTTGGAAAGCGATTGCCGAACCGGCATCTTGATCACCAGACTTGATCAAATGGCCAACCAATTCTTTATTATCTTTCAAGTAGCCTTTTGCAACAGTATCTTCCATGATCACGGCGTCAAAACGTCCTGTTGACATTTCTTGAACAACCTCAGGAATACGATTCCGTTTTTCAACTTTCATCCCGATATCTTGGGATTTATTCAAGTCATTTGCCAATGTCTCCTGGATGGATGCAAGCTGTACGCCAACCGTTTTCCCTTTTAAATCTTCAACAGTTTTGATTTTACTGTTCTTTGTCGTGATGATCATGTTTTTAGCTGTATAGTAAATATCACTGAAATCGACTGATTGCTCACGTTTTTCTGTTGGAGTCATTCCGGAGATAACGAAATCGACCGATTTATTTTCCAGGGCAGGCACAAGACTATTAAAGTCAATGTCCTTCACTTCGACCTCATAACCTAATTTTTTTCCGATTGCTTTAGCGATATCAATGTCAAATCCTTGGATTTCATCACTTTTAGATGTTTCAACAAATTCAAATGGCGGATAATCCGCAGATGTTCCCATTACCAGGACCTTTTTGTCTTCATTGTCAGCTGTGTTCTTATCTTCTTTCTCTGATGTTCCGCATGCCGCTAAAATACCTACTAATAAAATAGAAGTAAGCAACAATGCTAACTGCTTTTTCAACTTCATTATTATTCCTCCAAAATGATATTTTCAATTCTCTTGTTATTAAATTAGGTTAGTTAAATTTCGAATAACTAATATTCATACACTAATGTGTATTTTAACACACTCTAATAATTATTCAATAACGTAAATAATAGATTCATTTTTCAGAATATTATCATAATTTTACATTTGGGCTTCGTGCTTTCTCACCAAAGGTAATATATCCGCTTCCATATCTATCTTTTTTCCCAAAAGTTCCTGACTTATGCAATTTCATGAATAAAAAAAACACCGATTGGGTGGGTTCAGACTGTAGACAAAATTCGAACAAAAGCCAGTTTTCATATAGTTTTTTTCTTATTTCTGTTGATTCCAGAAATCCGCTCCCTTTCCGCCGACTGTCTGCCATGCCTCATTAAAGCAAGGGCTTAAAAGCCAATTATCCTGGAGGGGTTTCGTAATCGCTGCAATCCAATTATGATTTAAAGTAAAAACCACATTTGAAATTCTAGTCTTGTTCTAAGATCATGGTTCGGATGAGACCATTCCGAACCTCTTTTTGTCGACAAACTAAAACCCGCCGATCGGGCGGGTTTTTAGGTTATCGATATGGATTAAACTTCTTCGCAATATTGATCGAAGTAGTCTTGTAATTTTTCTACTACAGACATCGGGTGGTGCCCTTCAATTTCATGGCGTTCTATCATGGTGATGATTTTTCCATCTTTCAGCAATGCAAATGATGGGGATGACGGCGGATATCCTTCGAAATAATCACGGGCTTTTTCCGTCGCCTCTTTATCTTGCCCAGCAAAAACGGTTACAAGCTGATCTGGGCGTTTATCATTATGGATTGCATGAGCAGCTGCAGGTCTAGCTATTCCCCCAGCACAGCCACAAACGGAGTTTACCATAACAAGTGTCGTTCCTTTTTGTGCAAATACTTCCTCTACTTCTTCGGGAGTGGTCAGTTCTGTATATCCAGCAGTCTTAATCTCATCGCGAGCCTGTTTGACTACGTCGTTCATTAAAAAATTAAAATCCATATTCATGGCATTTGCTCCTTCCAAGTTTTCTCTTCAATCCTATCATAACAATTGCCTCTTCGTGATTCAATAAATTTACCTGTTAAAACCGCATAATCCGTTCCGAACATGTTTAAAACGAAAGGGGAGCGGGAATCATGTGTGTAACAACAAGACTTACAAAAGGATGGGGCAGGCGTGGGAGATGATCCATGCCTGCCCCATCCCATTTATTTTTCATTAGACTTAAATGTTTCGGCAAAAGATTGAAAGGCCTGCTTAACAGCAGCAGTGACCGTTTTATTCCCTGACATCACTTGATTCTCGAGTATAGGGAGAAGACTCTTGACGGTTTCATTTTTATAAAACATCGTTTTAAGCTGGTGATCGATCAATGAATAAAGCCATTCCCTAGATTGCATTCTTCTCCGTTCTTGAAAAACACCCGATTCCTTGGTCATATGGGAAAATTCATTCAATACATCCCAAAGTTCAGGAATTCCTTTACCGGTTATGGCGGAACAAGTATATGCCTTTCCTGCCCAACCCTTTGTGGCTGGCTGAAGGAAGTGCAGGATTCTGCTATATTCGGATTTCGTCCTAATCGCCAGGGGGAGGTTCTCGCCGTCGGCCTTATTGACAACAATTCCGTCCACAAGTTCCAGAATCCCTTTTTTCATCCCTTGCAATTCATCTCCGGCACCCGTTAGGACAAGGAGCATGAAGAAGTCGACCATACTTCGAACTATAGCTTCACTCTGACCGACCCCGACAGTTTCTATCAGTATCACATCAAATCCTGCAGCTTCACAAAGCAACATCGTTTCCCTCGTTTTGCGGTGAACCCCGCCCAGAGTTCCTTCGGATGGTGAGGGTCTTATGAAGGCATGGGGGTTTCTAGCCAGTTCCTCCATCCTTGTCTTATCGCCCAGTATACTTCCGCCATTGACCGAAGAGCTTGGATCGACGGCTAGAACGGCTACCTTATGGCCCCTGTCACATAAGTAGGTTCCGAACGTCTCGATGAAGGTACTTTTCCCGGCACCGGGCACTCCGGAAATCCCGATGCGCATTGAGTTCCCTGTATGAGGAAGGATACTATGCAATAATTCCTGTGCATGATCCAAATGATGGGATGCATTGCTTTCAACCAATGTAATCCCTTTGGCTAGCTTGGCCCTGTCCCCTTTTATGATTCCCTCTTTAAGTTCATGGACCGGTATGTTTACATTATGTTTTTTGACGAATTTGCTTTTTGAAGGTTTGTTTTGGCTGGCTGCTAATTCCACACCTGGCTTTAATGAAGAAGCAAAACCTTCCTGATTGTTAAGATCGACCCATTCCGGCTTTTTGTCTTCACTCATTATTGGGCCACTTCCTCATATCCGAGGCGATTGTATATTTCCTGAAGCACTTTCTTTGCTGCCTGCGGAATGACCGTTCCAGGTCCAAAAATGGCTGTAGCGCCATTTTCCATAAGATATTCATAATCCTGCGCAGGGATGACGCCGCCTACGATCACTATGATGTCCTCTCGTCCCAAGTTCTTCAGTTCCGTCATAAGCTGCGGCAACAATGTTTTATGGCCGGCAGCAAGCGAACTCATTCCGACTACATGCACATCATTTTCCACGGCCTGGATGGCGGTTTCTTTCGGTGTTTGGAATAATGGACCGATATCGACATCATAACCTAAATCCGCAAACCCCGTTCCGACTACTTTAGCTCCGCGATCATGACCGTCCTGACCCATTTTAGCCATTAACAAACGCGGTCTTCTTCCTTCATTTTCAAGGAATTCTTCCGTCATGCGGACGACTTCCTCAATTTCCGCTTCTTTTGAGTATGCCGAGCTGTATACGCCGCTGATAGAACGGATCGTTGCTTTGTGACGTCCAGCCACCTCTTCGATCGCATCCGAGATTTCACCTAATGAAGCCCGTACTCTTGCTGCTTGCACAGCCAGTTCAAGAAGGTTACCCTCGCCAGTTCTGGCAGCCATTGAAAGTGCTTGAAGAGCTTCATCCACCTTTGCCTGATCACGTTTGGCTTTTAATTCGCTCAAACGCTTAAGCTGACTTTCGCGAACTGCTGTATTGTCGATCTCCAGTATTTCAATCGGATCTTCTTTTTTCAACCGATACTTATTGACGCCTACGATCGTTTCATCTTGAGAATCGATTTTTGCCTGACGCTTTGCAGCGGCTTCCTCGATCCTCATTTTTGGAAGGCCGGTTTCAATTGCCTTCGCCATTCCTCCCAGACCTTCGATTTCTTCTATGTGAGCCCAAGCCCGTTCGATCAATTCACTAGTGAGCGATTCTACATAGTAAGAACCCGCCCATGGATCGATTACTTTTGTGATCCCGGTTTCCTCCTGCAGATAGAGCTGTGTATTACGTGCAATACGTGCCGAGAAATCCGTTGGCAGGGCAATGGCCTCATCCAATGCATTAGTATGGAGCGACTGTGTATGTCCAAGTGCAGCAGCATGCGCTTCGATAAGGGTCCTTGCGACATTGTTAAACGGATCCTGCTCGGAAAGGCTCCAGCCGGAGGTTTGGGAATGAGTCCTCAATGCCATCGCTTTATTATTTTTCGGTTCGAATTGTTTCATCAGTTTTGACCAAATGAAACGAGCCGCCCGCATTTTCGCCACTTCCATGAAATAGTTCATTCCTACAGCCCAGAAGAATGACAGGCGTGGTGCAAATTTATCGATATCAATGCCTGCTTTCATTCCGGTACGTGCATACTCAAGCCCATCCGCCAACGTATAGGCAAGTTCGATATCAGCCGGCGCCCCCGCTTCTTGCAGATGATAACCGGAGATGGAAATGGAATTGAACTTGGGCATATATTTGGAAGTATACTCAAAGATATCAGCTATGATTTTCATGGACATTTCAGGCGGGTAGATATACGTATTCCGAACCATGTATTCCTTTAAGATGTCATTTTGAATCGTGCCTGAAAGCTTATCCTGTGTTACGCCTTGTTCTTCAGCTGTCACGATATAAAACGCAAGGATCGGTAATACTGCACCGTTCATTGTCATTGACACGGACATCTGATCAAGCGGAATGCCGTCGAACAGGATCTTCATGTCAAGAATGGAATCAATGGCAACTCCCGCCTTCCCCACATCACCGACAACGCGTGGATGATCGGAGTCATAACCGCGGTGTGTAGCTAAATCAAAAGCAACTGAAAGCCCTTTTTGCCCCATCGCCAGATTACGTCTGTAAAACGCATTGGATTCCTCAGCAGTCGAAAAACCTGCATACTGCCGTACCGTCCAAGGACGATTGACATACATCGAAGGATAGGGCCCCCTTGTAAAAGGAGCGATGCCTGGCACACTTTCCATATGTTCCAGGCCGCGAATATCTTCCTCAACATAAAGCGGTTTGATTTTTATTTGTTCATTGGTTTCAAACAGAAGATCCTCAATGTTTTTACCAACGGCTTTTTCGACTTCCTTTTTCCAAGCTTCCACTGTACCTTTCATCTCGGACTTAGCAGGATTTATAGCAGAAAAATTCGGTTTTTTCATTTCAGTTCACCCCTAGCTTCTGCAATAATTCAAGTAAAATGGATATTGCATTCGTTTTAACATGGATAAAATCTTTGACCCCGGCTTCTCTTAGTGTAATCTCCAATTCTTCTTGCTGCTTGCCGGCACTATAAATAGTGATTTCAGGGAATTGCTTTTTAATTTCTTTAATGATGACTGGCGCTAATTCCGAATAGTCACCATCACTGCCGCAAAGACAATAGATTGGGAGCTTGGTCGCAGCTACATAATCGATTGCTTCCTCAACGGTTTGACATCCCTTACTGCCGATTGTTTCGATACCACCTGCTGCCGCAAGACTTTGAACGAAATCTGCACGAGGTTTATAGGATTTGAGATTTTTCAAATTAATTAAACCGATAGTTGGAGCCGTTCCGCTTATTCCTTTAAGCTTTTCACTGCGTAGTCTTATCTGTTCGAACTGACTGGATACCCGTTCCAATTCAAGTGGGGTAATGCCAAACGGCTTCGCAACTTTCATATATGACACATGTTTATCCTTTGTCGTGGTTTTAATCTTATCAGCGGGATTCGGATATACATTCGTTCCGATGATACTTTCTTTTCTGAAAGCAGCATTTTGAACTCTTCCTTGGAAAACTTCAGCTATTTCTTTCTGAAGGGTACCTTGTTTAATTAGCTCCAGAATCCCTCCAGCTGCATCGATTTCAAGGAATTTTACCCAAGCCTTTTCAGCCAATTCATCCGTTAGTTGCTCAACATACCATGAACCGCCAGCAGGATCGACTACTGTTGTAATATTTGTTTCTTCTTTTAAAATCAAGTGAGTATTACGGGCAATTCTTTCTGAAAACTCATCGGTTTCACCTGTTGCGTGTGTAAATGGATGGATTTGAAGATATTGAATGCCTCCAATAGCTGCTGCAAAAGCTTGGTTCGTGGTCCGAAGAATATTGACGTACTGATCATATAGCGTTTCTGTCAACTCGGAAGTTACGGCATGTATCGTCATTTTAAAATGGTCCGATGCTGTATCGAAAGCTTCTGCAAGACCTGCCCAAAGCCTTCTGGCAGCCCTCAGTTTAGCGATGGACATGAAGTAATTTGAATCCACTGCAAACGAGAATACTATTTTTTCGGAAACCGCAGCAATAGAAAGCCCTTGCTTTTGCCCTTCCAATAGATATTGGATGGCTGCCGATAATCCGTAAGCTATTTCTTGTACGGCATTGGCTCCTCCATTATGGTAGACTGCCGTATTAATCAAAACTGTTTTTAAATCACTGCCTACCTTCTGATAATCCTGGATCGTCTTCAGCCAATCTGCAAAATAGTTATCCGTATCTTCTGGCATCTGACCGCAAATGAGCCATTCTGCAATTGGATCTTCAGCAATGACGCCTGTCAATTGGGTATTTTGTGCTTCGGCAACAGCTTTGAATTGAGGGAATAATTCTTTTTGTTTCCCCTTAAGGTCAATGAAAACCGGCATTTCTTTTAATGGTATTTCCTTAAACAATGTTTCAGCCCTTGCTCCCTCGGAAAGCAATCGTGCAGGGTATGCCACGACATTTTGACCGCGCTTGAATGCAGCCCTCATCTTTTCATTTGCTTCTTCAGCCGTGATACCGCTTACAGGTTGAACGACAAGCCAAGGTTTGTCATGATATCCCGTTGGGGACGTTCCTCGGGTGAAAGGGAAAAATCCTGGCAATTCAGCTACTTTTTCCGTTGATTCCACCTTTTCTGTATAGAGTGGATATAAAGCGATGCCCTCATATGTATTCGTTTTAAGCTTTTCTACACTTTTCCCTTTTAAACTTGCTTCCGCAGCTTCTTTCCACTCTTCATAAGAAGGCTTAGGAAAGGTTATGTTTTTTACATCTTTCAGTTCCATCTGTAATCGCTTTCTTATCCTCATACGCCCTTTTCCTCCATTGGGAGAACGAACGCTCAGTCAGTTTTGGATAAGAAAACCACCCTCCCGTCAATTTGATCTGGATTATACTAACATTCTACCATAATTTTCTTGAAGTTTAAGACAATAGAAATTAGCAAACCTGTTATTAGGGAAACCACTAGCCTATTTTGCCTCTTCAAATCAAGTACAGCCCCTGACCTGTATTAGAACAGCTCTTAATAAAATAATAGCAAAAATAAAATTTTTGTCGATGTTTTTCTACGGAAAAGCGAAGTGCAAAAAAAAAGGAAGGACCTTCCGGCCCTCCTTTTCTTCATTTTAGTATATCGGAGTGTTGTCTTTGGAAATCTTTTCGATGATTTCTTTAACCCTCGCGAGGAATCGTCCGCATACCAGTCCGTCCAAAACACGATGATCAAGTGATAAACAGAGATTCACCATATCTCGTACTGCAATCATGTCATTAATGACCACTGGACGTTTTACAATCGTTTCAACCTGTAAAATGGCTGCCTGTGGATAATTGATGATTCCCATGGACTGGACAGAACCGAATGAGCCAGTGTTATTAACAGTGAACGTACCACCTTGCATATCCTCTGCTTTTAACTTACCTGACTTCACTTTGGATGCAAGTTCCTGTATTTCCCTTGCTATACCTTTGATTGATTTTTCATCTGCATTTTTAATGACCGGAACAAATAGGGCATCTTCAGTTGCAACGGCTATCGATATATTGATTTCTTTCTTTTGTATGATTTTTTCGCCGGCCCACATCGAATTCAGTTCTGGAAATTCCGTAAGGGCTTGAGCAACTGCTTTTACGAAAAAGGCAAAGTACGTTAAATTATAGCCTTCTTTTTGTTTAAAATCGGATTTTAGATTATCACGCAACTTCACCATATTGCTGGCATCAACTTCCACCATCGTCCAAGCATGCGGAATTTCGTGCTTACTTTTCAACATATTGGACGCAATTGCCTTACGGATGCCGGTTACCGGTATTTCCTTGTCACCAGCCGCAGTCGGCACGTTTGTTACTGGACTTGTTTGACGATTGACTTGAGGGGCAATCTCTTCAGGAGCCGCATCGGAAATTGCGGAAGGCTCATCCGCCTTAGGAAGATTCCCTGATTCAACAAGTTTCAGTAAATCTTTACGGGTGATCCGTCCCTCATTCCCCGTTCCTTTAACTTTTGATAGATCGATTCCATGCTCCTGGGAAAGTTTTAACACAGCTGGCGAATAGCGAGCTTTCCTTGATGGTTCTGCCGCTTGCTGCACATCTCTTGTAACAGGTGCATCAACTTTTTCCTCACTATGAGAAACTTGCCCGGCATTTTCGTTACCCGTCTTTGCCGTTTCAACTTCAATCGAGCAGATGACTTCCCCGACTGCCAATGTTTGATTCTCATCCGCTTTCAATTCCTTGATGATGCCGGTGAAGGAAGAAGGAACCTCAGCATTTACTTTATCCGTCATCACTTCAGCTAGCGGGTCGTATTTCGTGACATGATCCCCAGGCTTCACAAGCCATTTACTGATGGTTCCCTCCGTGACACTTTCGCCTAGTTGGGGCATCTTCATTAATTCCATAGCCATAATTCATCCTCCTTCTTAACAGTCATTAATACTCGGCCAATTCCCTCATTGCTTTTTCCACTTTATCGGGATTCACCATGAATTGTTTTTCCATCGTAGGCGCATAAGGCATGGCAGGTACATCCGGGCCGGCCAATCGTTTTACAGGGGCATCCAAATCAAAAAGGCAATGCTCGGCAATTATGGCTGCGACCTCACTCATGATGCTTCCTTCTTTATTATCTTCCGTAACAAGTAATACTTTTCCTGTTTTAGAAGCCGCTTCTATGATGGCATCCTTATCCAAAGGATAGACGGTACGCAAGTCAAGAACATGTGCAGAAATTCCATCTGCAGCTAATTTTTCGGCTGCCTGAAGGGCAAAATGCACACAAAGGCCATAGGAGATGACAGTAATGTCTTCCCCTTCCCTTTTCACATCCGCCTTACCGATGGGAAGTACATAATCTTCAGTAGGCACCTCACCCTTGATCAAGCGGTACGCGCGTTTATGTTCAAAGAAAAGCACTGGGTCTTCGTCGCGAATGGCAGCTTTAAGCAAACCCTTTACATCATATGGAGTGGATGGCATCACAATTTTCAAGCCCGGCTGATTGGCAAAGATCGCTTCAACCGATTGCGAATGATAAAGAGCTCCATGAATCCCCCCTCCATATGGAGCACGGATTACCATAGGACAGCTCCAGTCATTATTGGAACGGTATCTGATTTTGGCTGCCTCTGAAACGATTTGGTTAATGGCAGGCATGATGAAATCAGCGAATTGCATCTCAGCTATCGGCCGAAGCCCATACATGGCGGCTCCAATCCCAACTCCTGCGATTGCAGATTCAGCGAGCGGAGTATCGATGACCCTCTCTTCACCGAATTGGTCGTATAAACCATTAGTGGCTTTAAAGACCCCGCCTTTTTTTCCTACATCCTCACCCAATACGAATACACGGGAATCACGTTCCATCTCTTCCCTCATTGCCATTGTCACGGCATCTATATATGAAATCACTGGCATTCTATTACCCCCTTACTTTTGTGCATACACATGATTCATAGCACTTTCAGCCTTCGGATATGGAGCATTTTCAGCATAATCGGTTGCTTCGTTGACTATCTTCATTACTTCATCATTCATTTGTTTCTCAAGGTCATCATCCATGATTCCCACTTCTTTTAAATAGGCTCCAAATGTCATTATGGAATCCTTCGTTTTGGCTTCGGCCACTTCGTCCGCCGTCCGGTAGCTTCGGTCATCATCATCACTTGAATGTGGTGTGAGCCTATATGAGACGGTTTCTACCAGTGTAGGGCCTTCTCCCCTTCGTGCACGGTCAGCCGCTTCTTTCACCGCAGCATACACTTCCAATGGGTCATTGCCATCCACCGTTATTCCAGGCATTCCATATCCAATCGCCCTGTCGGAAACATTTTCACACGATAGCTGTTTCTCAATAGGAACGGAAATCGCATATTTATTATTTTCACACATGAAAATGACCGGTAGCTTATGCACACCTGCAAAGTTGGCCCCTTCATGAAAATCGCCCTGATTGGATGAACCTTCCCCAAACGTTACGAATGTTACCAAATCCTTACCTTCCATCTTCCCTGCAAGGGCAATTCCGACAGCATGCGGGACCTGTGTCGTTACAGGCGATGAACCAGTGACGATCCTATTTTTCTTTTGACCAAAATGACCAGGCATTTGGCGCCCGCCGGAATTGGGATCTTCCTCTTTCGCGAAGCCTGAAAGCATCAAGTCTTTTGCGGTCATTCCGAAGGTAAGCACAACACCTACATCCCGATAATAAGGCAGTACATAATCCTTTTGCCGATCAAGCGCAAACGCTGCCCCAACTTGAGCAGCTTCTTGCCCCTGGCAGGAAATCACGAAGGGAATTTTCCCGGATCGGTTTAAAAGCCACATGCGCTCATCAATTCTGCGGGACAAAAGCATTGTCCGGTACATATCTAAAACCGTTTCCTCATTTAAGCCTAATTGTTCATGACGTTTTTCTACCATCATAAAACCTCCTGACCTTATTCTTTATGAATGAATGGCACGTCCATCGACAGCAAGGGCCGCCTCTCCGATTGCTTCGGAAAGACTTGGGTGCGGATGAATTGTCTTGCCTATTTCCCAAGGTGTCGCGTCAAGCACTTTTGCAAGTCCAGCTTCTGAAATCATATCCGTAACATGTGGCCCGATCATATGAACGCCCAGTATATCATCCGTTTTCTTATCGGCGATGATTTTGACAAAACCATCCGCTTCCCCGAAAACAAGGGCCTTACCAACTGCACGGAATGGGAATTTCCCTATTTTAAGGTCAAAGCCTTCCTTATTTGCCTGATCTTCCGTCAAACCGACACTTGCAGCCTCAGGGCTTGAATATACACATTTTGAAATGAGCGAATAATCCAGCGGTTCCGGTTTTTTGCCTGCAATATGTTCAACGGCCGTAATACCTTCATGGGAGGCAACGTGTGCCAATTGCAGACCGCCGATACAGTCACCGATCGCATAGATATGTGATTCCTTCGTTTGGAAAAAGTCATTGGTTTCAATAAAACCTTTTTCTTTCACAATCTCCGTATTTTCAAGGCCGATCCCTTCAACATTTGCCGATCTGCCTACGGAAACCAGCATTTTTTCAGCTGTGAATTCCTCTACCGAACCTCTGACTTCAGCAGAAATGGATACTGAATCATCCGTTTTCAGGGTTTCAGGCAATACCTTGGCACCTGTAACGAATTTGACGCCTTTTTTCGTCAGGAGACGAAGCATTTCACTGGAAATATCATGGTCTTCTGTCGGGATGATTCTATCTGCATATTCCAGTACTGTCACTTCCACACCAAAATCATTGAGCATCGAAGCCCATTCAATGCCGATAACTCCACCGCCTACAATAATCATCGATTTTGGCAGGCTCTCAAGCTTTAGAGCTTCATCCGATGTAAGCACCAATTCCCCATCAATCGCTAAACCGGGCAGTGTCTTCGGACGCGATCCGGTGGCAATGATGACATTCTGGGGGATGAGCATTTCATTTTCGGTGCCATCATTCATTTCCACGGAAATTGTCCCAGGCATCGGTGAAAATATAGAAGGACCAAGTATACGCCCTAACCCTTCATAAACCGTTATCTTTCCCTGTTTCATCAAGTGCTGAACTCCTTTATAGAGTTGATCGACCACTTTATTCTTTCTTTCCTGCACTTTAAGGAAATCTACCTTTACATCCCCGGTAACAATACCGAATTCCTCACTTTTCACTGCAGTCTGATAAACTTCCGCACTCCTTAAAAGTGCTTTCGAAGGGATACAGCCATTATGTAGACACGTTCCGCCGAGCTTGCCTTTCTCCACGACAGCCGTTTTCAATCCTAATTGAGCAGCCCTTATTGCCGCCACATACCCGCCTGTTCCTCCTCCGAGGATAACGAGGTCAAATTCTTCAGCCAAAACCACTCCTCCTCCTCACAAATACATACAATTTGTCACCATTTTTACTTGCCCTATGTTTATTACGTTATCCATGTTGAAAATTCCTGTGTTTATTTAAAAAAACACAGGAATCTAATCTTGTAAAATTACATTCATTTTCTTCCATTCAGGATATGTTTTTCATTTTGCAGGAATTGGCTCCTTGAATTCCTCATGCGAGCAATTCGCTCCTCTGCCATCCTATCCGCCGCTTTATAAGTTGGGATTTGATCACGTTTTGCAATCTCGATGACTCTTTCAATTGTATCATAAACCGTTTCCACTTTCTTAAGGGCTCTTTCCCGATTATACCCTAAAAGCTCATCGGCCACGTTTATGACTCCCCCTGCATTAATTACATAATCAGGAGCATATATAATCCCTTTTTCATGAATTTGATCGCCATGAACAGTTTCCTTTAATTGATTATTCGCAGCACCTGCAATGACCTTCGCCCTGATTTGATTGATTGTTTGATCATTTATGACAGCCCCTAATGCACAAGGTGCATAGATATCACATTCGACTCCATAAATTTCATCTGGATTCACTGCAGTCGCCCCAAAGGATTCAACCGCACGGGCCACGCTTTCTTTATTGATATCCGTAACGATAAGCTTGGCGCCCTCCTCATGAAGATGACGGCATAAGTTATAAGAAACATTCCCGACGCCTTGGACTGCAACCACCTTGCCTTCTAAGGAATCAGTTCCGAATGCCTCTTTTGCAGCAGCCTTCATACCGCGGTATACCCCATATGCCGTTACCGGGGAAGGGTTACCCGAAGAACCGAATGCTGGGGAAATCCCCGTGACAAAATCCGTCTCCTCATGAATGAGATCCATATCCTCAACCGTTGTACCTACATCTTCAGCTGTTATATAACGGCCATTCAGCCCTTGGATATACCTTCCGAATGCACGGAACATTTCTTCATTTTTATCCTTACGCGGATCGCCGATGATGACGGTTTTCCCCCCGCCCAAATTCAAGCCGGCAGCGGCGTTTTTATATGTCATTCCTCTCGAAAGCCTTAAGGCATCTTCAATGGCATCTTCTTCAGATGCATACGTCCACATCCTTGTGCCTCCAAGCGCAGGCCCTAATGTTGTATCATGAATGGCAATAATCGCTTTCAAACCCGATTGTTTATCCTGACAGAATAGCAGTTGCTCGTAATCATACTTCTCAAGATATTTAAAAATTTCCATAAAGGAATCCTCCCTAGATGTTTAATACATGTCAGATATGAGACTACTGAATTTCTCCTCATTCTTACTTGTTCCTACGTTCGTTTTAAATAAAAATCCGCTACTCACATGATATTTTCCCCATGGGGAATGGTTCCCTTGAAAAACCCATGCACCTTTAAATATGCAAATAACATGCCAATAAAATACATAATCAGCATCTTTTTATCCAAAAAAAGGACATGCTGGTTAATATGTTGGGCAACTATAGCCTATAACAAATTCAAAAAAATTTCATGTCAGAAGTGGAGTCTCGCTTAAATTAAAATAAATCAGAAAATTCCACGCACTTTTTTTCATAGTGCGCAAATGATTGCATGCAAAATTTTTCACAGATTTAGTTTTTCCATTTTATAATATAGATTTCTAACTGAAATCCCCAGCGCTTTTGCCGTAAGTGTTTTATTTCCCTTGTGGGTGTGGAACGCTTGCTGAATGATTTCGGCTTCATACTGGTCTATTATCTCCGAGAGCGGTTTCCCCGATACGTAGCCGGAAGGCTTCATTAATAATTTCTCTTGTTGTTTTAATGGAATCTCTTCGATAAAATCCGGAATATGATGGATATCAATGATTGTCTCGTTCAATTTCATGAAAATGATTGCCCGTCCTAAGATATTTTCCAGTTCCCTTACATTTCCCGGCCAGTTGTAGATTTGCATCTTATGTATAGCTGCTGCTGTAATTCCCTCTATGCTCCGTCCATACTCCTGATTGATTTTATTAATCAAATGCTCCGCCAATTCTCTCAAATCTTCTTTTCTCTTTCTTAATGGAGCAATGAAAATAGGCATGCGGTTCAGCCTGAAATATAAGTCTTCCCTGAATGATCCGTTTGCGATGGCCTGTTCAAGATTGATATTCGTAGCGGCTATGACCCGGACATTGATGGGGATCGGCTTCGTCCCCCCCACTCTGACGATTTCCTTTTCTTGTAAAACCCGCAGTAATTTAGCTTGAATGTTGGCTGGCAATTCACCAATTTCGTCCAAAAAGATACTCCCTTGATTTGCCTCTTCAAAAAAACCGACCTTTCCGCCCCTGCTTGCCCCGGTAAAGGCTCCTTCATCATAACCGAATAGTTCACTTTCAAGTAATGATTCCGAGATGGCCGCACAATTTACCCGAACGAATTTATTGAACTTTCTATCGCTTGCATTATGGATGGCATGTGCAAATAACTCTTTGCCCGTCCCTGATTCCCCTCTTAATAAGACAGTAGCTGGTGTTCTTGCCGATAATTTCGCCTGTTCAATGGGAAGCTTCATCTCTTCGGAAGCCCCAATTATATCATCAAAGGAATATTTAGCCTGCAATGTCCGGATGATCTGTCTTGCCCGATTAAGTTCGTGGGTCAAGGCTTGAATTTCCGATACATCATGAATGACGCCAACACTTCCTTTCAGGCACCCATCCACAATGATTGGAGCAACATTCACGATCACTTCCTTGTGTTTTGGGCCGACACGCATATTGACACCACGAACAGGTTTTTTTGTCTGAAGCACTTTCATATGCATACTTTCGCCTTCGTAAATATCGATGGAAGCCGGCTTACCGATCACTTGGGTCTTTGTTAAGCCAGTGATTCTTGTATATGCAGGATTGATCAAAAGCCCCCTTCCTTGATCATCCACAACAGATATAGCTTCATCACTGGATTGAATGATTGCCTGGAGCATCGTCTGTATTTCTTTTAAATCAGTGATCTGCTCCGCCAATCGCACAGCTTCCATTTTATTCCTGAACACAGCAAAAGCCCCTATGATTTCCTTATCGGCATTCACGAGAGGTATCCTTGTCGTTATGAGTTCCATCCCATTGCCAAGGGTGATTTCCTGATTCACTTCTTTTTGGTTCGTTTGCATCACTCGCAGCAATCCTGTTGATGGGATGAAATCTTTGATATGTCTCCCTATCACATCCTCGCGCTTTGTGTCTGATGCACGTTCCGCACTATCATTGAACATGATGATGAATCCTTCATGGTCAATCACCACCATCCCTTCACTGGTCGTATTAAGGATCAAATCCATTTTTGCGGAGGTATTCTCCAATTTACTTATTAAACGATTTTTCTCTTCAAACAACTTAGTCATAATGAGGGCGACACTTCCAGGAATGAGAATCGTTTGTTCGCCCATGTCCCTTTTTATCTTTTTATAGACAGACGGGTCACCGGTCGTATCAAATATGATGTCCAAATCCCACTCCAATCCCATGCTCCAATTAGTCACAGTAGGAATCTTTCGTTCCTTCGCAGCAAGCATCCCTTCAGCAGATTCATTCGTATCAGCCATACAAACAATGGAGAACACTTCACTTTCCGATAGGAGTTTCAACACGGTCGTCCCTCCCACTCCTCCCCCTACTATCATGACCTTTTGCATCAGCCATCCCCCTTAAGAAATAATTACCCCTTTAAATAGATCATTCCCTGCAATTTTTTTCATACTCCACACCATTTTACCATATCGGCCCCCTTTAAAAACAGCCGCCAACTCCCAGTCATTATCTAGATTCCCGTTACTTGACAAATAATTTATATCCTTTATCATTTTTTAAAGACGGAATTTTCGGAAGGGATTTGACTGCATGAAACGTTTAATCGCTTTTTTGATTCTTTTTATCCCCGGTGCCTTTGCTGCCTATGGCATAAAAATAATGAGGGACATGGTGTTCGGTATTTTACAGCCTCCCTATCCATTCCTTTGGCTGCAATTTTTAATAGGACTGCTCATTACGATAGGCGGAATAGCCTTTATCGCCGGCTTCGTCCTACATCGAGATCGAAAACAAAATAAGGTCCAGAGCAGGTTCAATAAATTTTAAACGCAAAAAGAAGGTGCCTCTTATGGCACCTTCTTTCTTTATCTTGACTTCAAACCTTCTCTGACCCGTACCGCTGCTTCGGGGAAATCGGTTATGATGCCGCTGCACCCCAATTTGAATAACCGCTTCATCTCGGTTTCTTCATTAATGGTATAGGGCCTTACAGGAATACCCATACTAACCGATGATTGAATGAGTTCATCAGGGGCAGCCCGGATATTTGGGTGAATTGCACTTCCGCCTATTGCCTTTGCATATATCCACGGCATATACAGGCCATCCCTATATAGCGGTGCCGTTTCCAATTCAGGTGCCAATCGATGGCAATTGACCAAACTGTAATGATTGAAAGAAGAAAGGATTATCCTTTCCTCCATTTCGTAGGTACGGATGAGCCGGATGACTTT
This sequence comes from Peribacillus sp. 05N428, assembly GCF_056397085.1. Taxonomy (NCBI): domain Bacteria; kingdom Bacillati; phylum Bacillota; class Bacilli; order Caryophanales; family Bacillaceae; genus Peribacillus; species Peribacillus sp. 05N428. Next base: position 274,724 of record NZ_JBFTMS010000004.1, on the reverse strand, counting down.
CTCTTCTAAGCCTGGATACAAAAAAACCGTATTTTTCAATTCAATATTGCAAAAAAGCTGATTATCATTAAGCCAAATAAACAGTTCTTCAAGTGTGGGAATCTTTTGTTTGCCAAAATTACCCTTATGGGTTGCGGACGCATTAAGGGTTTTCAACTCCTTTAAGGTCCGGTCTTTTACATACCCCGAGGCATTCGTGGTCCGATCGAGCTTTTCATCGTGGATGATGACCACTTCTCCATCTTTCGAGAGCTGGACATCCGTTTCAATTCCGTCCGCACCGACACGGGCAGCTTCCTTGAACGCCGACATCGTATTTTCCGGATGAGTTCCTGCAGAGCCTCGATGTGCAAAGATTAAGGTCATGATGAAACGCCGCCTCTCTCAAAAATTGTTATACACCGATTTTATGAACAGTAACAGCAAATTATTTTCATCTAGATCAATTCTACAATCAAAACGCAGGTGATTATTTTCTGCATAGAAGGTTCCTTTCCTCAAATCACTCCACTTCATTTCCAAGCTTTTGATTTGCAAGCGGATATCTGGAAATCGTAATTGCCCTTTTGGTTCAAGCATATCCATGTTTGACTTCCGTTTTTCGTCCTAGAGACATACCCTCTCGAATTGATTTCTTGTTTGTTCATACAGATTCTTTTAAATCTAAAACATATTTTGTTTTCCCAATTCCTCAATCAGCGTCTATAAATAAAGAAATCCACCAAAAAATATCATAAATTTAGTTTTAAAATATCCGTTCCAATAGGTACAAAAAAAGATTGTCCAAAATGGACAACCTCCAATATGTTTTGCGCCTCTGAACTTTATATCTTAAACTATGCACCTTTTTTAACGAGTTTCTTCTACATTTTTAACATTTCGCTCATCTCGGATATTTGAATACTCCCCATCCTCCCTCGCGCTCTCTCCCTCCCAACGTTTCTTATCAGGTTTCCGGATTCCTATTACACCAGCTTTATCGCTCATATAAGTCCATTTTACTAACTGAGTTGATTCTGCAACTGAATCGAAAATTAAAATAGCCGCCATAACAACAGTGTTGCAGTGCGTATAGACGAGTGTATGGAAGTGCCTTACCCAAAAAAATTCAAACGGAGCGGCAAGCCGAAAGCATAAAAAAACGCCCAACAATGGACGTCATGATTCTTCCCTATCAATGATTTCGTTGACCATCATTCCAAACCTTCCTGATGAGCATCACTTTGCCAAGCGAAGGTTCGCCTGTCTCTTATTCGCAGGGGTAAAACTGATATTCCGTTTGGGACATACGATGGTCATGACGTATTTCTTTCAATCGATTACGGATTGACATGAATACCAGCCCCTACGCAAAAATAATAGCCGCCCAGTTTGGACGACTGCGGAATTTTCCTATATACTGACTCGTAAAGATGCCGTGTTCATTCATCCGCCAAATACGATCAGTCTTTATTGGTATTCCACCGGAAGGTTTATCGGAATAGCGATAAATTCACGGTTAAATTCCCGTCCAAATTGCGTCAAATCAACGTTCCTACCCCTGTCAAGAAGCTTTATGTTCGAGGCGCAGCTTATCGGCAACCATGGCAATGAATTCGGAATTTGTAGGTTTTGCCTTTGTCATGCTTACGGTATAGCCGAAAAGAGATGATATGGATTCTATATTTCCACGGCTCCAAGCCACTTCAATCGCATGCCGGATAGCACGTTCAACTCGGCTGGCCGTAGTATTGTATTTTTTTGCGATATCCGGATATAAAACTTTGGTGATGGAACCCAATAGTTCAATATCATTATATACCATGGATATGGCTTCCCTTAAATACAAATAGCCCTTAATATGTGCAGGCACTCCAATCTCGTGAATGATGCTGGTGATGCTTGCATCAAGGTTCTTCGGTTTGGATTCATTTTGGGGACGATAGCTAAATTGACTATGATTTTTTAAAACCGCCTGCCCTTTACCGCTTACCTGACGGATGTGATTGGCCAGATTTTCCATATCAAATGGTTTCAGGATAAAATAAGACGCACCCAAATCAACTGCTTTTTTCGTTACATCTTCTTGACCAAAGGCAGTAAGCATTATCACATTAGGCATGGCACCCCGTTTTACTTCACGAAGTTTCTCAAGTACACCTAACCCATCTAAATGAGGCATGATAATATCGAGGATCAAAATATCCGGATCAACGCTTTCTAGCATACCCAGGCAATCTTGACCGTTATGTGCCACCCCAATCACTTCCATGTCTTCCTGTGCAGAAATGTATTCTTCCAGAAGGCCAACAAGTTCTCTATTATCATCTACAACGCACACCTTAATTTTTTTCACGCTTGATTTCCTCCTCAACTACAATTGGTCTTTTTTTCTATATGACTAAATTCTATTGTAATTGAACTTTTCGACAATGGAAACTAAATTCCTTTTATTTTTGAAAAAATATAAGGAATTCAATATTATTCTCCGGATATCTCTTGTTTTCGACTTCGTTTGCTATTGGAATAAACCGTTTGTCGAAAAATCTTCATATCGTTTTCATTTTATCACATCGTTCCAAAAAAACCTCTATTTTTTGAAGAAATCAAAATTAATACCGACCCAAACCTATGCTAATCATAATTTTCCATTAAAAAGGGGCATCCAAAAGGATACCCGGATTCTTAGCTTGCCTTTTCATAATTATCTTTGTCGTATATATTTATACCGGCTTCGTTTAACATCCATTCGATATGGACTCCATACCCACTTGTAGGATCATTAACGAATACATGGGTGACTGCACCGATTAATTTCCCATTTTGTATGATAGGACTGCCGCTCATACCTTGAACAATCCCACCCGTTTTTTGAAGCAATTCTTTATCCGTCACTTTTAAGACCATTCCTTTGATTGCAGGAAACTTCTGTGGGATGGAACTGACGATTTCTACATCGAATTCCTCCACTTGAGAACCATCCACCACTGTAAGGATTTTTGCTGGCCCTTCCTTTACCTCATGGGAAAGGGTGATGGGGAGTGGTTTGTCGTTAATTCCATTTTTAAAATCTTGATTTAATTTCCCAAAAATGCCAAAGGGACTATTGCGATTAATATTTCCTATTTTTTCTTTATTGGAAGAAAAGCGTGCCAATTTTTCTCCCGGATCACCATTGCTTCCTTTTTCGATGGATGTGACCGTCGATTGAACGATCTGTCCGTCCTTAACAACAATCGGCTTTTTTGTATCCATATCGGATATGACATGTCCCAACGCCCCATATTTTTTTGAATCCGGGTGATAAAACGTCATCGTTCCGATGCCAGCTGCCGAATCACGGATATACAAACCCAATTTGTAAGTTCCTTCATTCTTATCTTTTAGCGGTAATAAGGTACTATGAAGCACTTCATTATCACGGTTAATGACAATTTTCAACGCCTCACCCTTTTCACCTGCCTGCTGAACAAAAGGGGTTACATCCCCCATCTTCTTTATCGTCTGACCATTGATTTCTGTAATAATATCACCGATTTCAATTTTCGCTTTTTCTCCCGGTGATTTTTTCCCCTGCGCCGTATCAATAAGATGATGACCCACTACGAGCACCCCAAGAGTATTAAGCTTCACTCCAATGGATTGGCCTCCAGGCATGACCTTAAAGTCTTTTAACACCCTGATGTCGACCTTTTTGGCAGGCAAGCCTGCTACATCGAGTAACACTTCATTCGTACCTGGTTTCTCAGCACCAAGCGTAATCGAAGCTTGTTCATCATGAAGTGAAATTCCATCACTGGTTCCCGAAGTTTTTGCAGAAACAGGCAATGATTTGGAAATACTATATTGACTTCCTTCAAATAGTACAAGATGATTTGGAATTAAAAAATATTCACGAGATGGCTGGTATAACCCTAATGTTAATAGCGAAACAAGGAGAATTCCACCGATGATCCTGTTTATCCATATAAATTTCAATCCATTCACTCTCCTCGCTCTCTGAAACTTTATGGCTACACCTTTAATTTAGCCCTCATGACAGTCATTTATAACAGGTGCAAAAAATAAAAGCTATCCGTTTTTGGATAGCTTTACAATGAATGCTTATGATAAGTTCAAATAATGTTCTTACCGGCCCATCAAGATGTAATCTTCAGCCTTTTGGCCAGCTGGATTAATTCATTGGCATGTTGTTTCGTCAAGTCCGTAATCTCTACTCCCGAAATCATCCTGCCAATTTCTTTTATTTTTTCAGTTTCAATTAGCGGCTTGACCGAGGTATTCGTGCGTCCGGCCCTTACATTTTTCGCTATGAAAAGGTGAGTATCCGCCATGGCTGCCACCTGAGGCAAATGGGATATGCACAATACTTGTGATCCAGTTGCCACTTTATAGATCTTTTCGGCAATGGATTGGGCAACCCGTCCGCTTACACCTGTATCCACTTCATCAAATATAATGGACGTTATGCCTTGATGCTTGGAGAAAATGCTTTTCAAAGCCAGCATGATCCTCGACAGTTCTCCACCAGATGCGATTTTAGAAAGAGGTTTTAACGGTTCACCTGGATTGGTGGAAATATAAAATTCCATTGAATCCAGCCCTGACTGATTAATGCCCCTATCTGACAATTCATCGAAAGTATAGGCTGTCTGAAGGAAATGAGGTTCGAAAATTGTTTTTTCCATATATAAATCCTTTAATTCCTGATGAATCTTTTTGGTTAGCTGCTGAGCGAATTTCTGGCGAAGTTCAGACAGATTCTTTGCTTCGACGATTAGATCTGCCTTGATGGATTTCATTTCCTTTTCAAGCTTCGCGATATGGGTTTCCCTATTTTGCAGCTTTTCGACTTCTTCTTCAATTGCGGCCCCATATTCCAGGATTTCCTCGATGGTACGCCCGTATTTACGCTTTAATTGATTTATTTCATTAAGTCTACTTTCAATGAATTCCACACGTTCTGTATCATAATCCAAAGAGTCCAATTGGTCCCGGATGTTTGACACAGCCTCTTCGAGCAGGAAGTAGCTATTTGAAACGGTTTCAGAGCTGTGCTTTAAACCTTCATCAAGCCCTGCCGCTTCCTCCAAATTATTCATGGCTACGGAAAGCCAATCAATTGCATGCTGCTCGCCATTTAAAGCATTATAACTGGTTTGCAGCGCTTCATGGATTTTTTCGAAATTATTAATTTTCTTCCGTTCTTCCATCAATTCTTCATCTTCGCGTAATTTCAAATCAGCTTTTTGGATTTCATCGAATTGAAATTGGATCAGATCAAGGCGATGGACCATCTGCTGTTCATTTTGGCTCAAACCATTCAATTGTTTAGAAGCCGTTTCATAACGTTTATATAGCTTTTGGTATTCCGTGAGTGCAGATGCGATTTTTTCACCGCCAAATTGATCGAGCAGCGGAAGATGGAGTCGTTCATCCATTAATTCCTGATGTTCATGCTGACCATGGATGTCTATCAATGTCCGCCCTATCTCACGTAATGTGGAAATCGTTACCAGCTTCCCATTTACCCTGCAAACGCTTTTACCGCTCTGTGAGATATCCCTTCGAAGTATCGCCATCCCATCATTCATATCCAGGCCAAACTCTTCCGCTTTGGCAAAGACCGGGTGTTTTTCATCTTCAATTTGGAATAGTCCTTCTATTTCAGCCTTCGACTCACCATGCCGAATGAACTCTGCAGAACCACGGCCCCCAACCAAGAGATGAACGGCATCTATTATGATTGACTTCCCTGCCCCTGTTTCTCCTGTCAAGACCGTCAAGCCTTTCTCAAATGAAACGGACAGGCTGTCTATGATCGCAAAATTCCTAATCGATAGTTCTGTTAACAAACTAGGTCACCTCACAACATTATTAGAGCATGTCCAAGAATTTGCCGGAAATGATCTTTGCATCTTCCTCAGAACGGCAGATAATTAAACATGTATCGTCGCCGCCGATCGTCCCGAGTATTTCTTGCCAATTTAAATTATCAATCAATGCACAGATGGCCTGGGCATTACCCGGGAGCATCTTCATAACCAGCAAATTGTTGGCTGAGTCAATGCGTACAAATGCATCGACAAGGATTCTCTTTAATTTTTGAAGTGGATTGAAACGTTGGTCGGCCGGCAGACTGTATTTATACCTTCCATCCGTTAAAGGAACTTTTACAAGGTGAAGCTCTTTAATATCCCTTGAAACGGTGGCTTGAGTTACATTGTATCCAGCTAATTTCAATTCTTCAACTAACTCATCCTGTGTTTCGATATCATTATTCGTTATAATGTCCCTTATTTTTATATGTCGTTGTCCTTTATTCATAAGTAGAAGCACCTCTTCTCAACTGTTGCTCATTTAATGGTAATGGTATCACTTTCATTTCTTACTTTAAGCAAGCTGCCCAATTTGCCTCGGTATCATCAGTACGTGCAAATAGGCCGCTTTACTAAGTGGCTAATATTAATGTTATCGGATTTTTATGCAATTGTACAACTTTTTCTCTAAAATGAATACAAGTCTAATTTTTGCACTTACCTATTTTATGTATCCACCCATAAATGATTCAAGTTCATGACGACAATGTATAGTCAAAAAGCTCCTTTAGCCAACCGTTCAGCCAAAGGAGCCATACAAAGTTCTAGCTATTCTTTTTTAAATTGGGCATGGGCCTCTCCAACGATGTCATCAACCGTTTTCGAAAGCAATAATGCTCCATCTTCCTTCGACCCTTGCCAGTGTAAATGAAGTAAGAATTCAATGTTTCCATCACCGCCGGTAATCGGTGAGAAGGAGGCATCCTTGATATCATAGCCCTCCTTTAAAGAAAAAGAAATGATCTTATCCAACACTTGTTTATGGATTTTGGGATCACGAACAATCCCCTTTTTACCCACTTGATCCTTCCCGGCTTCGAATTGCGGTTTAACCAAGGCAACGACATCACTATTCGGGACGAGCAAGGTCTTTAGCACCGGTAAAATTAACGTAAGCGAGATGAAGGAAACATCAATGCTTGCAAAGTTTGGCATCTCCCCGTCGAGATCGGCGGGTGTAACATAACGGAAATTGGTTCTTTCCATTACTTTTACCCGCTCATCCTGCCTAAGCTTCCAGGCAAGTTGATTATAGCCGACATCAAGCGCATAAGACATTATGGCGCCATTTTGCAACGCACAATCCGTAAACCCGCCAGTTGATGATCCGATATCAATCAGTATTTTTCCATTCACTTGTAAATCGAATTCCCTTAATGCCTTCTCAAGTTTAAGACCGCCTCTTGAAACGTAAGGCATGACTTTTCCTTTGATCGTGAATTCGAGATCGACCGGCACTTTTTCCCCCGGTTTTTCGTATCTTTCTTCATTCGCGTAGACAAGGCCTGCCATAACCATACGCTTCGCTTTTTCACGTGTATCGGCCAAGCCTTGTTCTACAAGTAATACATCCACTCTTTCTTTCATCACTTTCATATTTTCAGGCCCTTTTTTCTTTTTTGGGTGTTATCATTTTAATCTTTTTGATGGCTGTCTCAGTTGTCAGACCGATTTCTTCAAGAAGTTCATCGACGCTTCCATGTTCAATGAAATAATCAGGTATCCCCATTCGATCTATAATTGCCCCATAAAATCCTTGATCATGAGCATATTCAAGAACAGAACTACCAAAACCACCTTGAAGAACCGCTTCTTCTATTGTCAGGATAGGCATTTTTTCACCAAGGAGACTGCTTAGCATGTTCTCATCCAAAGGCTTAATGAACCGGGCATTGACCACCTTCACTGAATAATCCTCTTTCTCGAGCAGTTCTGCCGCTTCAAGAGCCATGGGAATCGTTGTGCCGAACGTTAAGATGGCAGCATCCGTTCCTTCTTTAAGAACTTCCCACGAACCGATCGGAATCTGCTGTAATTCAGCATCCATCTCAACTCCCCAACCATTCCCACGAGGGAAACGCATCGCAATCGGACCATCATTATAGTTTAAGGCCGTATTGACCATATGCTGGCCTTCGTTTTCATCTTTCGGCATCATCAGCACCATATTCGGTACGTGGCGCAAGAAAGCAATGTCGAAAACGCCTTGATGCGTTTCACCATCGGAACCAACCAATCCGGCACGATCGATTCCTATGAATACGTTCAAATTCTGACGGCAAATATCATGCACCACCTGGTCATAAGCCCTTTGCAGGAAGGTTGAATATATAGCCAGGAATGGTTTCATTTTTTGCGTTGCCAATCCGGCTGCAAAAGTTGCAGCATGCTGCTCGGCAATCCCTACATCATAGAAACGCTCTGGGAACTCTTGAGAGAAGCCCACCAATTTCGAACCTACGGGCATTGCAGGTGTAATCGCGACAATCCGCTCATCGTCACGGGCTAACCTGCTGACAGTATCGCTTACGAGAGCGCTCCAAGCAGGACCCTTACTAGGGGATTTCACGAAATCGCCTGTCTCTATCTTGTATGGGCCTGTCCCATGCCAATTCCCGGTTGTGTCCAACTCGGCAGGTGAATATCCCTTGCCTTTTTTCGTGATGACATGCAGCAGGACCGGTCCCTTCGTTTTCTTGGCATATCTTAAATTCTCAAGCAATTCTTCATAATTATGTCCATCTACTGGTCCAAGGTATGTGAATCCGAGTTCTTCGAAAAAGATTCCTGATACCAATAAATACTTCATGCTATCCTTCAAGCGTTCAGCTGTAGCCGCAAGTTTACCACCGACTGCAGGAATTTTTTTCAAAAGCAGCTCCAATTCATCTTTTGCCCAGTTATATTTACCTGCTGTCCGCAACCTTCCCAATATCGTGTGTAAGGCACCTACATTGGGGGCTATGGACATTTCATTATCATTCAGGATAACGATCATGTCCTTTTTTTCATCACCGATATGATTCAACGCTTCAAGCGCCATTCCCCCTGTTAGGGCACCGTCTCCGATTACAGGCAAAATAAAGCTGCTTTCCCCTTTGATATCACGGGCAGCCGCCATCCCCATTGCAGCTGAAAGGGAAGTCGAACTGTGACCGGTTTCCCAAACATCATGGGGGCTTTCAATCATTTTAGGAAAACCGCAAAGACCTTTATATTTCTTTAAGGTGTCGAACTCCCCTGCTCTGCCAGTCAGGATTTTATGGACATAGGATTGATGTCCGACATCCCATAAAATTTTATCATTCGGACTGTCGAATTCTTTATGCAAGGCAATAGTCAACTCGACGACACCTAAATTGGGACCAATATGCCCACCGGTCACCGATAATTTTTCCACAAGGAATTTCCGTACTTCCACACTTAACTCGACGAGTTCTTCATTATTCATCTTCTTCAAAAAAGAAGGGTCTTTTATAGATAGAAGATCCAAACTGGACCACTCACTTTCTGTCATTTTCGGTTGTTAGCATAAACAAAGCCTCATAAAAGAGGGCTATGGAAGACTTGACCGAAAAATTGGTTTTAAGTTAAAAAATAGCCGCCAACACCCAGGTGATTTCGGCGGCTTATTATACCTATTTTATCACGTATCTCAATTAAAAAATTCATTTTGATTTTCACATATTTTTGCACAATGAGTATACCACAAAACCTCAATTGATAACAAATTTAGCCACAATCAATGATTACGGTTCGCAATTAAATCAGTTAGTTCATTCAACAAACCCGTTTGTAAGGTTGTTTTTCCTAAAGCGGCATGGGCAAGTTCTATATGATGTTCCAACTTTTGCTTTGCCCCTTGAAGGGTTAGTAAAGAAGGATATGTGCTTTTATGATTCCCCACATCACTGCCAACCGGCTTGCCGATCAACTCGACTGACCCTTCAATATCCAGAATATCATCGCGAATTTGAAAAGCAAGCCCCAGGTGGTATGCAAAGTCACGTAAATGCAGTTGCTGTTCTTCACTCGCCCCTGCTAATATAGCACCGGAAAGGATGCTTGCAGTCAATAACTTCCCTGTTTTATGTTCATGAATATACTCCAATTCCTGAAGGGTCAGCTGTTTATTCTCACCTTCCATATCGGCAACTTGCCCCCCAACCATTCCTTCGGCTCCGGCAGACTTCGCAATTTCACTTACAAGGTTCAGCTTCATTTCAGCCGTGACCTCGGGATCGATCATATCCGTCACCAATTGAAAGCTATAAGTAAGAAGCGCATCACCTGCCAGTATGGCCACCGCTTCACCGAACACTTTATGATTCGTCGGTTTTCCGCGGCGGAGATCATCATCATCCATTGCCGGAAGGTCATCATGAATCAAAGAATATGTATGAATCATTTCAATGGCAGCCGCTGCTGGAATCCCTATCCTCAAGCTTTTTCCAAAGGCCTCCAAAACCGCAAAGACCAATAATGGGCGAATCCGTTTCCCCCCTGCCTGCAGTGAATAGATCATGGCTTCTTTGACTACTGCCGGGGCTTTAAGTTTATTGACATATTCGACGATTTCGCGTTCTATAATTGCCTTATATTCATTAGAAAACATTTCAAAGGACGCCGTACCCATGTCATTCTTCCTCCTGTACAGCAAAGTTTTCAAGTTCCCCATCTTCGCGTAAAATTTGAGTCAACTGATCTTCAACAGCCTTAAGCTTTGAATGGCAAAGCCTTGATAAATCCATTCCTTGTTTATATATCGAAATGGCTTCTTCCAAGGGCACATCGCCTTCTTCCAACTGCTCTACAATTTTTTCGAGATTCTCCATCGCTTCTTCAAATGTAGCTTCCTGTTTTTTTGTCATGATTCAATCCGCTCCTTAATTTCTTTAATTTCACATTCAAGAGTTCCATCTTTTATCGAAACCGCTATCTTATCCCCTTTTGATACTTGCTGTGTACTTTTCACTAATGTCTCATCCTCAGCAAAAACCAATCCATAGCCCCGTTCCATGATTTTTAGTGGACTGAGGGCAGATAAAGTGGCTGTAATATGGACGAACTGCTGAGATTTATGCCGATAGATGGCTTCCATGGCCCTCCGTAAAACCTTTGCATGCTGCTGCAGTTCATCTTTCGCATTTTTCACCGCTTGTTCAGGATGCTGCTTTTTCAAAATATCGTTCAGCTGATTCAGCTCATCTCTCTTTTTCATGAAATATCGCGTGCTGGTCCTCCCTAGCCTGTCCATCGTCTTGTCTAGTTGTTCCAGCTTCTGTTCGTACATTTTATGTGGGTAACGGAAAGCATAAGACCTCTCCATCCTGGTCAAACGGGTTCGTTCAAAATTCACCGCTTCTTGAATGGAGCGGGTCAATCGATTCTTGCGGTTCATCAGGCGTTCGAGTATTTCATTCAAGTGAGGAACCGCTAACTCTGCTGCACCAGTAGGTGTAGGAGCACGCATATCGGCGACAAAATCAGCAATCGTAAAGTCGGTTTCGTGACCGACAGCAGAAATTACCGGTATATCGGAATCATATATCGATTCAGCCACTATCTCCTCATTAAAGGCCCATAGTTCCTCGATCGACCCGCCGCCCCTTCCGACAATGAGAACATCGCTTTCTGCCCTTGCGTTCGCCATGGAAATTGCCTTGGCAATCGATTTAGCGGCATTATTCCCTTGTACAAGTGCTGGATAAACGATGATCCTGGCGATCGGATATCTCCGCTTGATGGTTGTCAGGATATCTCTTAATGCAGCTCCGGTCGGCGAAGTAATGACCCCTACAGACTTAGGGTATTGCGGGATGGGCTTCTTGTGTTCGGCCAAAAACAAGCCTGCCCCCTCCAGCTTTTTCTTCAGCTGTTCATAAGCAAGATATAAATCCCCCACACCATCAGGGGCCATGCTTTTCACATAAAGCTGATACTGTCCTCCAGCTTCGTATAATGATATATCACCCTTAACAAGTACCTTCATGCCATTTTCGGGCAGGAATTTCATCCCTTTATTATTGGCGGCAAACATAACGGAGAGAAGCCGTGCCTTCTCATCCTTTAAAGTAAAATACATATGTCCGCTTGTATGTTGTTTAAAATTTGAAATTTCACCTTTTATGTATACATTTTGCAAATGGGGGTCGGCATCGAACTTCCTTTTGATGTACTTCGTTAAAGCCGACACACTCAAATATTGTTGGTTGCTCATATAATGTCTCCTTCCGATGGAAATCGGATATAAAGAAAACTCACCTATAGATTATCATAAATCCATGAATGGAAAAAAAGCGGTCTCCCGTTATTATAAAACAAGAGGTCCGCTTCTTTAAAATAATTTAACGTTTTTTTCAGCTTTTTAATGCTTGCTTGTTTAATTCAAGTGCTTTTTGAGCAGATTTGACCGTATTCTTCATAAGCATCGTAATCGTCATGGGACCAACGCCTTTAGGAACAGGTGTAATGTATGAAGCCTTATTTTTCACTTCATCAAACGCCACATCACCGCAAAGCTTCCCTTCATCATTCCTGTTCATTCCGACGTCAATGACGATTGCGCCTTCTTTAATATGGTCACTCGTGATCGTGTCCCTCTTTCCGACCGCTGCCACAACGACATCGGCTTGCTTGGTATAATAAGCAAGATCCTTTGTCCGTGAATGACAGTATGTAACGGTTGCATTTGCATTTAAAAACAATTGTCCGGCTGGTTTTCCGACGATATTACTTCTCCCTACGATGACAACATGCTTACCTTCAAGGTCATAGTCGATATACTCAAGCATCACCATGACGCCGTATGGAGTACAAGGTAAAAATGCATCTTGTCCCGTCATCATCCGCCCAATATTAATCGGGTGGAATCCATCTACATCCTTTTCAGGGGAAATCGCTTCAATGATCGCCTTTTCCTGAATATGTCCAGGCAAGGGCAGCTGCACCAATATACCATGAATGCTGTCATCCTGGTTTAATTCAGCAATGCTCTGAATTAATTCCTCCTGAGAGAGTTCCGCAGGCTTTTTAATTAGTACGGAATGCATACCCAAGTCCTCACAGGCCTTTTGCTTATTGCGCACATAAGTTTGAGAGGCTTGATTGTCACCCACCAGGATTACAGCTAAACCCGGAACGATATTTTTTTCACGTAACTGTTGAACTTCCTTACTGRTTTCCTGCCTAACTGACTCTGCAATTTCTTTACCATTAATGAGTTGAGCTGACATGTGTTTATTCCTCCCAAGTTAATTTTGCTAAAGAAATTGCTGAGAGAATCCTTGTTCAAGGCTGCAGCTTTAGCTGCCGCTTTTCACCTTCACTTTGGATAAAACGGCATTTACAAAGCTGCTTGATTGATCATCACCGAATTTCTTAGCAATTTCAATAGCTTCATTCATTGCAACACTTACAGGAACATCTTCACTGTGAATCATTTCATAAACCGCGATCCGCAGTAAATTCCGATCAATGTTCGCCAGTCTTTCCAACGTCCAATTCTCTAAATTGTCCCTGATCATTCCATCAATTTGTTCACGATTTTCCGTTATCCCCATTACTAATTTCTTGAAATAATTATCAGTGGGAGCACCATCCAGTACGCTTTCCATTGCTTCTTCTGCATTCGAGTTCGCAATATCTATCTGATATAGTGCTTGAAGGGATTTTTCACGGGCTTCTCTTCTTTTCATAATCTTACTCCTTTTACATCTACTATTATATATGAAAATGCTAGAACAAACGAACATTAAATAACATTTTTTCAAAAATATTAAGATTCTCGCTATATTATTTATAAAAACAAGCTAAATCCCACTAAATTAAAGGCCAAAAGATTCAATATCTTGATTCAAGATTACTTTCCAACGGCCAACACAGTCCCATACTTTTTGAAAGTGTCAAAAAGCTCTTGCCTAGCTTTCATGCTCATATTTCACCTTTTACACTCTAACAGAAATCACCCTTGAATTAAAGGGAAATTTCCAGACACCGCCTTATTATGTTCATTTAAATTTAATATTATAAGCAGGCTCCAAAAACGGGTATCTTTGAGTTTACATTCAAAAAAACAAAAACCCGGCTTTTTGCCGGGTTTTTGCAGGTGTGAATCGAATGAAGCCCACTTACACTTCTTGTTCGTAATCCGCTTCTTGTTTAGCGTTTTCAAACGCAATGCCCACTACATGAATGTTCACTTCGCCAGCGTCGATAGCGGTCATATTCAACAAAGCTTCACGAATGTTATCTTGCACTTCCTGAGCAACTTTCGGAATTGAAACACCAAACTTCATGACACAATAAAGTTCGACTTTGATGGTTTCTCCCGTTAAGTCCACTTTAACACCTTTACCGTGGTTCTTTTTACCAAGCTTTTCAACAACACCCGTAGCGAAATTCCCGCGCATATGTGCAACACCTTCAACTTCCGATGCAGCGATACCCGCAATCACCTCTATCACCTCAGGCGCAATCTCCACTTTGCCCAGCCCACTATTATAATCATTCATTTCGAGTAATTGGCCTTCCATTTCACTCATTCAAAAGCACCTCCTGTCTTCCTTTACATTATGAGTTCATTACATCATATATTTCAAGGAATTTGGTATTAAATTCTCCGGAAACAAATTGTTCATGCTGAAGCAACTTAATATGGAAAGGAATTGTGGTACTGATCCCTTCAATGACAAACTCACCCAAGGCGCGTTTCATCTTCTCGATCGCCTCTTCTCTAGTCGGTGCATGGACAATCAATTTAGCGATCATGGAATCGTAATACGGCGGTATGGAGTACCCAGGGTATGCCGCAGAATCAACACGAACTCCGTAGCCGCCTGGAGGTAAATACATTTGAATCTTACCTGCGGAAGGCATGAAATTCTTTTCTGGATTTTCGGCATTGATCCGGCATTCGATAGACCATCCGTTATAAGTGACATCCTCTTGCGAAAGCGATAGTTTGTTGCCTGAAGCAACTTTGATCTGTTCTTTAATCAAATCCACGCCCGTTACCATTTCTGTAACTGGGTGCTCAACCTGGATACGTGTATTCATTTCCATAAAGTAGTATTTTCTATTCACATAGTCATAAATAAATTCTACTGTTCCGGCACCTGAATAGTTTACGGCAAGTGCAGCCGTCACAGCGGCCTGCCCCATTTCCGCACGTATTTCACCATCCAACGCCGGTGACGGGGTTTCTTCAACAAGTTTTTGCAAACGTCGTTGGACCGTACAATCACGCTCACCTAAATGGATGGCGTTGCCATGATTATCTGCCATGACCTGTATTTCAACGTGACGGAAGTCCTCGATGAACTTTTCAATATACACGCCAGGATTCCCGAATGCCGTCGCGGCTTCCTGTTGCGTGATGTTAATGCCCTTAATGAGATCTTCTTCCGTCCTTGCGACGCGGATACCTTTACCGCCTCCGCCTGCAGTAGCTTTGATGATGACTGGATAGCCCATTTCATTAGCTAGTGCTACACCCTCATCCGTATCTTTGATTATGCCTTTAGAACCTGGCACGATCGGTACACCAGCTTTGCGCATAGTTTCCCTTGCTACGTCCTTTGTTCCCATTTTATTGATCGCTTCGGGGCTAGGGCCGATGAAAATGATATTGCATTCACGGCATAGCTCGGCAAAGTCGGCATTTTCAGCTAGGAAACCATATCCCGGATGAATTGCATCGGATCCCGTTTTCTTGGCTGTGCTGATAATGTTGGTTGTATTTAAATAACTGTCTTTTGATAATTTAGGACCGATGCAATATGCTTCATCAGCAATTTGAACATGTAATGCTTCTTTATCTGCTTCTGAATAGACAGCAACAGTCTCGATTCCTAATTCCTTGCATGCCCGGATGATTCGGACAGCAATTTCCCCACGATTGGCAATTAATACCTTTTTAATCATTTAGAAACAGCTCCTCATTCCGGCTTTACTAAAAATAATGGTTGACCATATTCTACAAGCTGACCTTCTTTTACAAGGACTTCCACGATTTCACCGCTTACTTCAGCTTCGATTTCATTGAAAAGTTTCATGGCTTCCACGATGCAGACGATGGAATCCCCCGTTACTTTATCGCCTGCTTTTACGTATGCAGGTGAATCCGGTGCAGGAGATTGGTAGAATGTCCCTACCATCGGGGAAGTGATTTTATGTAAATTTTCCTGTTCAGTGACGGCAGCAGCCGGTTTTGCAGGTTCAACAGCTTTCGGTACTTCAGGGGCAGGGGCCGCTGCGGGCTTGACCTCTACAGCTGCATTGGCTTGAACAACATCTGGAGCAATAGCTGCTTGGTGTAATACTGTACCCGTTTCGGTTTTTTTCAATTTAATTTTCGTTCCTTCATTTTCAAAAACGAATTCACCGATATTTGATTGATCGACTAACTTAATAATTTCACGAATTTCTTGCACTTTCATTTTGTGGCACCCCTTGTCTAATTTAATATGAGTTTGTGAGGCAATAATATTTTATGTAACCCTACCCTTAGCTTATCCTACTTTGTCCAATACTGCACAAAGTAGCCGCTTTCTTTACGCGAATGCGAATAAACTGAATACAAACCTCATCTGTAGTATAACAGATATTTCACTTTCTCAAAATATTGTTTCCCTAAGAAAATTGAAAAGTTTATGACCAGCTTCTAACATCATACAATATTAGCTTATACAAATTCAATGATAGATTAATTGTTACTGAATATCCATACTTCCATCTTACACCTTTATTATAATATTGTGAATATTTATCAACTGGGGCACCTTAACGCTTTCTCTTGAATTTTGCATTTCATTCCTGGAAAACCAGCCATAATATCCATTGTAATTACTTTTCTAGAATATTACGGATGATCATTATCACCATTTCTATTTGAGTTCCTGATTCCAATCGACATAAAAAAACTTTTCCTCTAAAGTTTCCAGGTTTGTAAGATAGTTAATAAAATCATAATAAAAAGCCTCCCATTTTTTTATTAAGGGGGCTTTCAAATTTTTATGATGTTGAACTGTTCTGTATCAGTCACTTTTTTCTGTATGTGTGTTTACTTTTCCGGTTGGAAATCGACCACTACATTTTGTGCATCGCTCACTTCTTTCCTTACGAGGCGGATAATGTTATTGGCCTCTGTTTTCGTTTGTTTATCCGCCTTGACACTCACCTTAACATCCGTTCCGTCAACCCGGACCAGTGCGGCATTGTAATCCATGGCAACAATTAAGTTTTCGATGATATTTTCTTTCACTTTCGTTTCACTTAATTGTTCGATTTTTGCATAAGCCTCGTCTCTTTCTTCAGCTGATAGTTCTGTGTTGCCCATCTTAGCAGTCAATTCTTCATTCAGCTTCGCCCGTTCATCTTCAATCTGCATCCTTAACGATTCGAACTCATCTCCAGATGCAATGGTTACAGAGGAACCTTCTGTATTTTTGGAAGTTTCTTTTTCACTTTTATTTTCCCCTTTTGTCTCTGCTTTGTTCTCTGTTTTATTTTCTTCCTGTTCCATTTGCTCTGTTGCCGTCATATCGGCGGCATTTTCTTCAGGAGCGGTTAAATAATAGACTGAAAGCACAACGACCAGACTTAGCATAGTCAATAACCAAACGGTTTGTTTTTTTAATAACATGTAGATTTTCCCCCTTATTTTTTAGGCATGACAGAAACCCTGTGACTCGGTACATCAAGTGAGCGTGTGACAGCCTCGATGATCCACTTCTTTATTTGAATGTTTTCGGCCCCTTTAGCGACTACCAGGACTCCTCGTACACTAGGTTTTTTCGTTTCCGAAATGATCGGTCCTTCTTTTTCACCGCTCTTGACCAAAACTAGCTGTTCATCAACGGATGTGTCTTCGACCGTCCTTTTGCCGCCTTCCTGGTCGGTTTCTTCAGTGACTTGTTTTTGGGTGACTTTATTTCTTTCATATACTTTTTTCTCGGATGCATCGACGTAGATTACGACTTTCACATCCTGGACGCCTGCGATGGATTCTAGCGCTTCCTTCATTTCATTCTGTAGATATATTTCATAGTCTTTTGTAGTCTTGAATTCTGATTTCTTCTGGCCGAATGTTTCAACATCCTCATCTTCTTCCTGCTGTTTATCATTATTGAATACAGTCGTCACTTCAGATGTTTGTCCCGTCTTGTTGGTGGTTAACAAATTCCCGGCCATCATGATTCCCGATCCCAAAAGGACAACTATTAGAGCATAGACATACAGGGAAGGTTTTTTTTCCTTAGGCTCTTTTTGGTCAGGGTCTTTATTTAATAGTTTTTGCAGCCAGGATAATGGACCTTTGTCTTTGTTCAATACTCAGTCACTTCCTTTCCCCGGCGATTTCAATGATCTCTTCATCAACAGACCAACTTGTTGCCAGAAACCTTTTGACAGCATCCAGATTGGCATCATTCGAAGTGGATGGGCTATCTGTATTGATATCAACCTTCGCTACTGCCTCTATCTCCGAGTTTTCTTTCCCTTCTGCCTTTTCCAATGAGATGGTTATGTTCTGCAGATCATCAACACCCGGCTCTTCCTCATTCTTGACCCCTACATCAATTGAACTAATCCTCATGTTATAATCCGCCATCAGCTCCTCTTCCACTTCTGCCTGTAAGTCAACAGCCATTTGTTTTAAAATATATGCACCCTGGGTAGCTTGTATTTCTTTTTTCTTCATTTCTGTCAAATTTCCTAAATCTTTTTTTTTCTGATCCTCAAATTCACTAGTGGCCGCAGTGAGAATATCATCGAAATCCTTATTGAATAATCCCAATATAGGAGTGATGATGATTGCAATCAGTAAAAGCCCGATAACCATTTTGGCATACTTCTGTAAAGCTGAATTCGGCAGAAGCATATCGATCACAGTAGCCAGCAGTACAAATATGATGATGTTGGATACCCAGCCAGCTAAAAAACTCACCAAGTCCTCCTCCTTTCTAACGAACCATCAGGGTAATGTTTCCAGAGGCGATGATTACCGTGATACTTAAAAAAAACATGAGTGAGACAATGGCCAATGCGGCGAAAATATAAATCATGCTTTTACTTATAATGTCAAGGCATTTTATTACAGGTCCTCCGCCCAGCGGCTGCAAAAGACTCGCTGCCAATTTATAGACAAAAGAAATCATCAGGATTTTTATGGCGGGAAATGTGGTAATGAGCAAGAGAATGATGACACCTGACAATCCCACTGTATTTTTCAAAAGGACGGAGGCACTAATGACCGTATCCGTTGCATCGGTAAACATGCGCCCTATGACCGGTATAAAGTTACCTGTCACGAATTTGGCTGTCCTGATCGTCACTCCGTCAGCTACAGCTGAGGATGCTCCCTGAACGGAGATCACACCAAGGAATATGGTCATGAATGCTCCAAGGATCCCGATGGCAAAATTACGGAGAAGTTGTGCCAGCTGAGTCACTTTGTAATGTTCGGTCAACGTGCTGACTATGCTTAAAATCGCTGCAAAGAATAATAACGGAAGGACGACGAACTGAATCAAGATGCCGCTTGTATTCATCAAAAACATCAATACCGGATGAAAGAAGGCTGCCGATACAAGTCCGCCTGAAGCAGCTATCAATGCCAAGAGTAAAGGGATGAGCGCCATTAAAAAGGAAATCATCAAATCTATCGTATCTTTTGTATATTCAATCGCCACATGAAAACTGTTAAGTGCCAAAATGATCAGCACCATATAAACGATTGCATAAGCGACCTTACTTACGGAGCTTTGCTCGAACGCATTCTGCAAAGACTGGAGGAACATGCTGAAAACGGTTAATAAAATGAGTGACCCCAGCAGCTTTCCATTCACGAGCAGTTCATGAAAAATGAATTTTGTGATTCCCTTAATCCATTCATCAAAAGAAAATTTCTTATCGCCGCTTACAAAATCCATGAAGCTCCCTTTCTGGCTTTCCGGTAAGAATCCTCCATATTCCGTAACGATGCCATCCCAATATTGTTTGAGCTCATCGACGCCCAGCCTTTCTATTTGGGCTTGTACCAGTTCGGACTGCATGATCGGCTCTTGATCAACTTCACCATTTTCTGGATTTTCGGCAGCTTGTCCAATAGATGCATGCAAAAAAAAGAGTAAAACGAATAGTATGGATAAGTAAGGCATCCGCTGCTTCATACATTCACCTCATTGACTAGTAGGAGTAATCCATTAACTTGGGAGCATCTGTAGAATCGTTTCGATAATGACCGTCAAAATCGGAATCGCCATGGCAAGAATCAAGATTTTTCCGCTTAATTCTATTTTGGAAGCGAGCGAACCTTGCCCTGCATCTTTTGTAATTTGGGAAGCGAATTCTGCAATATAGGCAATTCCGATTATTTTTAAAATGGTCTCTAGATACACGGTATTTACATTCGCATTAACTGCAATTTTTTCTAACATTAAAATGATTTCGTATATTTTGTCAGCTAAAAAAAGAAAAATGGAGCATCCTACAAAAACAACAAGCAGGAATGCTAAATTTGGTTTTTGCTCTTTGACGATCAGTGCCAAAAAGGTGGCAACTAGGGCAATGGCCACGATTTTTATGATTTCAATCGCGAATCCCTCCCTTACTGAAATAGAAATACAGATTTAATTTTTTGAAATAAATCCTCTACTACAGAAGCAACCATGAATAAAATATAGATAAATCCGAAAAGTGTCACCCACTGGGCATATTCCTTCTTCCCAACCTGATCGAGTATCGTGTGAAGAAATGCCACTACAAGCCCCACACCCGCTATTTTAAATATGATGTCCACGTCAATGCCCATTTTCATTCCCCCCACATATTCCTACATCAGCAAGATGATCAATAATAGCCCTGATAAAAAACCAAGACTTTTCATCATTTTTTCATATTTCCCCTGGCGGTCGAGTGCATCGGTTTCTTCCCGTTCCAGATGTGCCATCGTTAGCATGATTTGCTTTTGCTGATGATATTTATCGCTTTTCCCAAGCGTCTCCCCAAACTGTGAAAGAATCTCGAATTCTCCCTGTTTTAAAGCAAGGGATTGCCATATTTTCTTCAAACTATCATCCCATGCTTCTTTGACGGTGGTTTCACCTGACTCGAGTCGATTTGCAAATGTATCGAAAAAGCTGGACAAAGGTTTGGCCATCTGTTTAGAAAGTTTCCTTGCCGCTTCTTTCAAGGGTGTATGACCGAACATGATTTCAGCTTCAAGCGATTGCATGGCGACTTTCAGCTGTCTCAGTTGACGGGGCCTCATACTTAATTTTTTCGCCGCTTCAAAACCCGCCCAAGTCGTCGCTATAATAATTATCGCTGCTCCTATTAACTTAAACATGCGGGTTCACCCTTTCTCCCAAGTAAATGGGAACCCCTGCTGCATCAAGGACTTTGTAGCTCCTCCTACCGGATTTACTTCTTTTTAATTCAATAAAGCGTTCAAAGATGTTTTGCTTTAATATTTCAGCGATAATGGGTCGCTTCTTGATTTCATCCAGTGTATGGCCATGCGTGGTTATCATGAGTTTAATACCTGCATTCACGGCTTCCAGCACAGCCTGCGTATCCGCTTCGCGGCCTATTTCATCCACGATCAATACATCCGGGGACATCGAACGGATCATCATCATCATCCCTTCCGCTTTAGGACATCCATCGAGAACATCAACTCTTGTTCCGAATTCGAGCTGCGGCACTCCATGCACACATCCGGCAATTTCTGAGCGCTCGTCCACTATCCCCACCTTTTGAGGGGCAATGCCGAGTTTTTCATTACCACTGGATATCATTCTTGCAATATCACGTAATATGGTCGTTTTTCCCGTTTGCGGAGCACCGATCAACATGGTATGCTGCCATTCCCCGTCATATAAATATGAAGTGAGAGGTTCAGCTGCACCTATTTTTTCACGTGCAACCCGAATATTGAATGAGGAAATATCCCTGATCGCTTTGACCGAACCATTTTCCAGGATCACCTTGCCAGCAAGCCCCACCCGGTGTCCGCCCGCTATGGTTATATATCCTCGCTTTAATTCTTCCTCAAGCGTATATAACGAAAATTGACCTATATTATTCAATAATTGATCTGCATCCGAATGGGTCACTTCATAGGGAAAAAAGTATGGTTCCCCCCCTACAATGACCTCAAGCGGCCTTCCAACCCGAATTCGCAGTTCTTCCATCTTATCGATCATCATCGGTGTCATACCGCGGAGTTGCTCGTATAAACTTTTCGGTAAAAAAGAAAGAATCGTTTCCATTTTGACAATCCTCCTGTATACACCACTTTCAATAAAATATATGCCGACAAGCCCGCAATGATGACAGGCTATTAAAGAAACGGACCATTTATTGATTTTTTTATAACTTCCTGGATCTAAAAAAGACCGAGAAATTAATCTCGGTCTACGTCTTTTTATTTTAAAAAAGTTTCAGTTGATTTCAGAAATCCGCTCCCTTTCCGCCGACAGTCTGCCAAGCCTCCTCAGCGCAAGCGCCTGTGGGGTCTCGGCTAGCCAGTTATTCGGCAGGAGTGTCGCAAATTTCTTCAATCCTATATAGGTTTCATCCAATATAAAAAATAAACCATGAAGGATAACCAAGTCTTGTTTTAAAAACACGGTTCGGATACATTTTTCATTTAAAAGTTTCAGTTGATTTCAGAAATCCGCTCCCTTTCCGCCGACTGTCTGCCAAGCCTCCTCGGCGCAAGCGCCTGTGGGGTCTCGGCTAGCCAGTTATTCGGCAGGAGTGTCGCAGTTTTCTTCAATCCAGTGAGGGTTCCACTCCATAAAAAAGTAAAACATGAAGGGTAACCAAGTCTTCTTATAAAATCATGGTTTGGGATGAGACCATACGGACCTTCCAGACTGGGAACTTGAGGAGATGAGGTTGCTTATTAAACATGATCATGATTCGATCAGCATGAATGATTACTTTGGACCAACTGGTGCCAGCTTGTAAAATGGAGATTAAAGAGGACTATCGTGTGTACAAATCATCCAATTGCATTTGTGCAGGACTCGTTCATCTTTATCACAGTGTTGTACAGAAAGTAAGGACCTTCAGAAACTGGTGGCACTCCATATTGGCAGGAATATACGGAAGAAGCAGATCATCTGCGTCATCATGAAGTCCAATCCCATAAAAAATCAAAAAGGTTTCGGAATGAAACCATTCCGAAACCTTTTTGTCTGCAATTTGAGACCGAGAAATTAATCTCGGCCTTCTTTCATTTATGCACGTGATACGTAAGAACCTTCATTTGTATTGATCAATAGTTTGTCACCTTGGTTGATGAAGAATGGCACTTGAACCGAAAGGCCCGTCTCAAGTACGGCTGATTTCGTGCCGCCTGAAGATGTATCGCCTTTAATTCCAGGCTCAGTCTCCGCCACTTCTAGTTCCACTGTGTTTGGAAGCTCGACACCAAGTGTTTCCGCTTGGAAAGTCATGATATGCACTTCCATATTTTCCTTTAGGAACTTAAGTTCACGTTCAATGCTTGAAGCCGGGAGCTCGATTTGGTCATACGTTTCGTTATCCATGAATACATGGCTGTCTCCACTTGCATAAAGGTACTGCATCTTGCGGTTTTCAATATGTGCTTTAGCAACTTTTTCACCAGCACGGAATGTTTTCTCCTGGATTGAACCCGTACGAAGGTTACGAAGTTTAGAACGTACAAAAGCTGCACCTTTACCAGGTTTAACGTGTTGGAACTCGATAACCTGCCAAATTCCATTATCTACTTCAATCGTAACACCCGTGCGAAAATCGTTTACAGAAATCATAAATTTGTCCTCCTACATGTACATGTTTACAGAATGATTAACTCTTTAGTTGAATGAGTAAGTGCTTCGTTACCGTCAATTGTAACGATTGTATCATCTTCAATCCGCACTCCGCCTACGCCCGGTAAATAAATGCCCGGTTCAACGGTTACAGCCATACCTGGTTCTAAAATGATATCAGACCTAAAGGATAATGCTGGACCTTCATGAACTTCAAGGCCGATTCCATGTCCGGTCGAATGTCCAAAATACTGCCCATATCCCTTTTCTTCAATTAGATTTCGAGTTAGTGCATCCGCTTCCCTGCCAGTCATACCGGGTTTGATCCCAGCCATTCCTCTCAGTTGAGCTTCTAAAACAATGTCATAAATATTAATAAGTTCTTCACTTGGCTTGCCAACCGCTAATGTCCGAGTGATGTCAGACACATACCCGTTATAATATGCCCCGTAATCCAATGTGACAAAATCGCCTTTTTCGATGATTTTATTAGTAGCCACTCCATGCGGAAGTGCGGACCTTATGCCGGATGCTACTATGATATCGAAGGAAGAAGAAGTTGCCCCTTGTTTCCTCATAAAGAATTCAAGTTCATTGGATACATCCAGTTCCGAAATCCCTGGACGCAGGAAATCCAGTATATGCGTAAACGCAGCATCAGCAATAGCAGCCGCTTCCTTTAATATCTTAATCTCTGATGAAGTCTTTATCAAGCGTAAATTCTCAATAACCCCAGACACCGGCAAAAGTTGGCCATCAATGGCCGCTTCATAAGCTTTATATGTAGCATAAGTCAGGTGCTCTTGCTCAAAACCCAGCTTGCCGATATTCATCGCTTTAGCCTGCTTGCCGACTTCTTCGATGATGGTTCCTTTGTGTTGAACGACTTCATAGTCCGGTGCCTGCTTGCCCGCTTGTTCCACGTATCTGAAATCAGTGATGAATTTAGCTTCTTTTTGGGAAATGAGGACAACGCCTGCACTTCCCGTGAAGTTGGTCATGTATCGGCGGTTATATGTACTGGTGATCAAAAAACCATCAATGCCCACCTTTTCCATCGAAGCTCTTAAGCGCATTAGTTTATTCATTTAATTTCCCCCTTTGCAATCTTTGTGATCGCCTGCAACGCCAATTCATAACCGTGTATCCCCAAGCCGACAATCTGTCCCGCCGATACCGCAGCGGTCACTGATTCATGTCGGAAGCTTTCACGGGCATGTATGTTCGAAATATGCACTTCCACCACTGGAACATCAATTCCGGCTATTGCATCACGAATCGCATAACTATAATGAGTAAAAGCCCCAGGATTAATGATAATCCCGTCGATCCCATGATCCTCTGACCAATGGAGCTTGTCGATAATCGCTCCTTCATGGTTAGTTTGAAAAGTGGTTAATTCCACATTTAACCCTTGTGCTTGCAGCATTAATTGCGCTTCCACATCCGCAAGCGTCGAGGATCCATAATGTGCAGGTTCCCGCTTCCCCAAGCGATTTAAATTCGGACCATTGATTAGTAAGATTTTTGTCATCATCAAACACCTGCTCATGTTAAAAGAATGCTTTCCATGAACATTCTATCATAATTACAAATTGTCTTACTACTTTTTTACAACCAAGAAGCAATCAGCTTTCCGATTGCTTCTCGGACTTGTTTTTATAGCGTAAATATTCCTGATGATCGTATGATATAGAAAACCCTACAAAAAGACCGTATATAATAAAAATGCATACACTTGTTATAACCGTATTTGCTGACATTTTATAAAAGGTTGGCAAATCGATGAACATCGGTTTCAGGACAAATACAAGCAAAGCCCAGCAGACCACCCCCAAAATAATACCCGGAAAAATACTCTTCATCCTTTTAAAAAGACTATAGTATATAAAAGCGATTCCCACGGATAGAATTCCGAATAAAATCATGGTCATTACCGTACCGAGCCAATGATCGATCCAGGTCATATTTGACCACGAAGTCAGTATGAATTTTGGGCTAAAATCCATAAAGTTAACATAATGGGCTAGAATCCCGATAAAACTGGCTAAAGCCCCCCCTACAAAACCGACAGCAAGTACATTGTAGATTAACATGTTTTGATATTCCTGTTGAATTTGTCCATTTTCATTAGAAGACATATCAAACACCTCCGCTACGTAGTATGCCCTTTGTTAAATAGAACTATTTTTTTTATTATTGGGGAGGAGAATCACTAGAGGTTTTGTGATTAATTCTGTATGATTAAATCATAAATAATCTGCTTTTTTCAGAGGAAAATCCCCTTCCTCTGTTGAAATTTATAATGTACACAGGATAATACCTTCCTGTGATTCAACATTCAAAAAGCAATTGCAGGGGGTAAAGCTTCCATTCCATTTTGGAGGACCGCCTTAAACCCTTGTGATGCTTGATAATACACATGTTAGCACCCATGAGAGAGCTACGTGAATAACTATTAGGTTGGTGTAGAAATGTCTGAGGTTCAAAAACCCGTTTATGGAGGGCAGGCTGTAGTGGAAGGCGTCATGTTCGGTGGCAAACATCACACAGTCACTGCGGTACGCCGCAAAGATTCGACGATTGTATATTATCATCTGCCGCGTGAATCAAAACCTGTTGTAAACCGCTTAAAAAAAATACCGTTTCTACGGGGTATCGTATCACTGCTTCAGTCAAGTGCCACCGGTTCGAAACATCTTAACTTTTCAACTGAACAGTATGAAGAAGAAGACGGGGAAAAAGAGGTCGAAACGAAAAAAGAAACGAAAGACCCCTCTAAATTAAGTCTTTGGCTAGGTGTTGCCGTGATCGGTGTGATCTCCTTCCTTTTTGGGAAATTGCTTTTCACCTTGATTCCTGTCTTCCTCGCAAAATTGACAGAACCCATTTTCAGTGGCCATACGGCTCAGGTATTAGTGGAAAGCTTGTTCAAGCTGATCTTACTGCTCGTATATATTTATGTAGTTTCCTTGACGCCATTGATCAAGCGGGTCTTTCAGTATCACGGAGCAGAGCATAAGGTGATCAATTGCTTTGAAAGCGGAAAAGAATTGACGGTTGCAAACGTGCAGGCAAGTTCCCGCCTTCATTATCGCTGTGGCAGCAGCTTTATTTTATTTACTGTCATTGTAGGGATGTTTGTCTATCTTCTTGTACCAATTGATCCGCTATGGGTTCGTGTCGTCAATCGCATTTTACTTATCCCCGTCGTGCTCGGCATTGCATTCGAAGTCTTGCAGTTGACTAACAAAGTAAGGGACACTCCCATCCTGCGTTACCTTGGCTATCCCGGCCTTTGGCTTCAGTTATTGACAACCAAAGCCCCTACCGATGATCAAGTCGAAGTCGCATTGGCATCCTTCCAAGAACTGTTGAGGATGGAAAAAGAGACAGAAAAAGGTTTAGATTCGGATGTAATTGTGTAAAACATCTATACACATTTTGATGATGAAAAATCATATACTAACTAAATGAATGATCTTCATTTTTTTCAAATATTTCACAATTAGAATGTTTAAAATAAGCTAAAAATGCTTATGATGCTCTTAAGGAGGTGTCTTTGTTGAAACGTTTCATATCTTTCATGATATACGGAATCATCGCCCTCGGAGTCCTCGGACTATTGAGCCGACTATTTAATGACCCGATTGGCTTTTTTAGAAACATTCTCATAATAGCCATTGTCGCAGGGATTATTTATATGATTTATACCGGATTAACAAAGGGAAAACCAGTTAAGAAAGAGCAGCAAGCATTCCGAAAGGCTGCCCGCCAATCGAAAAAAAGGCTAAAAAACCGAACTTCGAAAAAGGATAATGTGGCTAGCTTCTCTGCAGCAAAATCATCAAAGAAAATAAAATGGAGAAAGAAAACGGATAGTCACTTAACCGTCATCGAAGGGAAAAAGAATAAAAAGAAAAATCGGGCTTCTTTTTAAGAGCCCGATTTTTTTATTTAACATCAATAAGTCCATTTTTTAAGGAATTCTTTTGTACATTGCCTGCCTTTATTGATCAATTCACCCTTTTTTTCATCATCCAGATTAAAATCCATTGCAGAAATTCCCTTCATCGGGATGAATACAATATTATGGACGTGTTTCTTGGAAATATACCGTGCATCATGGGCATCTTTCATCGTTTTAAATAGTGCGGAGAACAATTCGACCGCATTGTCCACCTCATGCGGTTTCCATATCTCATCGACGCTTAACCGCAAGCCAATGACCGGTCTTTCCTTTCTAACATGATCTGAATTGAATAACCACATTGGAAAATTGCTTAACACACCTCCATCAACAAAAAGGAACTTGCTTTTTCCGACATTAAGTTTGACTGGCTCAAAGAAATAAGGAATGCTGCAACTCATTCTTACTGCCTTTGCCACTGGAAAAGCACTCGGGTCTATTCCATAATTCGGCAAATCATCAGGCAGTACGACCAATTTTCCATTTGTAATGTCAGAGGTTATGATACGGAGTGATTTCGGCCGAACATCCTTAAAGGTGACTACATTCCTTTCGGCAAGTTTACCGGCGACCCATGCTTCCAAGGCGTTGCCTTTATAAAGGCCCAGTTTCCAGTATAAAAGAAGCCATTTGGCAAATGGGATAGGCAAAAGGCCACGCCTTTTATCCAGCAGGCCGCTTAAATCTATATCAAGAAAAAACTTTTCCATTTCTTTTCCCGTGTACCCAGCCGCTACGAATGCTGCAATTATGGATCCTGCACTCGTACCTGCTGTTCGATGGAATACAAATCCCTTTTCTTCTAATTCCTGCAGGGCTCCCACTAAACCATAGCCTTTAATCCCGCCACCGGAAAAAACGCCGTCAATAATCATAGCTGCCCTCCCCTAATCCGGTCTTTACATTTCTAAGCAGGATTAGAGCGATTTATGACAGTTTTAAAAAGAAAATTGCCTTGATTCAGGTAAAATACTGAATTTCCGCTTTCGGGAAGAATTCCGCTATATACCCCCGAATGGTCGTTTCCAGCTCTGCTGCTTCCTCGTTTTGATAAACATATTTACCAATTCCATATCGGCCCCATTTATATTTACGCTTCGTTTCGTCCAGTTCCAATTTTGTTTTCGGATAGTTTTTTTGAATCACTTTTTTTGCTGGACCAGTGAACCGATGCTGGATTAATTCGAAAGTCAAGTCAGGGATATCCACCCCTTTTAATGCCTCACTCAACCGTTCGAATAATTCATGGTAGCCCTCCTTCCATGCTTCATGACGGTATATTGGAGCTACGATAAAACCCAGGGGATATCCGGCACCTGCCACTTTACGTGCCGCTTCCATCCGTTCTTCGAAGCTCGAAGTCCCGGGTTCGAAATTCTTTATCACATAACGTGAATTTATACTGAAGCGAAATCTCGTTTTTCCATTATGTTCAGCATCCAACAGATGATCGACATGATGGAATTTAGTGACGAACCTAAGAACCCCATATTCACTTTTCCCAAAATACTCTATGGCCCTTTTTAACGAATGTGTCAAATGATCAATTCCGACGATATCCGATGTACAGGCTGCCTCAAAACGGGTAATTTCAGGCTTTCTCTCATTTATATATTTTTCGGCTGCCTCGAAAATCTCGTCAAGATTCACATATGTCCGAATATATGGCTTTGATCCGAGTGTCGTCTGTAAATAACAATAGTGACAATGCCCCATGCACCCTGTAGCAAGAGGGATGGCATATTCAGCAGATGGCTTTGAAGAATCGAATTTCAATGTTTTTCTGATTCCTACCACGAGTGTCGATTTGGCGACACGATATTTTTGCAGATCATTTTCTCCAGGAAGATCCCTAATTTGGTTATGCGATGTGGTCTCACGGATTTCAATGTTCAAATCTTCGAATTTCTTCTTCAATTCCCGGCCAAGCGGGTATTCCAATGCCCTCGGCTCGATATATACTAACTGTGGCATAAATGGTTTCATTTCGATCTCCATTCTTTTTTCGATTTGTTCATACTTTCAATCGAACTACACAATCTAATTCATAAGGATAGTTTTTCTTTATTCTTTTATCCTCATGATTGTTTTTACTTGGAAATTCAAAATGAAGGAGATGCGATATGGCTAATAAACGAGACTTCTTGACAAATGGAATGGGAAAACAAACGATCACCGTTCAAACAGATAATAAATTTCCAAATCCAAGGAATATACCGGGAGACTCGGTGGATGAATTTTCGGTATTGAAAGATGGCAACCAATATCTAGCCGAAAAGGAAATAGGGCAGCAAAATGGAAATGGTTGATTGAACGTGAAAAGAAGACCGAATTTACGATGATTCGGTCTTCTTTATTGATATTTAATTGAACAGACTGTCACTGCCCTGGATTAATGACTCTAAAAAAAAAGCCGTTAAGATAGCTTTGCAGCATACTTAACGACTTCCTTTGCATCAGCTTAAAGCCCGCATTTCAATTGCGCTCCGCAATTCGTGCACGTATTGCATCCGCCCATTTCCTGAACTTCACCCTTACGGCATACGGGGCAAGTGTTACCCACTTCCGAACCAATTGTAACATTCGTCGAACGCAGCTCATTTATCGTATCGACCAATACAACTTTTTTCTTTTCTTCCACATCTGTCAATTCATCCATTTCAAGCTGCTCGTCCATTTGGTTTTCTTCCGCTTTGAGCGTAAGGACCTGACTGTCACGGCTGCCATCCACATATACCGTTCCGCCTTTTGCTCCGCCTTTGTATAGACGTTCATATACCTTTTCAACTTGTTCGACAGTATATCCTTTTGGAGCATTGACCGTCTTGCTGATCGAGCTGTCAATCCAGCGTTGAATGATGCATTGAACATCAGCATGTGCTTCTGGAGCTAATTCCATAGCTGAAATGAACCATTTTGGAAGCTCTTCTGTATCGACTTCTGGATGGCGATCCAAGTATTCCTGTACAATGTCAGCCTTAACTTCAATGAATTTACCAAGACGGCCGCTGCGGAAATACGTGAAGGAGAAATATGGTTCAAGACCTGTTGATACCCCAACCATCGTTCCTGTACTTCCCGTAGGAGCCACTGTCAATAAATGAGAGTTACGGATACCATGTGCAGCAACACTTTCCCTGATATCTTCCGGCATTTTTTCCATAAATCCGGTTTGTGTGAAACGTGTTCTAAGCTCATTGGTTTCTTTGTCCGTTGACCCGATCAGGAACGGGAAACTGCCTTTTTCTTTAGCAAGTTCCACTGAAGCCCTGTAAGCTGTGGTCGCAATCGTTTCAAACACCTTGTCAACCAGGATATTTCCTTCTTCAGAGCCATATTCCGTTTCACAGTAGATCAACAGGTCATGCAGACCCATTACACCAAGTCCAACCCGTCGCTCGCCCAGTGCCTGTTTTTTGTTTTCATCCAAGAAATAAGGAGTTGCGTCAATGACATTGTCCTGCATGCGCACACCGACTTCAACTGTCTGCTTAAGTTTCTCGAAATTAACCGTTTTGCTTTCTTTATCAGCCATTTCAGCCAGATTGACAGCCGCAAGGTTACATACTGAATATGGGGCCAATGGCTGTTCTCCACAAGGGTTCGTGGCTACGACCTGTTGACCGTATGCTTTGGCATTCGTCATTTCATTAGCATTATCGATAAAGAAAATACCTGGTTCA
Organism: Peribacillus sp. 05N428; assembly: GCF_056397085.1. Taxonomy (NCBI): domain Bacteria; kingdom Bacillati; phylum Bacillota; class Bacilli; order Caryophanales; family Bacillaceae; genus Peribacillus; species Peribacillus sp. 05N428. The sequence continues at coordinate 243,406 of NZ_JBFTMS010000004.1, read as the reverse complement.
GCTGAATATGTTGCACAAATGTTTATTAAGTTCCAAAGCTCTTTAGCCCGGATTTTACGGTAAACACGGACTTTATGGCCCATTTTCTCCCATTCGCGAACATCACCGACATTATGCCATTCTTCATTGTAAATGGCCATTTCTTCGGCATTATAGCTTTCAACATCAGGAAAACGCAATTCATATTCCGCATCTTGTTCAGCCGCTTCCATAAATTCCTTAGTCAGGCAAATAGAGATATTGGCTCCAGTCAGGAAATCCGAATTATGAACACTGTACGTTCCGCCTGTACGGATCTTTTCCTCTGCATCCCTAATGATTTTCTCGCTGAACCCGCCTTGGCCAGGAATCTCCTTATAATTGATGATCCCTTGATACATAGCCGTTTCCTGTTCCGTGTGCGGCGTGAATTTCAATTTATCCGTCGCATATTTCTTGATGGCTTCATCTTTAGTGTTTTCCACTAGGTAACGCAAAATCCTTGGATTTTGCATTTTGGAAATGATGAACTCTGCAATATCGGGATGCCAATCAGCAAGCATGATCATTTGCGCGCCTCGTCTGCTGCCGCCCTGTTCAACAAGATGCGTCAGTTTTGCAATATCGTCAAGCCATGACACTGAACCCGAGGATTTTCCATTTACCCCTTTTGCCAGAGTGTTTCTTGGACGCAGTGTCGATCCGTTCGTACCCACTCCGCCGCCGCGGCTCATGATTTCCATCACTTGTTTCCTATGTTCTGAAATACCTTCACGTGAATCCGGTACGAATGGCATTACATAGCAGTTGAAATAAGTAACATCCGTATTGGAACCTGCACCGTATAATACTCGGCCTGCCGGGACGAAATTAAGGTTCTTTAATTCTTCATAGAATTTATTGAACCATTCCGTTCTTTTTTCTTCCGTGGTTTCCACTGATGCCAATCCCGTTGCATTACGTTTCGCAATTTGTTCATAGTATATTTCAAGCGGCTTTTCGATTATATCCAACGGACGGTTTACAATTCCCGTCTCGACTTCTTCCGGATTATCCAATACGCCACGGAATTCTTCATCCACCAATACCTTGGCTTTTTTGGTTTCCCAATCAATTTCAACGATGTAACCGAGACCCCTTGCCGGGAATTTCGGATCTTCCTTAATCGTCAACACGACGAAATCGCCTGCCGAGAGTGTGATTTTTTCAGTATCCTTAAAAGAATAGCGGTCAAGCATGACTAGACGGGACACTCCCTTATGCGCCATTTTCATATCAGCAGTTACAGGGTGAACCTGGGGAAATAAAGAAATATCCTTATTCAACCTTTCTAGATCAACCTTTAAAGCTTCTTTTATTACAACCGACATAATTCCCTCTCCTTTATATGTTTCATGATCCGTTCTTGCTGCCGCAAAAATCCTTATGTAGCCTTACATGTCCGTTTCGCTTAACAAGTACCCTAAATCTATCATAGCGAAACTCAAAAATCAACATATAGTGTCGCATTAAATATTTCAACTACTATATATTGTGTTTGTTTTGAATAACTTTTAATTTTGTCAAACGTTAAATCAATTAATATAGTTAGCAAAAGGGAGGAAAATGTCGATTTACAATAATTTTTCATCAGATTTCAATTAATTTGGACCTTGCTTTTTCCCCATCCCTTTTAGGGCTTATCCCTGCAAGGGATGTGTTATTCGGTCAAACAAATCTGAAAAAACTTTTTATTATCCACTCTAATTATGCTTCCTCTATCTCATGAAATTCCATTCATCGCTTTCATATTTGCTTTCTGCAATGGCCTTCACTTCCAGCAATTGCTTTTCGGTGAGGACATATGGCTCTAAATCGACCGAAAGTCCTTCGGCAAAACCTTTTTCGAAAGCTTCTTTCGCTTCAGGGATGGTTATCTTTCTCCCGGCAATGTCATTCATGGCCACAGCTTTGTTTTTTAAGTTTTTTTGCATTCTCTCTTTAACCCTGTCATTTGAGAATTTAAATACGCTAAAGAGCTTATCATCATCAAGCTCAAGCAAAATGGACCCGTGCTGAAGGATGACGCCTTTTTGCCTGGTTTGAGCGCTGCCAGCGACCTTCCTGCCCTCAACGACCAGTTCATACCAGCTAGGTGCATCAAAGCAGACGGAAGACCTGGGCGATTTTAAAGCCGCTTTTTCCTGTTCGCTTCGAGGCACGGCAAAATAAGCATCCAATCCAAGATTCCTGAACCCCATCAATATTCCTTCAGAAATGACACGATAAGCTTCAGTAACGGTGGTTGGCATTCCCGGATAGGATTCTGGAACGATTACACTATAAGTCAATTCATGTTCGTGCAGTACCGCTCGTCCTCCTGTCGGCCTGCGAACAAAACCAAGGCCCTGCCTTTTGACCTCTTCCAGATCAATCTCCGCTTCTGCCTTTTGAAAATAACCGATCGACAATGTCGCTGGATCCCAGCCGTAAAAGCGTATGATCGGCGGAATTTCCCCTTTGCTTTGCCAGTTTAACAGGGCTTCGTCCAGCGCCATATTAAAAGCCGGTGAACAATACCCCGAATCTATAAAACCCCATTTTTCTTTAGTCATCCTTACCCCTCGTTTCGATAGACGTTTTTCAATCCCCCACAAAAAACTCACATGTAGTAGTTTAACAGACTTTAACACTCTAAAAAAGAAAGTGCTATCAAGTCATGAAGAATTTGATGAAAATTCTTTTTGATTATTGGGTAAAGCAATTATATAATAAAGATTGTCTGTATTCGTTAAGGTAGAAGGGAGTTTTTATGTTTGGAAATATTATATACACTGCTCATCATCCTAGGAGTGGTTATTGCGTATTCACTTTTTAATTGGTACCGCCAGCGTAAAATCGTTAAAACACTAACACAGGACGAATTTATCGCCAACTACAGAAAAGTGCAGCTAATCGATGTGCGGGAACCGAATGATTTCGAAAATGGTCATATCTTAGGCGCAAGAAACATCCCTATGACTCAAATGAAAACCCGCTTGGTCGAAATTAGGCCGGACAAGCCTGTATATTTGTATGCTCAAAGCGAAATCATCAGCGGCAGAGCTGCAGCCATGCTATACAAAAAGGGCTACAGGGAACTTTTTCACTTAAAGGGCGGTTTCAAGATGTGGACCGGGAAAATCAAAGCAAAGAAATAAGACCCCATCTCGGCATGGGCTCTTTTTAATTCCATAGCTCAAGTAAAAGAAAGTCAACTGTTGGACTTTAATGGAATCTTACATAAACATGAAAAATCCCCGCCGGAAGGCAGGGATTTTTTTCGTGTAAGCTACTAATCTAGGCTTGATAACGCAAAACGGGTTTTCTGGCAGCAAGAGTTTCATCAAGCCGCTTTATAACGGTTGTATGCGGAGCTTCCTGAACGATTTCCGGAGTTTCTTCCGCTTCCTTGGCAATCTGGATCATCGCATCGATGAACGCATCCAGCGTTTCTTTTGACTCGGTTTCAGTCGGTTCAATCATCATTCCTTCTTCCACGTTCAACGGGAAGTAAATGGTTGGAGGATGATACCCGAAATCCAGCAATCTTTTAGCTATATCGAGAGTCCTTACCCCCAATTTCTTTTGCCGGCGTCCGCTTAATACGAATTCATGTTTACAATGACGATTATATGGTAAGTCAAAATAAGGTTCCAACTTGCGCATCATATAATTGGCATTGATGACCGCGTTCTCTGTGACGGCTTTAAGGCCATCAGGACCCATTGAACGGATGTACGTATATGCCCTCACGTTTATTCCGAAATTACCATAATATGGTTTCACCCTACCAATGGATTGCGGACGATCATAATCAAGGACGAATTGCTCACCTTGCTTGACTATAAGAGGTTTAGGCAAGTATGGAATCAAGTCGGACTTCACACCTACAGGACCAGAACCCGGGCCGCCGCCTCCATGCGGGCCTGTGAATGTTTTATGGAGATTTAAATGAACCACATCAAAGCCCATGTCACCCGGTCGTGCTTTTGATAGGACTGCATTCAGATTGGCTCCATCATAATAAAGCTTCCCACCTGCGTCATGGACAAGTTGTGCCATTTCCAAAATATTTTCTTCAAACAATCCCAATGTATTGGGGTTCGTCAGCATCAAGGCCGCCGTATCAGGTCCGACAACACGTTTTAAATCTTCAAGGTCGACTAACCCATTTTCATCGGACTTCACTGTAATCGTTTCTAGTCCGGCAACAGTGGCAGAGGCAGGATTAGTACCATGGGCCGAATCAGGTACAATCACTTTCGTCCGTTCTGTATCTCCATTCGCTTCGTGAAAAGCGCGAATCATCATCAATCCTGTCCATTCACCGTGGGCACCTGCTGCAGGCTGTAATGTCACTTGGTCCATCCCGGTGATTTCCGTTAAGTGTTCCTGCAAATCAAATAATAGTCCCAATGCTCCTTGTACAGTAGCGGGATCTTGATATGGATGGATATGGGCAAAACCGTTAAAGCGTGCCACATTTTCATTTATTTTCGGATTATATTTCATCGTGCATGAACCCAGTGGATAAAAACCCGAATCCACCCCATGATTCCGTTTGGAAAGTGCAGTATAGTGACGCATGATATCCAGTTCGGACACCTCAGGAAGCTTTGCCTCTTCTTCACGGATGTAGTCGGCAGGAAGAATTTCTTCGAGCGGAATAGTTGCAACATCCATTTCTGGCAGACTGTACCCGATCCGGCCGGAAGTACTGATTTCAAAAATGAGTGATTGATCTTGATTATTCATGTTGATCCCCCAATTCCTGCGCAAGTGCATCAATTTCTTCTTTTGTTCTTAGTTCAGTTACCGCAACCAGCATATGGTCTTTCAATTCAGGATAAACCGTACCTAAATCGAAGCCGCCGATCATCCCTTTTTCAAAAAGGTTTTTATTGATTTCTGAAAACGGAGCAGGCAGTTTAATGACAAATTCATTAAACGAAGGACCGTCGAATATCACTTCCACCCCTTTTGCCATAATTGCTTTTTTCGCATAATGTGCTTTTTGAATATTTTGCACGGCCATTTCTTTGACACCCTTTTTCCCAAGCGCGGTCATTGCAACAGAAGCTGCCAAGGCATTCAAAGCTTGATTGGAACATATGTTGGATGTGGCTTTGTCACGGCGAATGTGCTGTTCACGAGCTTGAAGCGTCAGTACAAACCCTCTTTTTCCATTTTCATCAACCGTCTGACCGACGAGTCTGCCCGGAACTTTCCGTACAAATTTATTAGTAACCGCAAAATATCCACAATGAGGTCCACCGAATGCCGCTGGAATGCCGAATGGCTGAGCATCCCCCGTTACGATATCTGCACCGAGTGCACCAGGGGATGTCAAAGCTCCCAATGCAAGCGGATTACTGGAAACGATAAACATGGACTTGACGCCATGAATGATTTCTTCCATTTCTTTCAATGGCTCGATCCGGCCAAAAAAGTTCGGATATTGCACGATCACTCCTGCAATGTCATCATTCGCCAATTCACTTAAAGCAGCTAAGTCAGTCACACCGTCTTTATGGGGAATTTCGATCACTTCCACGCGTTGCCCTTTCGCATATGTCTTCACAACTTCTCTTGATTCAGGATGAACGGTTCCTGAAATGAGAATCTTCTTCCGCCTTGTCTGTCCTGAAGCAAGCATTGCTGCTTCAGCCAGCGCCGTCCCGCCGTCATACATGGAGGAGTTAGCCACATCCATGCCCGTCAATTCACATATCATCGTTTGATATTCAAAGATTGCTTGAAGCTCGCCCTGTGAAATTTCAGGCTGATACGGTGTATAAGCCGTATAAAACTCAGAACGGGAAAGAACATGATCGACGATGACCGGGGCGTAATGGTCATAGACACCCGCACCAAGGAAGGAAGCATAATTTTTAAGGTCCGCATTCTTTGCAGCAAGCCTTGATAATTCTTTCATTAATGCAGGTTCCGATTTAGCAGGCTTGATATCGTATTCTCCTTGAAAACGAACGCTTTCAGGGATATCATTGAAAAGTTCTTCAGCAGTTGATACCCCTATCGCTTCCAGCATTTCTTGTTTATCTTGCTCTGTCATGGGTAAATAACGATGTTTCATCTAATGACCATTCCCCTCTATTTACGTGGTTTTTTATAAAAAGGTGTTTGTATTATAACGGCTTTCAAACGTTTGGAACGGATTTCCACTTCGACCTCCGCATCCAGAACCGAAAATTCCTTATCGATAAGTACCAATCCAACGTTTTTCTTCAATGTTGGCGATTGGGTACCAGTCGTGACCTCGCCAATGACTTCATCACCGCTGTAGACCTTATACCCATGACGTGGAATGCCACGGTCAATCATTTCAATTCCCACAAGCTTGCGGGGAGCCCCTTTCTCCTTTTGCTCAGCAAGTACGGCTTTCCCGAAAAAATCAACTTCCTTATCCACTTTTACTGCAAAACCAATCCCGGCTTCTATCGGGGTGATGTCCGCTGAAAGCTCCTGCCCATACAGCGGCAGTTTCGCTTCAAAACGGAGGGTATCACGAGCACCTAAACCAATCGGCTGAACCCCCTCTTCCTTACCGGCATCCATAATCGCCTTCCAAAGGGCAGGGCCATTTTTACTGTCGCTATATATCTCAAAACCATCTTCACCAGTGTATCCAGTACGGGATACCAGAGTGGAGATACCGTTAATCATGACATGATCCTTGAACCTGAAAAATCCAATTTCACTTAAGTCAGTACTTCCTGATAGTTTTTGTAATATCTTCTCTGCAGCTGGTCCTTGAAGTGCCAGCTGTGTATAGTCACTGGATACATTCGTAATTTGGGCATCTTCCGTTAAATTAGCTTGCAGCCAATTGAAATCTTTTTCTGTATTCGCTGCATTGACCACGAGCAGATAGTCGTCCTCAGCCCTTTTATACACGATAAGATCATCAACCGTGCCTCCGTTTTCATAACACATGGCGGTATATTGGGCACCGCCTTGTTGCAGCTTTGATATATCATTGGTCAGCATCTTCTGTAAAAAGGAAAGGCTCCCAGGCCCCTTAACATCGACTTCCCCCATATGGGAAACATCGAATAACCCCGCTTTTGTCCGTACGGCTTCATGTTCATCCTTTATACCCGAAAATTGGACAGGAAGTTCCCAGCCGCCAAAATCAATCGTTTTACCTCCGTATTCACGATAAACCTCAAATAGTGGTGTTCTTTTTAAATTGGTCAAAAAATGACCCCCTTCAGATTTTTTAAAAAATTAATTGGCTTCATTATCAAAAGCTTCTTGTCATTACGCATCAGATACATCCTGATTCATGATGTGAAAAAAGCACAAAAAAGGACAGAGAAAGCCCGTTTGAGCTTTTTCTCTGTCCTGAAACCTGAAAGTTTACCTATGTAATAGGTTTTCCCCTTTGGTGGCCGCGTCCCATAACGGGCGGCGCTCTCCAGAGTTGCGTCCAATAAGAGTTCTTTTGCCTGAGAGATTCACTGCTAAGTTTGCTCCTTCGGCGCTACATCCGTAGTCTCTCCCCTTATCTTCACCCGCATATAAATGGTCTACCATTGAAAGGAAGCGAATAAGCCCCCAGCATCGGTAAAACCTTTGAACATAAATGGAATGCATTCTCTGCCAATTCTCCTAAAACTTCAGAAACCGTTTAACTGATCTCCTCGGTAATCTTGGATAAATTAGGAGCATATAGCCCATACTAAGAAAACGCGAACTGCAAAATCGATGTACAAACATTCTTTGCAGCGTTTGGAAATTGGAATTTTCTAAATATACTTATATCCTACCCTAAGAAACTTATCTCTGCAATAACTTTTGAAGAGAAATATTTATCTTACTTCACATATGAAATGTTCGGATTTTGACCTTATATTAAGGAAATTATGATTTAAGAGGGAGTTATTTCTATGAAAATCAATATATCCTTCAATTCTGAATGGAATGACGAGTTTCTGCAAAAGATGGAAAATGACGGTCCATGGGGAAATTGGGAACTTTATAAGTTGGCGGTTCAAATGGAGGAAAATCTTATCATCCCTGATTTTGAAGGTTTACAGGCGCCCAAGCACCTTCCTCAGTTAACCCCGCTTCCCCATCAATTGGAAGCGGCGAAGCAAGTAGTGGAAAAGATGAATGGAAAAGCTATTTTGGCTGATGAGGTAGGGCTGGGAAAAACAATTGAAGCAGGCTTGATCCTAAAAGAGTATATGATTAGGGGACTTGTAAAAAAAGTATTGATCCTTGTTCCGGCTTCCCTTGTCACACAATGGGCATTTGAATTGAATACCAAGTTTCATATTCCGGCAGTCGTTCAGAGAAAAAGTTATGTCTGGGACTCCTGTGATGTGGTCATTTCATCCATTGATACAGCGAAACGCGCTCCACATCGAGATATCATCTTTACTCAGGAATATGATTTCATCATTATTGATGAAGCTCATAAACTTAAAAATAATAAGACGAAGAACTATGAATTCGTCCAAAATCTGAAAAAGAAATTTTGTTTACTCCTGACAGCCACTCCGATTCAAAATAAAGTCGAGGAGATATTCCACCTCGTTTCGTTATTGAAACCGGGCCACTTGGGAAATGCCTCACTCTTTTCGGAAAAGTATAAAGGGAAAGGCCGGAACATAACTGAAGATGAACACCTAAAGGAACTGGTCAACACTGTCATGATTCGAAACCGGCGGGCCGATACTGGCATTGAATGGACAAAACGGCATGTGGAAACCATCACCATTGAATTTTCTCCAACGGAACAAGCATTGTATGATGCTGTTTCCAAATTCAAGCCAATTTCGGATGGATCAAAAGGAAGCGCCTTTTCGGCTCTCACTCTCCAAAGGGAAGCATGCAGCAGCAGAGAGGCTGTCTTTTATACATTAAAGAATATGAGAGATAAATACGATCAGCCTTCCCCTGATTTTTTGGCAAAGCTTGATGATTTATTTACTAAAGTGAATGAAACGGTCCAGAACTCAAAGGCTGAAAAAGCTTTGGAACTGATCAAGAAAATTGATGACAAAGTAATTATCTTTACGGAATATAGGGCGACTCAACTATATCTCCAATGGTACCTACAGCAGAATGGAATTTCTTCTGTTCCTTTCCGGGGCGGTTTTAAGCGCGGAAAGAAAGACTGGATGCGAGAATTATTCCAAAAGAATATTCAGGTATTAATCGCAACAGAAGCTGGCGGGGAAGGGATAAACCTTCAGTTTTGCCATCACTTGATTAATTTTGACCTGCCATGGAACCCAATGAGGCTTGAACAGAGAATTGGACGGATCCACCGCCTTGGTCAGGAAGAAGATGTGATGATTTATAACTTTGCCACGAAAAATACAGTTGAAGAACATATACTGAAGTTACTATACGAAAAAATAAATTTATTTGAAAAAGTAATCGGTGAATTGGATGATATTCTAACCAAACTGGATATTAACAACATTGAAGAATATTTAATTGATGTAGTCGGCGAGTCCAAAACAGAGGGCGAAATGAAAATCAAGATGGATAATTTTTCATCATTGATCCAATTCGCTCAATCAATGAAGGAAGGTGAGGTTCATGCAGCAACGGGAAATTCATGATTTTTTAATCACTTTCTTTAAAGCCAACGATTGTGAAATACTGGATAATGCACCAACACACCTTACAGTGCAATTGACGATTGAAATGGATAAGGAATTAATGAACAGACCCTTTTATTGGCATTATCTAGAAAAAACAGGAGGTGTTCCGAACCCGGCACAGATCACATTCATTACCGACCCAGAACAAGCTCCATCCGATTTAAAGGGAGAAATGATTCATTTTGGCTCCCCTCGCCTTCACCAGATTATTCAATCAACCAAAAAGCTGGCAGGGTATACTAGACTTTTTGAGAATACGCCTCCATCAAAAGGCAGAAATAATCCTTTGTTTCCTTGGCTGACCTTGAATGTGAAAATATCGTATCAATGCGACCGCAAAAAAGATACTTTCATGTCAATCGGATTGAATTTAATCTCGGGTGAAATAATGGAAGGGTTTCACCATCGGGTTTTACCGATTAACGTCACCCCGAAAATACCGGATTACTCCTTTACGCTTTCACCTCTCATCATGCCCAAGAGTGGATTGGCAAGACTGGATACATACATCAGAACCAGTTTCGAGGATGATGACCATTCCTGGGCGGAGGAGGCAATGCTGCGCTGGCAGAATGACTTGAATTTATTGGAGCATTTTTACAAGGATATGGACGAAAAAAGTGAGAGCTATTATACCGAAAAAGAAGCACTAAAAGCACAATATGAACCCAACATCAGAATATCCATCATCAACGGAGGATTATTTTACCTTTCAGATAGTGCGTTGGGATAAGTAAAGAACAAAAAAACAGATGTCCAAAGTTCAGGACATCTGTTTTACTTTTTGATCGTTTTCCTTACAAACATCGACAAAGCAAAAGGGACAATGCCAAACCAATGGGACATACCATGGTTTTTATCCTCTTTTCTGTGACGGCGTTTTTCTTTTCGTTCTTTTTTCGTCAGATTGAAATACTCGACAAGCTGCTGCGTCAGATATTTAATATAAGCGTTTGTAGACATATAAAATCATCACCCTACGCAAAGTATTTCCGGTTTACGCTTTTTTTATTCCTTCCCTTGCTCCCTGAACACGTGAACCTGTTGTTTTGGTATTACATAGCTTGCTTCTCCAACCATTCTTTCACTTCCCCCGCTTCTTTATCGTATTGAATGATGACCCTTCCTTCTCGGTCATTTTTAGTTTTGGAAGAAAACTCGATATAGACGTAAGGACCTTCTTGCTTCATTAAGGAATATCGCACCACACCATTGGGATATGATTTTTTCCCCTGGATGATTTTCGGGATTTCTTCGCCCCACTCTGCCGTCACATCCTTGATGGCTAGATGGACAAGATGGTCGGCCACAAGCGACTCTTCCACTTCTTTATAAAACTTTTTATCAATGATAAACTGGTCGATCATTAGTATCGTGAACATGATGAAAACACTCGCCACAATCATGACCATCGGGAAAACGACTCCTTTTTGATTATTCATCGACTTTCGTATCATTCCTAAAGAAGGGATGAAATCTTCGACTGAAAGTAGTCCCTGCTTTATCCGTTATATTTATAACAATGACACTTCCATCCTTATCGACCCGGAATTCCGAAATGTTCTGCAAGATGACCTCATGCCCCATACCATCCACTCGTCTTCGTACCTTATCTTCATATTGTTCCAGCGATGATAATTGTTCACCTGAAAGCAAATATAATTTATTTCCCATTACATCTTGAGCTTTGGAACTCCGGACCTCCTGCTTCATTTGCATGGTAAAGACCTCCCACTCTTTAGGATGCAATTTATCAACGGACCTCATCTGGGTGTGAATGATTGAGAAGAGCTGCAGAACAAAAAGCGACGTCGTCATTAAAATCAATAAAGAAAAAAGCAATTCGATCATCGTAAAGCCATCATTTTTTTGCAGCATCACAAATGGATTCCCAATTACCCGTTTCATCTTCATAGCGTACACACCCTTCAATCATTCCCGGGAAATCCCCATGGTCCTTCCAAACCAATTCAAAGCTTCTTTTTTTGTAAATGATCTCCTGACCAACTGCCTGAATCTCCCCATCCATGAACGCCGTCAACCTTTCATATAATAAATGGTGGGCTTCTGTCCTTACGGAAATATCTTTCCGATGCGTCAATACCTCTTCAAGCATTGGTAAAATGGCAAGGACCAGTAATATACAAACGGAAAATGCAGCCATCAGTTCAAGGTAGACGTACCCTTTACAATTTCTCAATCCGGAACCTCCCTTTACCGATATTGAGCACTAGCTTGTACTTTCCCTTTGACGTGTCAATCATAATCGTTCCGGCTTTGGAAGCATTTCCATATTGATTAAAATGGAAGCTGTACCCCAAAGTGCCGCTTAAAAACTGTATATCCTCTGGTATGCTTCTTTCTAAAACGATCCCCTCCTTATAAGACGAAACGGTATAAACCTTTTTGGTATTATCAATGTGGAGGTAAATCAAGCTCTCATGACTGATGGCATACTGTTGAGCATAGAAAAGATCTTCATGGAATTGAGAAAGAAATAGCCTATTTTCCATTCCTTTAGTGAAGCTGGGATATAAATTAGGACCGATGGAAATAAGGAGTACAAAAATAGCGAGGACAATAAGGGTTTCAGATAGTGTGTACCCACCATCGGAATGCCGTATATTCACTTCTCTCCTACTCAACGACCGTTATCTTTCCTTTACTATCCAAACTAATTTCATCCCCATTTGGGCAGGAAGTCTGTTTGAGATAGCCTTGACTTTCCAATTCATCGATACTTCCGGGCAGTTTAGCATTATCGATTTCATAAGCCTGCACCTGTGCTTGGGCCATCTTCACGAAAGCTTCACATCCTTTAGACTGGATTGTGGATTGGTTTTTCGTGATATTGGGGATTGTTATAATCAAAAGGATGGATATCACCAGTAAAACAATAAGCATTTCAATTAGTGTAAAACCACGTTCATTCATCACTTTCTTCAACATATCATCATGCTCCTGAAGCATCTGAATACCAGATGACCTTCGGGCACTTTCACCTCCGGAATACAAAAATGAAATCCTATAAACCTTCGAGCAGTGAGAACATCGGCAGCAAAACCGCCAAATAAATGGACACGATCAAAAGACCTATCAGTGAAAACATTAAAGGCTGAATGATTTTCAAGATTGCATTCATTCTCTCTTCAATTTTCTCCAGTATAAAACGACTGTAATGAAGTAACTCGGCATCAAGTCTGCCGTATTTTTGACCATTTGCAGCGACCACCGGTAAATTCCCATCAAAATATGGGAGCTCCCGAAAAATCATTTCAAGTGATCTGCCCTCGATCAGATCATCTTTGATGATATTGCAAAGTTTTTGGTAAAAAGGCTGCTGTTGATTTATCGAGAATAATTTGATGCTATCGTTAATCGACAGCCCTCCGGAAAGCAAGCCACTGAATTGGCTTGCAAAAAAATAAGTTTCGTATAATTTGATGAACGTCCCGAATATCGGAATCCCCATCAATATCCTTCGCTGCCTTAATGGGCATAATCCATTGAACCAAAACCGTTTGAGTGCATACAAGAATAGGAGCAATCCGAGTAATAAGAAGGGGAGTGCTGGAAGAATGAACGTGGAGGCTGACATTAATCTTAAGAGAATATGCTGATCGACATCCATGGTGAAATAGATGGTCTGGAATTTGGGAAGGAGAACACTCTGAAGAATATAAAAAACGATGCTTACAAAAAAGACTAAGAATACGGGATACATCATTAACTTTTTTACTTTATCCATATCCTCGATTCTTTTCTTCCAATATCGCCCTCCTTCTTTCAACGACCGTTCCAGGTCGCCATATTGTTCTCCATAAAATATATAACTTACAAGCTGCGGATGAAAATTAAGATGGGTCAGCACCATGTGCAACGGGTAGCCGTTCCTTAAATCAGCTATAGCCTGAGTGAAGTCTTCCGCTTTTTTCTTTGATTCCTGAAATTCAAGAAAATGTAAAGCTTCCGCCAAAGGATAACCATGATTCAATAATTCACCTAGCTTCGAAATAAAGACCGCCTGCTCTTTTACCTTCCATTTACTTTTTGGTTTCATGGTATACCAGCCGTTCATATTCCTGAGCATCCACATAGCCCATCGCAACCGCTTTTCCGATTTCATCCTTTAATTTGCGGTAGCTGACCGTTGCCTTTCCTTTTTCATCTCCCATTATCCGGAGAACTTCAGCCAGACTTTTTCCATATAGCAATTCATATACACTTGCCCTTTTATTCCTCGCAGTCATTTTGCAAGCTAAAGCACAGTCCCCTTTACACGGAAGACATCGCAATTCAACCAGCCGCTGCGCTGTCACGCCAATCAAAGTCTGTTCAACCTCAAGTAAGCTGACACCAAATTCCAGTAATCTGGAGATGGCGCCCTGGGCATCCCTCGTATGCATGGTCGTTAGTATCAAATGACCGGTTAATGCGGCACGGACTGCGATTTTGGCAGTTTCTGCATCCCTGACTTCCCCAACCATGATCACGTCCGGGTCATGCCTCAGAACAGCTTTTAGGCCGACGGAATACGTAATGCCCGCCTTTTCATTGATTTGGACTTGCAATACCTTTTCGGATACATTTTCAATGGGGTCTTCAAGTGTAATGATATTTCGATTGATCATCACATGGGCGTGGTGAAGCAGGGAATATAATGTCGTGGTTTTCCCACTGCCGGTCGGGCCGGTAAATATGAGCATGCCATGGGAATGCTTCAGGAGTGCAATCAATTTTTGAACGGTGTTTGGAAATAAGGATAACTGTTCTAAAGGAAGGATATTCTGTTGGGGTATTAAGCGGATGACCAAACTTTCGAGATGGGCAGTGGGTAAAGTGGAAAGGCGGAGTCCGACCACCTGGTTAGCCAAATTGATAGTGATGGCGCCACTCTGGGGCCTCCTTTTCTCCCCTATATCCATCGAGGCAAGGAACTTCAAATGAGCGATCAGCCTTTCAGCTTCAAAGAATGATAATGTTTCCTGGGGAACAAGCTTATTGTCTATCCTGTATTGGATGAGAGGCCCCTCTCCGCGAAAAAAAATGTGGATATCCGATGCCGACTCCACGATGGCACGGGTTAGTATTTTTTCTGCGGTCTTTTCAATCGATATCAATTCATTCATCACCTCCTATGTTTCTTGTTGTATTGATTCGACAATCCACGACAAATTCCTGCTTTAGAATAAAAAAAATTCCCGAAAAAACTTCGAGAATCACCTCACATGCTCATTTTCAAATCAGGCCTCCGGGAAACCAAATTTCTTAATGCATCTACGTTATGGCCAATGACCAGTTTTTCCCCGTCTATGAGAATAGGCCTTCTTAATAACTTCGGTTCTTTTGTTAATAATTGGATGACATCAAAAAGCATCATTTCGTCAATATTAACTTGTAAGTCTTTGTATGCTTCACTCCTTGTCGCCAAGACTTCATCAAGTCCTTCCGATGTCAATTCAAGAATTCTTTTCAACTCTGCTACAGTTGGAGTCTCTCTGAATAAATGTCGCTCATCGAAGGAAACTTGATTGGCGATTAACCATTTTTTTGTTTTGCGGCAAGATGTACAACTTGGATACGAAAAGAAAGTTAACTGTGGCATACTAATCACTCCCCGTTCACATTTTGTATACATTTATAGTATATACAATCATTGTATAACATTTGTATAATTAATGTATACATTTTTGCTTTATAAAACCGTTTTAAATGTGAACGTTTTTTAAACTAAAGAGTGTTTACCCTTTCTCTTATTCCATTTTTTCCTGCCTGCATTATAATGGACATAGGTAAACTATGGAATAGCAGGAGGGTGTAATGGAACAAACGTTAAAAATAACAAACGTGTTAGCTGATCCCACCAGATATTATATATATCAGCATATAGTGAACAACCATGGTGATGTATCGGTACAGGAAATCGCCGATTCATTCAACATCCATCCAAATGTTGCCCGTCTACATTTGTCAAAACTTGAGGATATCGATATGTTGACCTCAAATTCCCGAAAGACCGGGAAAGGCGGTCGCCCAAGCAGACTTTATCGATTATCTGACAAAGTCATACAGCTTCATTTTCCATATAGGAATTATCAGCTGCTTGCAAAGATTGCCGTCCAGTCGATGATGACATTAGGGGAACAAGGAAAACAGGCTCTTTATGAAACGGGAAAAGTATTCGGGGAGGAATTGATCAATCAGCAACTAGCCCTGAACTCGACATCGGTAGATCGGCTTGCTTTTGCGGAAAAAGTCAACATGCTTAAAAATGCGGCTACCATTGCAGGGTTATCTCCCGAAATACAAGCAAGCGAAGAAGAAAATAAAATATCCTTCCGTATCTTCAATTGCCCGTTTAAGGAAGTTACTGAAGTCGAGCCAGGAACAATCTGCTCCATGCATAATTCATTTTTAAAAGGTATGTTCGAAGCCTTGTTTGAGAATGTCAATATTGTGGAAATAGAAAATATGATGTCCAATTGTGCAGCATGCTCATACCAGGCTTCGGTTCTCACATAGAAACAAAAGGCATCCTTTACATTACCTTACAATTTCATTTATAATTATTTAGAATGTACACGACTAGACATAAGGAGGGATTCGGATGGAACGCATGTTCAGAGTATGTGGATTTTGGACAGGAATTATGGCCATTTTCTTTTATCTTGGCCATATGCATCAAACGTCTTTGCTTTTCATTGCACAAACGATCTTTTTTGTACTTTTAAGTTATTTGAAATTATCTGAGCGCATGTATATTTATGTTTTCGGCGCCTATCTTACCGTTTTCTTTGCAGGATTTTCCTACTGGAGCGTATTTATGATGACTCCGGGTGCTGCACATTAAGAACAAGCAATATTACATAACCCATGAATTTTGATTCATGGGTTTTTACTTGTCACCATTCAGGAAAGATCCTTACATCATCTGCTAAATTCTTCGATTGAAGCAACACTTTGAAATGTTCACTAAATCCCCCAGGAACGATTAGCCCCCGGATTGCCCGATTACGCTTTGCCGTTTTCGAGAATGGATCAGTTCCTTGATGGTCCTTCAATTCCTCTAGTATCCCGGCTTTAAGCAAGAATTCATTTTGAAGAAAAAGCCCTCGATTGGAAAGATCCTTTCTTTTTCCAATCTCGATTAATGTGTCAAAATGGATATGTGTCGTCAGATCCATATCACCAGGATACATAAGTGCATCTTTAATCATTTGATGCCGATAATAGCCCCTCAAGCTCCCTTGAAGATGAGCTGGCTCCTTCCATTCCTTATCGGTATAGCCATAATCAATTGTAAGGAGAATACCCGATTCGATACAGGAAACGATCTTCTCATATTCACGGATCATGTTTAGCGGAACTTCGTATCGTTGTTTTTCATGTAAGGTGATTTTTCGTTCAGTAAGGTAAGAAAGAATGTCAGGGTTGTCCAAAGGTTCTCTCTCTTCTACCAAATCACCTTCCTTTTCAGTGACGAATACCTCTACCAAGGCTCCCTTATACTTTTCAATGACATACACAGGCAACGCGTCGAAAAGTTCGTTTGAAAAGACGATTCCATTTACATTCGTCCATTTTTCTATACTGGCAGCAGAAACTGCCTGTTTGAATATCCCTAAACGTTTGTGCTGAATCTTTCTATGAAATGGACTGCCATCCACAAGAATATAAGTCAAAGAGTCCCATATCTGCGGTTCCGTTTCTTTTATGTAAACGAGGATGTCATACGCCAGTTTACCGTCCCCTGCGCCGACCTCGATGATTCTTGGTGAAACTCCGCATCTTTTTATCAAATATACGAACCATCTCGCCAGTGATCTCCCAAATGCATCGCCCACATTGCCAGACGTATAAAAATCCCCTCTTGGGCCAATCTTCTCTTTTGCGCATGCATAGTAGCCTATATTCGGCGTATATAAAACAGCATCCATATAGTCATTATAGGAGATTCTTTTTTGCGGGCTTCCTGCAATCAATTCCTTTAAATGATTTTTCAACACAATAGCCTCCGTTTCCATGATTTTTCAATCTTATTATAAAACACAGTAAATAAGTTTTTTTAACGACATTCATACAGAAAACAAATTTAAAGTTCACAAAATGTCCAAATTTTTATCTCGCAGTTATAACAGTGCATCCACTAAATGAATTTAATAATATTACTTCAGGGGAGGTTCAAAAATGCACATTGGGGAAGACCCTGTTTTTTATATTCAGTATAGTTCCGGAATTGACCCATTTCAATATTTTCACATAATTAAGAACTTAAAAAAACAGGTGCCATAGCGGCACCTGAAAAAGTAATTATCTCAAAAAGGGATTAGTATTCTTTTCATCCAGAATCGTCGTGACAGGGCCATGACCTGGAAAAACGATAGCATCATCAGAAAGTGTCAGCAGCTTCTTTTCAATGCTATTTAAGAGCACTGACTCGCTTCCGCCTATTAAATCGGTTCTGCCAACGCTTCCTTGGAACAGGACGTCCCCAGAAAAGAGGAGACGTTCGTCCTTCACATAATACGAAACGCTCCCTGGTGAGTGTCCAGGGGTTTCGAATACTTCGAAAGTGAATCCTCCAATAGTAAGCTCTTGCTCATTTGCCAAGATGTGATCAGCAGGCTTCATTCGCATTGGACTTTCAGGGAACCAGTTTTGAGAACCATTCAATGCGGGATCAAGTAGCCACTTGGCCTCTTTTTCATGAATATATGCAGGGATTCCATAATGGTCCCGAATAGCATCCAGAGCACCGATATGGTCAAAATGTGCATGTGTCAATAAAATCGCTAAAGGCTTTAAATTTTTTGTTTGTATGTATTGTATGATTTTCTGTGGCTCTTCACCCGGATCGAAAATGATGCAATCCTGTCCATCGGAAACTACATAACAATTCGTTTGCAGCGGGCCTAGAGGCATTTGTGTCCATTTCATTTCCATCAACTCCAATATGATTTTCTATCTTTATCTTACACTAATTAAGCTGCTAATGTTAATCCAGTTTACTCAAGTCATAGAAGTGTCACCTATTAAACCTCGACAAATAATTGAAAAAATATTAAGATATTAACAAATGCAATCTTTTCTACATATTTTTGGTAGTTGCTTTATTCTCTGGGTATATTATTAGGGATTAGGTATTCATTACGAAAAAAGGGGGTTTTGACATGATATTAATGGTTGTTTTCGGACTTGTGGCTATATTAGGAGTAGCAGCTGTGTTTACCTCATTAAAAAAGAGAAACTTCTTAGGATTCATTTTTGCAGCCGGCAGTGCAGTCGTGTTTGGCTGGTTCACTGTCATGACAGTCATCAACAGCGGTTTTCCTGTTGCCCATTGAAGAAAAAAGCTCGCCATCCGGCGAGCTTTTGTTTTAGGTTATCATGTTTGTTTGAACAATCTTTGTATTTGATGGGTTTTCATATCAATGATTTTCTCAAATTGATATCCATATAAGCAGAAGTTGCCATCAAGCGAACAGCTTAATGGTTCATTTTCCATGTCCTTCATCAATTCTTCTTGTGTGCCTTTTTCCCAATTTAATTTAGTTAAGGTAAACCTTCCCTCATATTGGTCCGCATCTTTTGATTCATTAGGAATAAACGTGATGAATTCCTTGTTTTTTTCAATGAAATCATAGGATGGAATGACCCAATCTGAAAAGCTTTTCAATAGTGGCACGGAAAAAGAGTGGATCGGCTTGTTTGTTGGATCATAAAATGCATATGTACCCCGATCTTGTTTTTCTGTCTCCACTTGAATCGTCATCAGCGCTTGCTTCATTTTTTTAAAGTGAATGACATCGAGCATAAGGCTGTCTGCCCCATCCCCATGCAGCGCTTTTTTTTCTAGGGGAGCCGTCAAAGCAGGTTCTTCTTTGTCCCAATCCAAAAACATCAAGTCATTTTCACTTGCCCATTGAGCAAAGGGCTGCGGAAAGTCCAGAGTTTCCATAGTTTGTTCATCTGGATTCAATACATAACTGCTGTATGTCCAATCTTCATAAAAGCTCGATACAAACAACCGGCCATCTTTAAATGAATTCCACTCATAAGCTAATTCATAGGCTGGGATCGCCACGGAATACAGTGGATTCCCCGTTTTACCGAGTATTGTGATTGATGCTTTATCCGAAGAGGTAAAGGACGACAACAAAATATGCGTACCAGACGGACTGATCGATACTTCAGAAAACGCAAAAGCCGGCTGATAGAAAACGGAAGTTTCATTCGTTTCCAAATTCCATGCCATCAACTGGGATAATTCATTACCATCCCGCTTCACAGAATATAAAATGGTTTTTGAATCCAGCCATCCAAAAATGGCTTCGATTTTTTCCGTTTCTGCGGTCGGGACCTTTAAATTGCTTACTGAAGTTTCCTGGTTAGATTGGGAGTGTTCTTTTTCCGAATCATTTACGGGTTTACTAAGGTCCTTGGAAGGCTCACAAGCCGAGATAAGAAGGATAGTGGAGATAAATAATGGGACGAAACACAACATCTTACAAATGGAAAGCCGCATACAAAGTGCTGCTTTGGATACTTTAATCTCCACACACCTCCCACTTCAAAACTAAAACGCCTGGCATATGTGAGCGAGACATTAGAAAGAGAGTAAGGATTAACCAATCGAATCCTTACTCTCTTTCATTATAAAGTAAAAAAGAGAAAATGTGGCGGATAATGATCTTATATTTTTTTGGAAGTATATTCCTTAGGGGGAATGCATCACATATATAGCCCTGCCATCAAAATCTTGACGGAATCTTCATATATACCAGGCAAATGGGATAGCGGAAGCGGATTTATGCCCTTTCCCAGTTCGATTGTGAATCCACTGCGTTTGAATTCCTGAATGAACCAATCTTTATACCCAGCATGACTGTCAACGTATTTTACGGCCCGATATCCGCTGCGCTCCTCAAACTCCCTCGCAACATTCGCTGAATGTTCAGGTTCATGTCCCTCATATCCCCAATAGAATTCTTTTCCCTGGGTGTGAAGTGCAAGCACTCTTTCAAAATTCCGTCTTATTGCCAGCTCCTTCATGGCCAATGCTTCTGGTTCTGATAACGCGGTTTCTCCTGGAAAATCCCTCGGGGCAGGGGCTTTTGGAATCTTTCTGCGCTTTTCAACCTCCCAGTTAGCAGGATATTGGTTATTCAGGTCTACACCGCGGATATTGGCTTTCCAAGCATAAAAGGCAGGATTACCATTATTTATTTTTAAAACATCAACCTTCCCCTCTGCCGCCTCCTCCCCCTTTAGGACAAGGTCGACTCCATCCGGATTCACCATTGGAACCATCGAAATGGACATATCCCGGTAGTACGGCATACAGTCCATTCCGCAAAGTGTACGATCATTCGTTACGGCCAGCAGAAAATCATTCAGCCATTTCATCAAAACCGCAGTAGTGATCCATTCATTAGCGTGGAATGAACCGTTATAATGTATGATCTTTTCACCTTGACCGATTCTTACCTCAAGGAGTTCTTTTCCCAGCACACTCTTTCCGACCGATTCAACCTTAATAAAGGGGTAATGACAAGATAGAACATCAAGATCGTCAAGAAGTGATTGATATTCGTAGGGCATGTCGGTGACTATCACGGGATTCATCACCCGGACGGGTACCGAAAAAGGCTTTTGTCCATCTTGATTCAATAATACTATCCCATCGATTGGCAGGTGATATTGTAAAGCGATTTCAGCAAAATCGATATCTAACCGGGACTCTTGCTGAACAATGTATCCAGGTATCTGTACTTCGATGCCATTTGGCAAAACACCGCCAGTAATGGCCGGATTGGCATCCTCAATCAAAACCCGGGGAATTTGGAACAATTGACTGTAGTATGCCAAATCATCCCCGCTTCTGCTCACAACTTTCATTCAGCCTCCGCCCCTTTCATTGTTTTATCTTTATGAAGGGAAAAACAGAAAGATGTTCAGGAAGTCTCTTGTTTCATAATTGTAAGGGGTACTGATTTCCGTGAAAAAGCGAAAAAACCTGGATTGCACCAGGTTTCCTTTTTCAAGGCTGCTCATAAAATCGGAGCAAATCCCCGTAAATGATTTTGTCGGAGTAATCAAGCTCCTGCTTTGCCTTTTCCAAATACTTCTCACATGAATCCTTTGCAGTCGCCGCCCCGGTCTTTTTATCATAGCAGGTATCCATCGTATAGAGGTAATCCTTCGTGATGAAACTGCTATCGCGAAGAACGGTGAATTCTAATTTCTCTCCGGAAAATAGATCTTTGCCGAATTCAATATAATCATCATTTTCAATTCCCAATAAATGAAGGAGAGTCGGCCTTACATCAATTTGGCCGGCAACGGTGGAAATCGTCTTTCCCTTCTGCCCGGGGACATGTATGATGAGCGGGACACGCTGAAGCTGGATGGATTCGAATGGCGTAATTTCCTTCCCAAGGAACTGGCTCATGGCAGAGTTGTGATTTTCAGAAATTCCATAATGGTCTCCGTATAGAACAATGATGGAATCCTCATATAATCCATTACGTTTCAAATCGCCGATAAACTGTTTCAAGGCTTCGTCGGTATAACGTACGGTCGGGAAATACTGATTCAATGTTTTGGAATTCGAATCGTAAGGTTCCAATGTCCGGTCTTCTTCATTCAAAGTGAATGGAAAATGATTGGTTAACGTTATGAACTTGGCATAAAAAGGCTCAGGCATCCTCTTCAAGTGAGAAATTGATTGTTTGAAGAACGATTTATCATTCAAACCCCAATTGATGGAATTCCCTTCAGACACTTTGTATTCATCACTATCATAAAACCGTTGGTACCCAAGAGAATCGTACATTATGTCACGATTCCAAAAGCTTTTATTATTGGCATGCAAGGAAGCCGTATAGTAACCTTTTTCCGTTAAGATTTCAGGTGTGGCTTTGTATTCATTTTGGGCATGAGTGAAAAATACTGCACCTCTACCTAAAGGATAGAGGGAATTTTCAATAATGAATTCTGAATCGGATGTTTTCCCCTGGCCGGTTTGGTGATAAAAGTTATTGAAATAATAGCTATCTTTAATGAATTGGTTCAGAAAAGGAGTGATTTCTTCCCCGTTGACAGTTTTATTGATGACAAAGCTTTGAGTGGATTCCAATGATATAAGAATCACATTTTTGCCTTTTGCCAGACCATAAAGTTCATCATTAACTTCTTTTTGATTGGCACGGACATAATTTTCAATTTCCGACAATTCACTGCCATCAGCAAGTGCACGTTGAGCTGATGATTTCGTCTGTAATATTGCATCATAGAGGTGATAATGGTACGTACCGATATTCTTAACGAGGATTTCGCGGTCAAACGTTCTTGTCAGGAGTTCAGGACGCGCCGCTTCTGCTAAAGCCAAGTTAAAAAATGTCACTCCTAAAGCCATTAACAAAAAGAATTTACGGTCCTGGGGATTGTATCGACTTTCATGGAATGTTTTTGGTTTGTATTTCAGCAGAAGCATCAAGCACAGAATATCGGCAAAATACAATAGATCACTCGGATTGATCAATTCATGTACACTGCTTCCAAGGTCGTTCATATTGCTCGTTTGAAAAAGAACGGGAATGGTTAAAAAATCATTGAAAAAGCGAAAAAAAACAAGATTGGCAAAGAGGACGAAGGTGATGAAAAAACTCATGATCAATAAATATGCTGTTCGTCTATTTTCTTTTAAAAATAGATTCACGCCAAGTATAAGTAAAAGGAAACTGACAGGATTGATGAATAGTATGAACTCCTGGATCCAATTATCAATATCTATCTCAAAACTTGTTTTATAGGCGATATATGTTTTAAGCCAAAGTGAAATCAATACGACCCAAAACAATGAATATCCCTGTTTTTTGAAGACCCTTTTCAATCCTGGTCCCTCCTCATCGAAGAAGCGCTGGAGCTGCGATCCAGAGCGCCTCAATAATGGGTCATGGTTCTCCCCCTCAAAAGGGGGGAACTATCTTTGAAGATCCATCTTTTTTTCTTATTACCCTGATTGCCAGAGGGCAGCATGGAATCACGTATTCATTTGGCTTTTAATGAGCCAGGCTGCACCTATTACCCCTGCATCATTGCCTAGAGTGGCCAGGCTGATTTTCGTTGATTTACTAACCCGTTTGAATGCATACTTTTCGAATGCAGAACGAACGGTATCAAGCAAAATGTCTCCCGCTTGTGAAACGCCCCCGCCAATGACGATTTTATCTGGATTCATGACATTCCCAACATGTGATAGTGCCAGCCCCAAGTAATTGCCTACCTTATCCACCACAGCTTTGGACAAGGGATCACCTGCTGCAGCGCATTGGAATAACAGTTTGGAAGTAACCGTATTTCCCTCTTCTACTTTCTGCTGAAGCAATGACTTTTCATCGGCGGCATTCAAGGCTTCTAAAGCCATACGGACGATTCCCGTTGCCGAAGCAACCGTTTCCAAACAACCAGTCTTGCCGCAATTGCATGGTGCCCCTCCGTCCGTTACGACCGTTATATGCCCTACTTCCCCAGCAGCTCCACTGGTACCATGGACGATTTGGCCATTATGGATGATTCCGCCTCCTACACCCGTTCCGAGAGTGACACAAACAAGGTCTTTGGCTCCATTACCGGCACCTTTCCACATTTCTCCCAAAGCTGCCATATTGGCATCATTATCGATCACAGCTGGAAGAGCTGTCTCCACCTCCAATAAATCTTTTAAAGGATAGTCCTTCCAGCCAAGATTGACGGCTTCATATATGGAACCGTTAACAAATTTCACAGGACCGGGAGCACCCATTCCTATCCCTACTATCTTACTCTTCGGTTCATTAAGTTCCACGAGCTTCGCATCAATTGCTTTGGCTATGTTAATCGTAATGTATTTTCCCTTTTCGGAGATGTCCGTGCTGATTTCCCATTTATGAATGATCTCTCCGTATAAATTGATTAAAGCCAGTTTGGTAGTTGTACCGCCTAAATCCACACCCATCAGCCACTTTTCCATCATTCTCACCTTTTTTTATCAATTTTTTTTCTGTTTTTCCCTTTCAAGAGACAATTGCTGCCTGATTAAAAGAATCGCCATTTGATAATCTTTCGTATCCATCATCTGCATACGGTGGAGTTCCCTTATTTCGACCTCCATCAGTTCAAGCTCGGCTAAGCGATCGCCAATATAGATAAATGTACCAAATCTTTTCAAGTATTGTTGAAGATCATAATATGTTTTCATAGTAAACCTCTTTATTCTTTTCTTTAGGAAAGTATATCGAATCAGCACCTTTGTAACAAGCGCCCATTTCCTCTTTTGATAATTTCCCCATCCCCCTCATACATGTCCAACTGTATTCATATGATGAAATATCAAGAATGTGGACTCCTTTGATTTGATTTAACAGCTTAATGATTTTAAACCATTCATCACGCGTGAAAACGGAGGGGAAAAATGAAAGTACAATTGAAGTATACCGTCTTTTTGGTTTTAACCACCATTTTTGTCATCCTTTATTTATCAAATCATAAACGGACAGAGGAAACCATCATTTTTTTTCCCATCGATTCCTCGCTCCATTTTGAACATGCTTCCACCAACCTGACACCTAAAGGTACCGGGAATTCCACCTATACCATCACTTGGAGGGTGGATTCTACGTTGGATCAGCCTGCTTACTTACGTCAGGACGTATCGCTTTTATACAAAAATGGAAAATTGGCTGGAGCTTTAAAAAATTGGCGCCAAAATAAACAAGAACTCTCTCAAAAAGCGAAATATAAAGAATCCGAAAGTGGGCGTTATGAAGCTGTAACGTTTCATTATGCCGAGGTTCATCCAAGTGACACCATTTTCACCAGTGCCCAGCAGCTCAGTAAAGATAAACTCTATACAGTAACGACACCGGTTTTTCAATTTTTCCACCGCCCCCTTTCAGAAGAACAGATTCAGTGGAAAAAAACGCTGGACGGCTTGACAGATCAAACGGTTCGAAATGGTTTGGAGAAAGCCGGGGAAGCCTTTCAGGTTAATCTTGATCAGTACAAAATCATTTCTTTAACAGATCTGCCTTCAAAGAAAAATCAATGGCTTGCTGCCTTCCCCCAATTCAAACGGGAAGAAATTGTGGGAAAACTATGGGAAGGTCTATACAAAAATTATGTGTTGGGAGTAAAAAAGGAGGATGGCTCCACTGTGAGTCCACAAGGCAGCACCATCCCCCTATTGCTTATGGCGAAGAATCAAAGGGAAATACTTGTCTTGTTTACCCTGAAAGACGGTACCCCAATCATGCTGCGTCAAAAGTTATAGTTGCTTTTCGATTTCTTCCAGTAGTTTAGTGTATGACTTATTATCCGGGGCAAGCTCAATAGCCTTATCAGCTTGCTCTTTAGCTTGACCGAATGATTCGAGATTCATGTAGACCAAGGCAAGATTGTAATGGGCTTCATGCAAATCCGGATTACTTTCAATCGCTTTTTCATAATAATCCCTGGCCTTGTTTATGTCCTTTTTATCAAAAGATAAATTTCCGAGCATAAAGAGCGATAGCGGTGCATCAGGATTTGACTCCACATATTTGAATAGCATCTCTTCCGCCTTATCCTCTTCATCATCATCAATATACTTTTGGGCCAGCATTGCCATGGTATTATCATCGATAGCTGCACTTTCCTGATGATTGAAACCAAATTGCAGCAGGGAATAGGTCAGTATTACCGTCCCGATCAGAAAAGCCAGCTGCCGAAAGATATTCCTGGATTTTGGCAGATGTACCACTCCAGCAGCCAAAAACCCTCCGATCAAACCTCCGATATGCCCTGCATTGTCAATTCCCGAAACGGTGAAACCATATATTAAGTTAATGATGATCAACACGATCACCGATGAGCCCATCGAGCGCATGAATAATTTCGGATAGACGATGCCAAAGTACAGAAGTGCCCCAAAACAGCCAAAAATGGCTCCGCTCGCTCCTGCGGAAAGGTTCGGGGTCATGATGAAGCTGCCTAGGGTTCCAGCGAAACCAGCGAATATATAGATGAAAAGGAACCTGGCATTACCATAAATCCTTTCAACTTCAGCACCAATCAAATACAGCGAAAATGTATTCATCAGTAAATGAATGAACCCAATATGGACGATCATCGGTGTAAAGAACCGCCACCATTCCCCTTGGATGATATAAGGGGAAAATTTAGCGCCAAACTCAATCAAAGTCTTGGAATTGGTGCTGCCCCCATTAAACTCCATCAAGATGAACACTGCTATTTGTACCGCCATGAATATATATGTAAAGAATGGCTTATTGGCATTTTGGAATACCTTCTGTTCGGCCTTAGCCTTTTTGACTGACTCCGAGATGGCGTTCTTCTTTACTGTAAGAACCTTTTCCTCATCTATTTCATTTTCCTCAAGAACTTGAATTGAAAGTGGTTTTTTCAAAACATGTTCAAGGTTTTGCAACGAATCATGAAAGTTCTCACAAGTTAGAAGGAACGTGTTGACATTCGTTTTTTTAAAGGAGGCCACCCGTGAACTAAAGTCATGATCATCGACCGGGGCGAATTTACTAACATAGATACTTAATATGTTTATGGGCTTTTTGTATAATTTCCTTCTGATTCTTTCCCCATTCTGCAATGTTCGCTCGATATCGCGTTTCAGCCAATTAGCCCAATCCAAATCATGGCGGATGAGTCTTATGACTGGAAACTCCTTATTCTTATCGCTCTCAAGCCAAATCTCCTGATGGTTTTCCGTGACTGTGATCATTCGATAATCGTAATGGGCAGACAACTCCCTTATGGTTTCCCAAAAAAAATAATCCTCTTTAAATCCCAATGCCTTCCCCACTTTCCAATAAAACTTAAGCTTCTAAAATTCCTGTTCTTTAATTAAAACTATAGACGAAATCATGTAAAAAGTAAAAAAGGAGACTGTTTTCCCGCTCCTAAAAAATAAAAAAAGGAACCCCTGGTCAGGTTCCCTTTTCATGATGCCGGCATCCTCATTTGGTCTGAGTGAACATGCTTTGCATCATTTTATCCCTGAACATTGGCATATCCAAGGATTTAGTCACAAGAAATCTTCTCAATATGCCGTTGGACAGCGCAACATTTATCAGGCGGTACCGGTTTTTGTAACCTRCATAAACAGCTAAACCAACCAAGAAGATTTGAATAATTAATCGAAGCATAACAATCCCTCCTATCAATAGTGTGATACAGGATAGGATTTTTATGAGCTAAAAGTGATAATTAATGAACTTCTTCTTAATGGGCGTACGTGCGTATAACCCTGGATGGGGTAATGAGTTTGCCCACCGCTAGATCATGTACCTCTATCGGGAGCTCATCCGTTAATTGAAGCTCGTATGTAAGGGCCAATGTATCTCCTCGGTAATTAGATAGG
Organism: Peribacillus sp. 05N428; assembly: GCF_056397085.1. Taxonomy (NCBI): domain Bacteria; kingdom Bacillati; phylum Bacillota; class Bacilli; order Caryophanales; family Bacillaceae; genus Peribacillus; species Peribacillus sp. 05N428. The sequence continues at coordinate 215,350 of NZ_JBFTMS010000004.1, read as the reverse complement.
AAACGGTCATAATAGCCCCCTCCAAAGCCTAGGCGAAACCCTTCCTTGTTAAAAGCAAGACCGGGTACGATCAATGCGTCCAATTCCTCTTTGCAGGCCTTGGCTGTTTCAGCCACTGGTTCCAGCAATCCGTAATAAACAGACTCGAGCTGATTGAAGGACGAAATTTTTTTGAATTCCATTGTCTTTTTTTCGGGATCACATTTTGGTACAGCCACTACTTTTCCTTCGCTCCATGCTTGTTCGATGATCCGTACCGTTGGGACTTCAGGCGGAATGGAGATGGTGATGCCAATGGTATCAGCATTTTTCCATTCCTCCAATGCAAATAGGTTTTCAGCGATTCTGTTGGATAGTTCTTCATGTTCCTCTTTAGTCAGCTCCATTAAACGGGACCTAACTTCTTGACGGAGCTTATTCTTGTTTTCTCTCATCTCTTCCGACTCCTTTAGTCTACTTCTATCATTATCTCATAATATTTGTCCATTTACGAAAATACGGTGTCGGAACTCGCCGAATCATTCGTGCATTCTGGTGAAAATATTCACTAAAGGAAAGAGAGAAAAGAAGAACTTAAAGAAATGCATAAAAAAAACAACAGGAAAAATCCTGTTGCTTACTTTGTTTCACGGTGAGTCGTGCTGCGTTTTTCTCTTGAGCAGTATTTTTTAAGCTCAAGACGGTCTGGATTGTTACGTTTATTTTTTTTAGAAATATAGTTACGGTCTCCACATTCAGTGCAAGCTAATGTAATATTCACGCGCATTGTGTATTTCCCTCCAAACATATTGACATTTTCACATAGGACTTTTCTATAATATCATTATTCAATGCGAATTGCTAGTATGTTTTTCGGGAAATCCAACATAACTTTTTCGTATTCTTAATTGTTTATGTTTTGCATCGTCAGGAGGAGTTGATTATTTATAACTTTCGCTTCTTCTTTCGTTTCGGCATGAATGACCCAAGCCACAGCTTCCACACATTCTTTCGGTAAGATTTCCGTTTCTAGCGTAAACACACTGGTAACTTCCCCTTTGGCGAGCGGTGAATAAGCGAGGAGACCTTCTTTCAATGATTTGAAGCATCCTTCTTGATAAAGGCTTCCCTTACCTTGGATGCAATATTGAGAGATGCTTTTTCCTTTCACCAATCCACCCAATAAGGCAATCGATTGAGGGGCTACATGTAAAATCGCCCGTTCATTCGGGCTGTAAAAAGCCACCGCCTGCCTTTCGAAAGCGTTTTCATAGTGAAAAAACACTTTTGGGCGCTTGGTCTCGAATGAGGTATTCCTGATCGTGAACTTCGAAAAGGTCACCTGCCCTTGGGTATACGTCTGTGAAAGTGTCCGGATCTCTCCATTAGGATGACTCATCATATCCTCCTCAGGATACCAATCAAAACTCTCATCCATCCATAATCCAGCCTTTAATCCCTTACGAAATAATTCCTGGTTATCCTGTGGCATATAAGCGAATAGCGAATTCATATAATCATCCCTTCCCCTTCTTTTATCTTTATATTACTTATCGTTAGGCGCTGACAGTGAAACTATCCACTTTAAATTCTGCACACCATTTTCTTATAGGTTCATTGATTTTTAACAATTCAAAATATTTCGTTTTTTCGATTTATTCTATCTTTATGTTAGCACTGAATTGGCTGATGGACAATAAACACATTTTGTCGAATTTTATGTACGTTATCTCTCAAAGGTTTTTTTCCCATTTTCATGCCTAATTTTTTTTCATCAACGACGGTCACATCGCTTTTCGACAATATTTGAAAAAAAACAGACAATAAATAAAGTTTACTGCCTACTTCCGAAAATATAAAAATATGAAAATCCCCAATTTTTTTCGAATATGTGTAAAATATAAGTATATTGTCGAAAATTAGCTTCTGAGGTGAAAACATGGAAACACTTATCGTCCTTCTTTTTTCATTAGCGATCGTCCTTCTCATCATTTCCTTTTTCGGTAAAGATAAAGTTGCCAAATTAGAAGAAGATTTAGAACAGATGACACTAACGTATATGCAGGATATCTACCAATTAAAGAAGAAGGTGAAGGTTCTTGAAGAGGAATTCGTTATCCAGGACGCCCCTGTTCCCTCTGTAAAGGATCAATCATCTGTCACTTCCAATGATATCGAACCCATACATGAGATTCTAAAAAGCCACGTTCTATCTTTATATAGTCAAGGTCTCACTTTGGACCAGATCGCTAGACAATCCTCGTTAACGAAGGAACAAACCATTTCAGTGATCGAGCAGCAAAGATTGCGGGGTGAATGAAAATGAACAAAGCAAGACTGCAAGGTCTTTCCGCCGGCATCATTTTTACAACAACAATCTTTGCTGCCTTTTATTATGGCACCGGAAAGTTCGAAGGCACCACTCCCACTGCGGAGGAAGCTAAGGAATTGCTCGTAAAGAAGGGATTCGTCGTTACACTTCCTACCGAGGAAGCTAAAAAGACCGTCCAACCAAAGGATCCGGATAAGGTTTTAATGGAGAAGGAAGCTTCAAAAGAGGCACCTTCCATCGTTACCTATATAATTAAAGTTAAAACGAATATGACCACAGCCGAGATTGCCGATCGCCTTTCCAAGGAAAAAATCATCGATGATGCTGCTGAATTTGAAGCTTACATGAATGACCGTGATTTCTCGAAAAAAATACAAATCGGCGAGTTTGTTGTTACCAATAATATGACATATAGACAATTGGCCAATACTTTGACACATTAATGAATAAGAGAGACTTTTAAATGGACGATGTCCGAGAAAAAGCCTCTCTTTTTTCAATTAGGATAGGTTCATTCATTCCTGCTGATATATCTCCCTCTTACAAGGAAATAAATATTCTCTGCGATATTCGTTGTATGGTCCGCTGTCCTTTCCAAATATCGAGCAATTAGGGAAAGCTGCGTAACCTGCTGAAGGTTTTTTTCATCTGAAAGGCGAAGGAGACTTCGAATCATTTCTCCATAAAAGCGATCAACCTCATCATCCATTTCAATGATTTCTCTAGAAAGAACAACATCTTCCTTCTCAAATGCTTCTATTGAAAGTCGAATCATCTTTAAAGTAATATCATGCATCTGCTTTAATGGTGTTAAAGGCAGAATAAATGGCTGGTCACCGATTCGGATCGCCGATTTGGCGATATTCACACCAAAGTCCGCCATCCTTTCAATATCCGAGGCGATTTTTATGGCAGCAATGATACGCCTTAAATCAATCGCAACCGGCTGTTGCTTAGCAATCAGTAAAATCGCAAAGTCATTTATTTCCTCTTCCAGTAAATCAGCTATTGTATCATCATCAATAACTTCAAGAGCCTCATCTACATTATTGCTTTCCAGTGCGGCATATGATTTTGATATGGCACCTGAAGCTAAATTAGCCAACTTCACGATTTTCTCTTGCAGCTCTTTCAATTGAAGCTCGAAATTTTCACGAACGATCATTATCGCATCTCCTTTTCTCTTAACCGAAACGTCCGGTAATGTAATCTTCTGTTCTTTTATCATTCGGATTAGAGAAGATGGTATTTGTATCAGAATATTCGATGACTTCCCCATTTAAGAAGAAGGCTGTTCTATCAGAGATACGTGCTGCCTGCTGCATGTTATGGGTAACGATGATGATGCTGAAATCCTTTTTCATTTCCTGGACCAATTCTTCTATTTTCAACGTGGATATCGGATCAAGGGCAGAAGTAGGTTCATCCATTAGAATCACATCTGGTTCGATTGCCAAACATCTGGCAATACAAAGGCGCTGTTGCTGCCCACCTGAAAGTCCATATGCATTTTCATGCAGACGGTCTTTCACTTCATCCCAAATGGCTGCCCCTTTTAAACTCTTTTCAACTATCTCATCAAGAATTTTTTTATTTTTAATTCCATGGATCTTTGGTCCATATACAACATTTTCATAAATGGACTTAGGAAAGGGATTAGGCTTTTGGAAGACCATCCCCACCTGTGTCCTTAAATCTTCCACCTTATAGGACTGATCAAGGATATTCCTGTTCCTATATTTAATCTGTCCTGTCGTTTTCACATCCGGGACTAGTTCTATCATTCGGTTCAATGTTTTAATGTAGGTGGATTTCCCACATCCTGAGGGCCCTATGATGGCCGTCACTTCATTTTGGTGCATATCCAGATTAATATTTTTCAAAGCATGGTTTTCTCCATACCATAAATTAAGATTGGATGTTTCATACACCTTTTCCGTCAAGGCAGCTGATCCGACATTATCGATTTCGATAGCCGGTGACTCTTTTTCTCTCGTTAAGGTCATATTCATGCTTCCTTCCTCCTATTAGTATCTTTTCTGGAATTTATTTCGAATTATAACCGCTATTGAATTCATGAATATTAACAGGATAAGTAAAACGATGATTCCCGCGGCAGCAACCTGCTGGAATTCCTCCTGCGGACGAGATGTCCAATTATAGATTTGCATAGGCAGAACTGTAAATGTATCCATGACCGTTTGAGGTAAAAAGGCGATGAACATTGGTATGCCAACCACCACCAATGGAGCCGTTTCACCGATTGCCCGTGACAAAGCAAGTATCCCTCCAGTTAAAATACCAGGTATCGCAGCAGGCAGGACCACTTTCAAAATGGTTTGCCACTTTGTTGCACCCATTCCAAACGAAGCTTCCCTTAAATCACGAGGTACGGCGCGAATGGCCTCCTGGGCAGAGACTATGATGACCGGGAGAACGAGTAGGCTCATGGTCAGGCCAGCTGCCAATATGGACCGGTCCAAGGCAAGAGCACGAACGAAAACCGTTAAGCCCAGTAGTCCAAATACTATTGACGGGACACCTGCCAGATTGGAAATATTCACTTTGATAAAAGTGGTGATCCAATTCTTCCTCGCATATTCCTCTAAATAAATGGCCGTTCCAACACCGAGCAGCAGGGAAACCGGGGCCACCACTACCATCAACCATATTGAACCGATCAGGGCTGCCTTTATACCAGCCTCTTCAGGTTTCCTGGAAGCGAAATTCTGAAGGAAATCCCCATTCAGACTACCAATTCCTTGAGTGAATATCCGATAAAATAAGATGGCCAATACGAGGAGGCCAACCAATGTTGCCAAGAAGAATAATCCTTTACAAATCGTGTTAACAGCAAGCCTAGCAGGCATTTTTTTTGCAACATGACTTTTGTTTATCAGTTTCATGACTTAATATTCCTCCCTGAACTTGCGAGAGATGAACTGCGCCAGTAAATTCATGATAAGCGTAAAGACGAACAGTGTCATTCCAACCGCATATATGCTGTAGTAAATCGTTGTCCCATACCCTGCATCCCCCGAACTGACCTGAACAATATAAGCGGTCATCGTTTGAATCGATGAAGTGACATCCATGCTCATATTTGGGGTTGAGCCACCGGCAACACTCACAATCATGGTTTCCCCGATCGCTCTGGATAAAGCAAGAACGATGGATGCCACAATTCCGGAAATGGCTGCTGGCAATACCACTTTAATTGTCGTTTCGAGTTTCGTTGCTCCTAAAGCATACGCACCTTCGCGGATCGACTTCGGTACTGATACTAGGGCATCTTCCGACAAAGAAGCTATCATCGGCATGATCATGATACCTACAACGATACCAGGACTCAGGGCATTGAACATGTCAAGGGAAGGAAATAAATCCCGCAAAACCGGTGTTACAAAAGTTAAGGCAAAAAAGCCATAAACGATAGTAGGAATCCCAGCTAAAACTTCTAAAATCGGCTTGATGATTCTCCGTGTTTTCTCTGATGCATATTCACTCAAGAAAATGGCTGTTGCAAGTCCTACTGGAACTGCAACCACCGCTGCTATGACTGTTATCTTCAACGTTCCAACAATAAGGGGCATAATCCCATAGGAAGGTGAAGATGCAAATGGCAGCCACTTAGCTTCCGTAAAAAATTCGACGATGGATACTCTGTCAAAAAAGATGAATGTTTCAAATATAAGGGTCAGGATGATCCCGATTGTAGTAAAAACGGAAATTGCCGCCATAAGGAACAAAAGCTTAGGAATGACTTTTTCCATATTGATTTTTTTCTTACTTTTCTTTTCCAGAATCATTTGCTGTACAGAATAGGTTTCTGTTTTTCTAAGTTCCAACTTGCATCCTCCATTTCAGACACGCAATATTTGGATTTACAAGCTGTTACCCCCGCCTTAATCGAGTCAAGGCGGGATTTCAATAGCCTGTAATATCGTTTATTTTTCCAATTCTTTCAATTTATCAAGATCTTTCTGATACTCTTCTTCCGGCAGGCTGATATAACCCACTTCTTCTGCAAGCTCTCCTGCATTTTCAATGACGAATTGAGTATAATCTGCAACTTGTTCTTTTTCAGCTACCGACTTATTAGCTACATATGTGTAAAGTGGACGTGACAATGGTGCATACTCCCCACTTTTAATCGTTTCATGCGTTGGCTCTACAGCACCTTTGCCGTTGTCGATGGAAATGATCTTTAACTTATCTTTATTTTCAGAGTAGTAGGCATAACCGAAGAATCCAATCGCATTTTTATCACCTTCTACACCTTGTACAAGAACGTTATCGTCTTCTGAAAGCGTAGCATTTTCCACCATTGGTTTTTCTTCAAGGATCACTTCATTGAAATAATCATATGTTCCTGAATCTGTTCCCGGAGAGTAGAATTTAATTTCTTCGTTCGGCCATTCAGGACGTATATCAGACCATTTCTTCACCTTTCCATTATCAATCCACAGTTTTTGAAGTTCTTCAACTGTTAGTGAATCGATGAAATCATTATCTTTATTGGCAACGATTGAAATACCGTCAAATGCCAGTTTCAATTCTGTATATTCAACACCCTTTTCATCAAGTAAGGCACTTTCTTCTTCTTTCACCGGGCGGGAAGCATTGGCTAGGTCCGTATCACCAGCGATGAATTTCTTGAATCCCCCACCTGTTCCTGACGATCCCACTGAAACCTTCACATCAGGCTGTGTAGCCATATATTCTTCTGCAACTGCCTCCATGATCGGAAAGACCGTTGAAGAACCATCCGTAATAACTTCGCCCTTGAGTTGATCTGAAGCCGCTTCATTTCCTTTACCGCTGTTTGAAGTATCATTAGATCCACATCCAGCTGCCACTGCGATTACTCCACCCATTACTGCGGTCATAGCCATAAATTTGAAACGTCTCATTTGTAAATCCCCCTAAGAATTTTATATGAATATTTTGTCCTACTCTCACATCATACTTTCAGACTGTAAATTCCGTTTAAAGCATTTGTAAATATTCAGTAAATAATTGTGTTTATTTTGTAAAGGTAGTCAAAGTCTTAAATTACTCTCTTATTTTGTGCCTAAGGGGTATTTACATGTGCGGGAAATTACTCCAACTGAAGTGATTATAATTCTCTTTCATAAAGGGAAAGTGAAGTGCAAATCTCGAGGCATACTGATAGCATCACTGAGCAATTTTATTTTATGAACAAAAAAACACGCTTTCTGGTTTAACCCAGAAGCGTGTTTTATAACTTTTTATTCATTTTCCTGACTATTTCTTATTTCAGCCTGCTCTTTTTGAACGTCTTTACCATTCTCCACCTTCAAATCGGTCGAGGTTTCGGTATTTTCCTTCTTAGCCCGTTCTTTTTTCAGTTCGAAATAAGTATCCATGATTTCTTCACCTATTTCTTTACTCATGCTATGGCCCGAATGTCCTTGATATGCCCACGGCACAACGACCGCAAAAGCGACCTCAGGATTTTTAGCTGGGGCATAACCAACAAGCGTGATGTTCATCGTTTCTTGGGGCTCGCTATAATTCATCCGGTTCGGGCCGTCATAGAATGCTTCCGCCGTCCCGGTTTTAGCTGCCACTGTATACGATTTATTCCCAAAGTAGGTATAGGCCGTTCCGCCTTGTTCCATCGCAACTTTCTCAAAACCGTTCTGAACACGTTCAACCCATTCTTCCTTCATATCAAGACGATTAAGGACAGTCGGTGAAACGTCTTCGGCAACAGGTCCCAATTCCTCATTATTATCAACCGGATCGCGGATTTCCTTAACCATATGCGGCTTCATGCGGTTACCGCCATTCGCAATCGCTGAAACATATTGCACGAGCTGCATCGGTGTGTACGTATCATACTGTCCGATAGCAAGGTCAAGCAGCTTACCTGGAGATACTTCGGAACCTTTGAATCCGCTCATTTCATTAGGAAGATCAATTCCCGTGCGGACACCCAAGCCAAATTGGGCAAATGAATTACGCATGGTCGAAAACGCGCCTGAACTAATGTTCAAAGGTTCATTCGGCACATAATGTGCACCTGCAATATTAATGGCCGTTCTGAACATATAAACATTCGAAGATACCTTCAATGCGGTCAAATCATTTATGTTCCCGAAGTCACTATATGAACCTTTGGGCGGTGTACCTTTAATTCTCAACTTCGTATCGTAAAAGTACGTACCAGGCTGGATCGCACCTTGCTGATAACCGGTTAAAACCGTAGCACCTTTAACCGCAGAACCCATCGTATAGGAAGTCGTGATATTTCCTAATGCGAAGTCCTCAATGGAGGATTTCCCCGTTTTTGGGTCCTTCTCATATTTCTTGCCAGCCATCGTCAACACTTCCCCTGTATCGGGATCCATCATGACGACAAAGGCCCTGTCCAAGAATTTGGTGTTACCCATTTTTTTCTTGGCAATCAATTGCTTCTCAATGATTTCCTCAGTAGCAAGCTGTAAATCCATATCAACTGTCAATATAAGATCTTTTCCCCGTGAACCTTCAGAAATCACTTCAGAATCGACGACATTTCCTGATTTATCGGTCACATTCCTTACTTTCGCTTTCTGCCCTTGAAGGATATCTTCGTATTGCGCCTCAATATAACTCTTACCTACACGGTCATTCCGGCTGTAATCACGTGCGAGGTAGTAGTCCAGGCTTTCGCTAGGCAACCCTTCTTCAGATGAAGAAACTTTACCCAATACAGATTTAAGTGTTTTATTATATGTATAAAAACGGTCCCAATCTGTTGATATATCGACCCCTGGGAGCGAATCAAGGTTTTCACTCACCTTGGCGAATTCTTCTTTTGTTACTTCCTTGTTTTTCACAATTTGCGGGGTAAGGGCATATCCGCTTGCAAATTCCCTATAGATGGCAAGAACTTCAAGATCCTTTTTCGAAAGCTTTGTTTCTTCTTCAGTAATCCGATCAAGCTGAAGCTTATACAAATCACTTTCTTCCATCTCGCCCTCTTCCACTTTTTTCCGCTCTTTATCGGTAATCTTTTTCTCGGCCAGCTTTGGATTCTTCAAAATCCAAAAATCCTTTTTATCGCGTTCAGTCACTTTGTCCGTTTCCTTTTCGATCAACTTCGCGAGTTTCTCAGCCGTTTCCACCATTTCTGTTTGTTTCGTACCTTGCTTTCGTGTATATGTAATTGCATCCAGTGGTTGGTTATCGACCATAAGTTTTAAATTACGGTCATACATTTTCCCACGGGGCACCGAATTATTCACGGTCACTTCCTCTGTTCTTTCAATCTCACGCCGGTAATCATCACCATAAACAATCTGTACAACACCCAAGCGTAAAATTAAAGCGGAAAACAAAACAAACACTAAAAAGAAAAGAATATTCAATCTGAAAGGCACATGCGTCTTTTTCTTTTTCTTTTTATTCACACTAAGCCACACATCCTTTTTACATAGTCATAATAGATCCTATACTATTCTATAGAACATTTGTCTTTTTTTCTACCTTAGTGTTCTAGAAATATTAAACATCTAACGAACTTTACATAAAAAGTGACTTACGGCTCATAAATCCTACAACCGTAAGTCATGTATATTGAAAAGAGGCCTCTAAGGCCTCTTTTCAATCTTGGTCAATGATATCGATTTTCCGTACAAACCAATATATCACGGTATGCCCTGCCCCGACGATCAACAGATAAATCGGCAGTAATTGCTTTAGGTCGAATAACATGACGGAAAGTATGAATCCTGATATGGATACAATCCTTCCAATATGAACGAACAATTCCCGGACAACGATATATTCAATCCTCATTTCAGCTGCTTTCCAAGCCCGGCCTATAATATCATAGGTTAGTGATATATATGGGACCAAAAGAATAGGATAAGCGGTTGCGACAATTGCCCCATAAATGAGAAGCTTCCCGAATGTGATATCAAATGCAATCAATAAGACCCCTGCATACAACAGGATTCCTCCAATAAGTATCGCCTTTTTGCGCATCGGCTGTTTTATATATCGTGAAGCAAAAAAATACGCAACAAATGATATGGCCGAATTTAACAGACCATAGCTCCCTAAGGCAAGTTCACTATCCGTCTGAATGAAAACGGTAATCGAAATGATGAACATGAATGTGCCCTCTCGTATCCCTTGAAAAAAGTGAGCACGAGTGATCAAGAGCCAATTCCGATTATTTTTCCGTTCCTGCAATATCCTAAAGAAGCAGTACCTGCCATGAGCCGGACGTCTTTTTAACGAAAAGCTAAGAAAAACCGCAACGGAAAACAATAGCAAAGACAGCCCGAATACAATGGAATATCCCGTGAATTTCTCAAGCCTCGAAATGATGAACCCTGAAAGAATCGGACCGACCATTCCCCCAATGGATGATAAAATCCCTAAAAACCCATTGAAGAAATCCCTGGTTTCCGGTTCAGTTATTTCAAAAGTCAAGACATTATAGGCAAGCCAATAAAACCCATAACCGATTCCTAACAGCCCACCAAGCAACCAAAGGAAATCCGTTGCCCGTGTGCCGACCAATAGGACCGATAAATAAAACAGGGCCAAAAAGATAACACCCAGACGCAAAACAATGATTCGGTCAACCTTTTTCGCGAGCCTGCCGGCAAAGACAAAAGTAAGCGGTTGAAAAAGCACCACGGTTAGATTATATACGGCAATATCAACAATTTGACCGGATTGTTTCCACAAGTACACATTAACGAATGTATTGGATAAAGCAATACTTAGGCTGTACAGCCCGCCAATAAACAAAAGGAGGTGCAAATCCTTCTTCCCGCCCGCTTCACCCAACCATCTCTCTAAAATACCCATTGTTTTAACTCTCCTTTAAATTCCACTCTAGTGTTTGAAAAAACAAAAGAATTTATGTAAAAAAAGGTAAAGAAAACTCTTCGATTGGCGATGACAGAGAAGCAGTTGCCCTTATACTGTTTTCCTTCTGAACTTGAACAGTAACAGTATAAAGAAAACTCCTCGATTGGCGAGCCAGGATGGCGATGACAGAGAAGCAGTTGCCCTTATACTGTTTTCCTTCTGAACTTGAACAGTAACAGTATAAAGAAAACTCTTCGATTGGGAGACGAAGGGGATGTTCATGAATTTGGGGTGTTCACTCGTGAATTCGGACTTTTACTCGTGTATTTCGAGTTTTCACTCATGAATTGGGGTGTTTACTCGTCAATCGATGCTTTTATTCGTGAATTTTGAGCTTTTACTCTGGAATTGGAGTGTTATTCGTGAATTTCGGGCTTTTACTCGTGAGTTTTGGGCATTTACTCGTGAGTTTTGAGCTTTTACTCGTGAGTTTTGGGCATTTACTCGTGAGTTTTGAGCTTTTACTCGTGAATTTGATGATTTTACTCGTGAATTTGTGCGTTTCTCTTAAATTCGCAGCTTTTACTCCGTGAGTTTCTTTCATCGAAACAAGCAATACGAGTTGCCTTTATTTGTTTTTCTTTCATATTCCCGTTCGGATAAAAGAAACAAAAAAAAGACGGGTTTCCCTCAAAAGGGAATTCCCGTCTTTTGTTAGTTGATTAAAATTATTTTGCAGCGCTGTAACGTTTTGCAACTTCATCCCAGTTTACAACATTCCAGAAAGAATTGATGTATTCAGGACGGCGGTTTTGGTAGTTTAAGTAGTAAGCATGCTCCCAAACGTCCAATCCAAGTAGCGGTGTTTTACCTTCTGATAATGGATTGTCTTGGTTAGGTGTACTTGTTACTTCCAACTCGCCATTGTTGACTGCAAGCCAAGCCCAGCCAGATCCAAAACGAGTAGTAGCCGCTTTAGCGAACTCTTCTTTAAAGCTGTCAAAGCTTCCGAATTTTGAAGTGATGGCATCCGCTAATTCACCAGTTGGTTGTCCGCCGCCGTTAGGTGAAAGGATTTCCCAGAATAAAGTGTGGTTAGCGTGTCCGCCACCATTGTTGCGTACAGCTGTACGAACAGCTTCAGGTACTGCGTCAAGGTTAGCGACGATTTCTTCTACGCTTTTGCTTAGAAGTTCTTGGTTGCCTTCAAGCGCATTGTTCAGGTTTGTCACATATGTGTTGTGATGTTTAGTGTGGTGAATGTTCATTGTTTCTTTGTCGATGTGTGGTTCTAATGCATCATATGCATACGGTAATTGTGGAAGTTCAAAAGCCATAATAAAATTCCTCCCTATGTAAGCTGTTTTTTTGAGGGCTTCAGTTCTCGAAAGATACCTAAAGCTCGCTAGCAATAGAGTATCAAATTTTTGTAACCGTTTCAAACCATATGCCTCAATTTTTCATTTTTCGATTATTTTTCCTATGAGAATACCACGAATATAAAATATCCTATCATCAGAAGCTGAATGATGCCTTTTGTGATTAAGCTGCTTATAAAGCCTACAACGGAACCTAGGCCGATTTTGGAAGCAGTGACAGGGTCTTGTTTATGTACCAGGATCTCTGCCAGGAATGCCCCGATGAATGGACCTATCAGAATTCCGACGAATGGAATCACGAATGGCCCGACCAGGAGCCCAATCGTACTGCCCCATATCCCCGCTTTCGTGCCGCCATACTTTTTGACCCCGACCATGTTGGCAATATAATCGGCTGCGAATAAAAGGATGACAAATAAAATTTGGACCGTCCAGAAAAACCAGCCAAAAGGTTCAAAAGAATAAAAAAGTCCATATAACAATATTCCGCCAAAAATGAACAAAACACTTGGGATGATTGGAAAAATCAGACCGACAAATCCCATTATGAACATAAGGGTGATTATTATCCAAAATAGTGTGTCCATATCTCAAAAGCCCCTTTCTCATTTAATTTATAATTTGATTTATCTCTCCATAATTACCTCATAACTGTTGTTTGAAACCAATGAAGCTGAATACAGGTTGTTTTATTTTTCCCATATAGTTAAAATTGGTTAGGAATCTTATAAAGATAGGTGCTGAAAACATTGAACATATTCAAACAACTATGGGTTAGCATATTTTCTCCTAAAGATATCGCTTCCTTTCAAAATCAAGGTATCGGGAAAACGATTTTATACGTTTTCTTTATAAGTCTCATCGCCTTTCTCCCTTCAGCTTATTATTTCGGTACAATGATAGTTGACGGGATAGATGCCATGCACGAAACAGTATCCGAAGACTTACCGGCTTTTGAAATCAAAAATGGCACGTTGACGACTGAAGAAGATGAGCCATTTAGCCTGAATAAAAACGGATATCAAATTTTTGTGGATGGCACGGGAGCCTTGACCCCGGAAAAGGTAGCTGCAGAATCTGATGAGGCTGTCGCACTTTTGAAGTCTGATCTGGTTTTCGTATCCGGAGGCAATGTGCAATCCTCTCCTTATTCAGTTCTGGAGGGAGATAATCAGGAAATTTCCACTTGGCTTGATTCAGTTGAATCTGTGCTGCCGATCATCATTCCTTTGCTTCTACTCATATTATACCTGTTTACTGCTAGCGGAATCTTCATTAAAGTGACAATCATTGCTGCTTTTGGTCTTTTTTTCAAAAATGCTCTTGGCCGTCCACTTTCCTACAGGCATCTTTGGAGAATTAGTGCATACAGCATAACTCTTGCCACCATATTCTTCACCATCATGGATGCTTTTCAAGCAATTGTACCATTCGCTTCCATCATTAGCTGGTTTGTTACATTAATGATGTTATATTTATCCATTAAAGAAACATCAGCCAATAAGATGGGAAATTGAAGTTAAATAAGATCCGGACCCACCTCGGTCCGGATCTTTTTGCTTTTGCACAAAACTGGGCAATCCTTGCCTTTCCCTCATATGACTACAGTCATCATTTTTTATATCTACTTAATTCGACAAAATACTCACCAAGTTATTACTATACTTATGATTGAAATAGTATTTAAGAGGTGATAGACGTGAAGGAGAGTCATATTGATGTACAGTGGTTGTTACTCATATTGGAGGCAAAAAAGAGTGGTCTGACCCAAAAGGAAATTCGCTCCTTTCTCAGCAATCATTCAAATAATAAGGATGTTACTCAACTGAAATAGACAATTTGAATGGCCACTCTCACATTCCATTTGAAAAATCGCCCATTTTTAGGCATATTTTTTGCCCCCTCCAAGTATAGATGAATTAAAGACAAGCTTGGGAGGATGGAAAATTGAAACGGCTACTGCTTTTTATCTCATTCTGTTTCACTTTATTTATTATTTATTTTGATTTGACTACGGGTACCCTGCCGGCTTCCCATCCACCTGCCCCTACTGGCGAACCGGCCGTGCCGGCCAGCCAGCCTGCATCCGCACCATCTGCCGCTTATAAAGAAATCACCATGCAACCTGGGGATACCTTACTCTCCATCGTTGAAAAGGGAAAAGGCGAATCCAATCACCCAATCGAAACGATCATCTCTGACTTTCAAAGTTTGAATGAAGGATTGAAGCCCGAAAATATGCAGATTGGCAAAACTTATAAAATTCCCGTTTATAAATAACTTTCAAATGGGGATTTGTGCCTTCACAAACACACTAAAGGGGATTTCCAAGCACCAAATATATCCTGAAATAGGAAATGTCACTTATTGAAAAAAGATTATGCGTCCTATTTCCTTGTCAAGCGGTATGTACATTGATACAATATTTCAGAGAAACAAATTAAAAATCAAAACTGATTTTTTCCTAAAGGAGAGAATTCCACTTGAGTGAAATCATACATCGCACCAAAACGCGGCCAATTAAAGTCGGAAACTTAACGATTGGCGGCAATAATGAAGTTATAGTACAAAGCATGACAACGACCAAAACACATGATGTTGAAGCAACGGTTGCAGAAATCCTTCGTCTTGAAGAAGCGGGATGTCAAATCGTACGCGTCGCCTGTCCGGATGAAAGGGCAGCTGACGCAATCTCTGAGATAAAAAAACGGATTAACATCCCTCTTGTAGTCGATATTCATTTCGATTACAAGCTTGCTCTGAAGGCAATCGAAGGCGGAGCGGATAAAATCAGGATAAACCCTGGTAATATCGGACGCCGTGAAAAAGTGGAAGCAGTCGTGAAAGCTGCGAAGGCTAAAGGAATACCAATCCGCATCGGCGTCAATGCTGGTTCTCTAGAGAAGAAAATCCTCGAGAAATATGGCTACCCGACTGCTGATGGAATGGTGGAAAGTGCTTTACACCATATCAAGATCCTAGAAGATCTGGATTTTCATGATATTATCGTTTCGATGAAAGCTTCCGATGTGAATTTAGCAATCGAGGCATATGAAAAAGCTTCAAAAGCATTCGATTATCCTTTACATCTTGGGATCACGGAATCAGGTACACTGTTCTCCGGAACCGTAAAAAGCGCTGCCGGACTAGGTGCCATCCTAAGTCAGGGTATCGGAAGCACGATTCGTGTTTCCTTAAGTGCCGATCCCGTCGAAGAGGTGAAGGTGGCAAGGGAGCTTCTTAAAGTATTCGGCCTAGCTTCCAACATGGCCACTTTAATTTCCTGCCCAACTTGCGGTCGAATCGAGATTGATTTGATTTCCATCGCCAATGAAGTTGAAGAGTACATCCAGACGGTTAAAGCACCAATCAAGGTATCAGTGCTTGGTTGTGCGGTAAATGGCCCTGGAGAAGCCCGTGAGGCTGATATCGGCATAGCCGGCGCCCGCGGTGAAGGTTTACTGTTTAGAAAAGGACAAATCGTACGTAAAGTGCCTGAAGAGACGATGGTCGAGGAACTGAAAAAGGAAATTGACAAAATCGCTGAAGAGTACTATGAAAAACAAAGAGCCGAAGCTGCTGCTGCAGCTTTACTAAATAAATAAAACAAAAAATCCCGAATTTTCATTATCGGGATTTTTTGTTTTTTATCATTTGAAAAACCCTTTGATGTAAATGACATCAAAGGGTTAATGATGCTAAAAGAACGGCGCGATAAATATGCCAACGATGATGGAGACAGCACCTATGCCGATGGCCCAAGTACCCAGGTTCGATCCCCGGCTTCTGGCCACTATTCCTACAATGATACCCACAATCCCTAAAAGGAAAGGCATCATGAATAACGATAAAATGGAGATGATCAATGCTATGACACCAATCGCTTTTCCTCTTGATGCCACTCCCCCTAAACCATTATCCTCTGCAGGCTCATCATTTTTATTTGACCTGATTCGCTGAGGCGGTGTTGAAAGCTCGGCAGACGTTTCTTCCTGATACCGGTTATCCAAATTGTTTATGGTCCCACGGCTCTCATATCGTCTGTCATCTTCAGGTGTATCTTCATTATAATACCGCTCATGATGCTGATCATCCACAACGGATGGTTCACTGCCCTCTTTTGCCAATTGCATTTCATCGTCAATACTGGAGTATTGATCTTTTTCCATTGTGCATCCCTCACTTTCGTTTGTGAAGCATTTATAGTGTATGTAAAAATCGCAGGAACCCATCGTGAAAATGGTTTCATGTCTTGGAAATAAATACGGGTTTTTACCAAAGCTATGATGGGATATGTTACACTATTACAAGTATTGAAAATGAGGAGAGATTCATCATGAAAAAACGTTTTGGCATCGATATAGACGGGACTGTCACAAGACCTGATTCCATGGTTCCCTTTTTAAATAAAGCATTTCAACTGAATTTAGCTTATGAAGACATAACCGAATATGACTTATTGCCTTTCGTGAATGTTCCAAAAGAAGATTTCACTAAATGGTTCATCGAGACCGAGCCGCTCATCTATTCCGAATCATTATTGGCTGAGGGTGCGAAAGATGTATTGGAAAAATGGACAGAACAAGCCAACCTTTATTTCATCAGTGCCAGGAGCTCCCGTTTATTGGATGTAACGAAGAATTGGTTCACGAGTAATCAAGTCCTATATGATCATATAGAGCTTGTAGGTTCACACGATAAGATTGCTGCAGCCAAAAAATTCGAAGTCGATCTCTTTTTGGAGGACAAGCACGATAATGCAGTGGCGATTTCAGAAGAGTGTAAAATACCCGTGATTTTATTTAATACCCCTTACAACCAAGATCCCGTGCCTGAAAGGGTGATTCGGGTAAACAATTGGCAAGAAGCCTCTGCCTGGGTGAATCAATGGATGTCAGGGGAACCGGCAACTATAAAATGAGACAAGAAAAAACCATTGACTTGAGGTCAATGGTTTTTATGCTTCCAAAGATACGCTACATGCAGGACAGCGTCCGTAAATTTCAAATTTATGCCCCGAAACATCGTAGTCCTTCAAGCTTTCCTGAAGTTCCTGCATCGGGCACAATTCAATTTCTTTCGTTTTTCCACAGTTCAAACAGATGAAGTGGTGATGGTGGGAAGAATGACCGCATGTAAAACGAAAACGCTTTTCCCCTTCCAACTCAGTCGCTTCAAAGATGCCCAGTTCGACAAATAATGAAAGATTTCTGTAAATCGTATCGAAGCTTAAACCTGGATAATCCTGTTTCATATTCTCCAATACATCTTTGGCCGTTAAATATTTATCGCTGGAAGAGAAAAGCTGAAGCATTTCTTCCCTCTTTCCTGTATGCTTAAAACCTTTATCTTTTAAAAGTTGCATGGCAGTAGTTACGTTCAAAATACATCACCCCATCTATCGATTTTTCCACTTATCAAACAAAATTGACAAGATGAGAATTAGTACAGCTATTATTACAATGGTCCCGCCGGGAGCGAGGTCAAGGTTGTATGATAAGAATAATCCGCCTATGACGGAAACTTCACCGAATAATACCGAATAACCAATCATCTGCTTAAAGCCCTTAGCAAAGCGGAGACTGGCTGCTACCGGGAGCGTCATGAGCGAAGAAACAAGTAATATGCCAATGATTTTCATGGAAGCGGCAATAACCAATGCGACCATGACAATAAAAATAAAATGAATCGCTTTATAAGGGATTCCAGACGCTTTGGCATGCTCTTCATCAAATGATAAGAGAAATAATTCTTTATACAGTAAAGTGAGCATCAAGGCTACGACTAGCCCCACTGCCAAAATGACGTACAAGTCCGCCCGGCTGACGGCACTGACACTGCCGAATAAATAACCATATAAATCGGTATTGAAACCATCAGCAATGGATATGAAGATGACACTAAGACCCATGCCGCCGGACATAATGATCGGGATTGCAAGCTCTTGGTAATGCTTGTACACCCCTCTTAATTTTTCAATGAATAATGAACCACCTACAGAAAACGCCATTCCAATATAAAGTGGATTCAATCCTGCTAAAGATAGAAAGCTCTTCTGCAGCAATAAACTGAACGCTATACCAGCAAGCGCTACATGACTGAGCGCATCGGAAATCATCGACATCCGCCTTACCACGACAAAAACGCCCACTAATGGCGCAATCGCTCCGATGATGATTCCGGTCAAGAATGCGTTCTGCAAAAATTCAAATTGCAATATCCCCGATATCATTGGGCTATCCTCCAAAACATATTAATGATCATGATTTAAAAATTGGACTCCATGTCCATAAATGGACGAGAGTTCACCTTCATCCAACTCATTATATTCACAGGCATCCCCATGAAAATGAAGCTTTTTATTCAAGCAGGCGACATGTGTGACTTTATCGGTCACAGTACCAACATCATGGGTTACTAAAATCAGGGTTATTCCTAATTTTTTATTCAACATCTCAAGCATTTCATAAAATTGGTGGACGTTTTTTGAATCAACGCCAACAGTGGGCTCATCCAATATCATCAATTCCGGCTCGCTGACCAGTGAACGGGCAATGAATACCCTCTGCTGCTGGCCTCCGGACAATTCCCCGATATTGCGGTTTTGATATTCCAGCATGTCCACTGATTCCAGAGCCTTCTTCACCTTTTGCTTATCCTCTTTGCCAGCAAACTTAAATAAGCCTATTTTTTTGGTCAAACCGCTCTGAACCACCTCAAATACAGTGGCAGGGAATCCTGAGTTGAAGGAATTCGCCTTTTGGGAAACGAACCCGACCTTTTGCCAATCCTTAAAGCGTCGAATGTCTTCACCGAATATTTCAATTTTCCCCTTTTGGAGCTTGAACAGACCAAGCAGCAACTTCAAAAGCGTTGATTTACCGGATCCATTAGGCCCGACGATAGCTAGGAATGCCCCTCGGGGAATTTCAAGCGAAACATGTTCCAGCACCAGATCTTTTGTATATTTGTAAGATATATCTTCAAATTTAACTATGGGGTTTACTACATTATCCAAAGAGATCACCTATTTTTTAAGAATCATTACGATTAACAATCGTTAGTATAAATCAAAGAAGTCCAGATGTAAAGAATCCGGTCCTCCGAACAAGTGCCGATATGCCTTGAATCACAAAAAAATGTTATCTGAACCAATTTCATAATCAAACAAAGTTTCATGTTCACATACGTCCACTTCCTTCATATGTTTTAACAAAGGAGGAGATCGTTTGAAATTATTTGAAATGATGGTCAATCATAAAATCAACAGTATACGCCCCGATGAATTGCTTTCCCTTGCTAAACAGCATAAGGTTGCACTCACTCAAAAACAAGCACAGGATATTACTGCACTTCTAGCCGGTAAAAATATTAATATTTTTGATATACGTCAAAGACAGAACGTACTTGGTCAAATTACAAAAGTTGCCGGAGCAAGCACGGCCAGGGAAATAGAATCCCTCTTCAACAACCTTACATCCAATTTTTAAAGATTCCAAGCCTGCTGACGACAGTCTTTATTTGAGCATACTTAATCCAAATGCAAAATGAAAGGACGATTCATCTTCATATCGATGAATCGTCCCTTTCTATTTGTGATTATTGGAATCTGATCTTTTCCAATAAATCTTCTTCAAATTGTTTATTCTTGAACATATCAATTTCGAATTTATATGGGGCCTTTTTGTCTTTTTTGTCTTCCCCTACATAAGGTGTTTCCAGGATTTTAGGAACAGAGCTTAATTGCGGATGGTGGACAATATCATTCAAAGCCTTAAAACCAATATGACCGAAACCAATGTTTTCATGGCGGTCCTTACGCGTGCCGCGTTCGTTTTTGCTATCGTTTATGTGAAGTACCTTGATGCGGTCAACACCGACCACTTTATCAAATTCATTCAGCACTCCATCGAAATCCTCGATGATATTATATCCGGCATCGTGAGTATGGCAAGTATCGAAGCAAACCGATAATTTTTCATTATGGGTCACACCATCAATGATCATCGCCAGCTCTTCGAAAGACCTGCCACATTCGGAACCCTTACCCGCCATCGTTTCAAGGGCAATCTGAACTTTATCGTCGGCAGTCAGCACTTCATTCAAACCTTCGATGATTCTCTTGATTCCCAGTTCACTTCCAGCACCAACATGCGCACCTGGATGAAGTACGATCTGCCTTGCGCCAATCGCTTCGGTCCGATCGATTTCGCTGCGTAAGAAGTTGACTCCAAGTTCGTATGTGGCTGGATTCGTGGTATTTCCTATATTAATGATATACGGAGCATGGACGACGATATCACTGATTCCATTTTCCTCCATATGCAATCTTCCGGCTTCGATATTTAAATCCTCGATTTTTTTACGTCTTGTGTTTTGAGGGGCCCCTGTATAGATCATGAATGTGTTGGAGCCATACGAAGCCGCTTCCTGACTCGCAGCAAGAAGCATACCTTTCCCGCTCATTGAAACATGCGATCCAATCTTCAGCATCTGATTTCTCCCCTATTTCTTTCTCTGTATACGACGTTCGCGTTTTTTAAAGTTTTCCACATCTCGTTGAATTTTCTTCTTGTATCCTGGCTTGACTTTAGCTGGCTTCTTAATGTGCCTGCTCGCTTTAACATCGATATCAGATTTTTGTTTTTTACGGTTTTTCCGTTTATTACGCTCGTCGATATCAACCCAATCACCGTTTTGGATATCGGCATCACGGAACTCGATGCCCATTTTTTCAAGGCGGTTCAATGCATCTTCATCGGAAGTATCGTAAATGGTAGTGGCAATGCCTGAATATCCTGCACGTGCCGTCCTTCCCGTCCTATGG
This sequence comes from Peribacillus sp. 05N428, assembly GCF_056397085.1. Classification (NCBI taxonomy): domain Bacteria; kingdom Bacillati; phylum Bacillota; class Bacilli; order Caryophanales; family Bacillaceae; genus Peribacillus; species Peribacillus sp. 05N428. The sequence goes on along the minus strand of NZ_JBFTMS010000004.1, from coordinate 193,995 downwards.
ATATAAAAATCCAAATCTGAAGGCAATTCATAGTTAATGATATGACTTACACCTTCAATATCGATTCCACGGGAAGCCAGATCAGTCGCAACGATGAATTGATACTCCAAATCATTGATTTGCTTCATCATTTTTTTACGCTCACGAGGCGTTAAATCCCCATGAATACGGCCGACATTCAACCCTTTTTCGATCAAGGAATTAGCCACATGGTCCGCCATTTTCTTTGTGTTCGTGAAAATAATCGCCAAATATGGATTATAACGAACGATGATGTCATGAAGTAACTGCTCTTTGTTCCGGTGGCGAAGCGGTACGAGAACATGTTCGATTTTCGAAGCGGTCGCCTGCTTGGGATTCACCTGTACATACTTTGGATTCTCCATATATTTATTCAAAAACGGCTTCAATTTTTCTGGGATGGTTGCCGAAAAGACAAGCATTTGAATTTTTTCAGCCATACGTGATGCAAATAAATCGACATCTTCTATGAATCCCATGTCTAGCATAAGATCCGCTTCATCGACCACAAGCATTTTTGCTGTATACACCTGTAATGCCTGGGCTTCAACCAAGTCCTTGATCCGGCCCGGCGTACCAATTACCAATTGCGGCTGTGTCTTCAATTTATCGATCATTCGCTGTTTATCAGTACCACCGATGAAACAACGGACTTGAATCTGCTCATCCTCAGGGAAATGGTCAGCAATTTTCAAAGCTTCTTTGTAGATTTGGTTCGCTAACTCACGGGTTGGTGCGGAAATAATCGCTTGAACCTCATTTTTACCAGCATCAAGCCTGTTCATGATCGGCAGCAAATAGGAATGTGTCTTTCCTGTACCTGTCTGCGACTGTCCAATTAAGCTACTTCCCTTTAAAAGCGACGGAAGCACGCGCTCTTGAATTTCCGTCGGCTTATCGAACCCTAAAGTACGAACCGCATCTAGAATGTAGCTTTTCAAATTAAATCGTTCAAATTGATTTTGTTTCATCAAAAAACCCCTTTATCCTGTCAGTCATAAGACATGTCCTGTTATTATAATAAATTTTACACAAAAAGCGCAAGCGCCTGGGTTGCTCGTGAAGAAAATAGGGATTGTCCCATAATAGGAATGTCATCCACCTTTTCCGATATCCCCATTCACTCTAATCACAAAAGCGCAAGCGCTGAGGTTAGTTCTCTTAAAATGGACTCTTGCAAACGAAAAGCCCCTGTCCTGGTCATAGCGTATCCCCCGCAGACATGGAGCTAAAAGACTACCGTTACCATCTTACCTTCTTTCCGGTTACTTCACAACTGCCCAGTCACTCTTTCCTCAAACCTTTTTTGTCGAGTTGCATAATTTATATAGAAGATAACACCAGCATATAATATCTGAGGAGGTGAAACCTATGTTCCCAAGTAGAAATCGTCAACCCGGACCCGGTTTTCCGCCACCCAATGGCCGAAGGAGGCAGCAGCCCCCTGCTCCATTCAGGCAGTCACCGCAAATTCCCCATCCTTATCAGCAGATGCAGCGGCCGATGATTCCAAACAGACCGCAGATGCCACAGGGACCTCAAGGTTTCCGCGGCCCTTTCAACCAACAGCTGAGGCAGGAAATGCCGCCAGCAAAGAAAGAAGGGTTATTGTCAAAAATACTCGGTAAGTCGAAACAAAAAGCAGCTTCTCCGAATTTGTTTGCGCCAGCGGGTTCCACTAACCAAAGTTCTTCAAGAAGCAGCGGAGGCGGTATCTTAGAAACATTAAAAAACCCCGATTCCCTTAATAATATGCTTTCCAACACGCAAAAGGTGTTGCAAGCGGCGGAACAATTCACGCCTATGGTGGAACAATACGGACCAGTGATTAAAAACCTGCCTTCCATGTGGAAAGTTTTCCGAAGCATATCATCAGCCGATGAGACCAAAGACGAGGGAGCTTCCGTTGAAAGTGGGCCCGCGGTTGGGGCACAAGAAAACAGTGAGGTAAAAACGGATTCGACGAAAAAAGAAAAAGCTATAGAAGCTAACCTCACCGCCCCAGTTTGTCCCGAAACCAAAAGGAAAAGATCCTCAGGTCCCAAGCTTTATATTTAAGAGCTACAAAAAATTTACCAATAACTGATTTTATGTAAATATGATGTTTTGTAATATCATCTATGGTCTTATATAATAGAAAGGTATAAAAAGTGAGAGTTTCTTGCCTTGAAGGAGGACACATAGATGAAAGTGATTAAAATTTCCCCGCGCGGCTATTGTTATGGCGTTGTCGATGCCATGGTCATCGCCCGAAATGCGGCTTTAGATAAAACCTTGCCACGTCCCATTTATATTTTAGGAATGATCGTGCATAACAAACATGTGACGGATGCGTTTGAAGAAGAAGGCATCATCACGTTGGACGGCAGCAACCGCAACGATATCATCGAACAGGTGGACAGCGGAACCGTCATCTTTACTGCTCACGGCGTTTCACCTGAGATCAGGAAGATCGCTGAGAAAAAAGGGCTTGTGACGCTTGATGCAACATGTCCCGATGTTACAGCAACACATGACTTAATTCGGGAAAAACAAGCGGAAGGCTATCAAATCATTTATATTGGCAAAAAAGGCCATCCGGAACCTGAGGGTGCTGTCGGAGTTGCTCCCGATGTCGTTCACCTGGTTCAAAAGGATGAAGATGTGGAAGCCTTGACTTTGAATAGTGATAAGATCATCGTCACCAATCAAACAACGATGAGCCAATGGGATGTTTTGGATATCATGGATAAGGTCAAGGAAAAGTTTCCACATGCCGAAGTCCATAAGGAAATTTGTTTAGCGACACAGGTTCGTCAAGAAGCCGTTGCCGAGCAAGCTGGCGAAGCTGATGTATTAATCGTTGTCGGAGACCCTAAGAGTAATAATTCAAACCGACTTGCACAAGTATCCCAAGAGATTGCCGGTACGAGAGCTTATCGAATCGCTGACATTTCCGAGCTGAACCTTGAATGGCTAAAAGATGCAGAAACGGTTGCCGTCACTTCGGGGGCTTCTACACCAACGCCGATCACGAAGGAAGTTATCGCATTTCTAGAACAATATGAAGCAAATGATGAATCGACTTGGAATACCGAAAAGAAAACGCCGTTGCATAAAATTTTACCAAAAATTAAAGTGAAGAAATGATTGCACAAAGACAAAGGCAGCCACTAGGGCTGCCTTTGTCGTGTTTATCAAATGAAGCGGAATGGGTCTGTATTCAGCCTGGATGGAATGAATTCCACATCGTAGTTCTTTTCGCGGCACGTTCTTTCAAGGAGTCGTGCCACCCCTTTTTTCATCACCTTTTCAACATTGTGGCCGGGATCGACGATATTCAATCCAATCATCATCGCGTCATGGGCTGTATGGTAATACATATCACCTGTAACGTAAACATCGGCACCCTTGAATTTTGCTGTCGTAAAGTATTTATTGCCGTCTCCGCCCAAAACGGCCACTTTTTTTATCGGACTTTGCAGATCTCCAACGACACGCACCTTTTCAACATCGAGTGTCCGCTTCACATGTTCGGAAAATTGTTCAAGTGTCATTTCTTCGGCAAGTACACCAATCTTTCCTAAGCCAAGTGACTCCCCTTTATTCTCCAGTTTATATATATCGTGAGCAACCTCTTCATATGGATGGGCTTTAATCATCGCAGCTAGCACTTTCTTCTCGATATTTTCCGGGAATATCGTTTCAATCCGCATTTCAGCTACTTCTTCAAGCTTTCCTTTAGAGCCGATAACCGGTTCACTGCCTTCACCTGGCAAGAAGCGTCCTGTACCTTCCCCAGAAAACGAACAATTGCTGTAGTTCCCGATCGCTCCGGCCCCTGCCTTGCCCAGGGCTTCCCTCACCTTTTGTTCGTCGGTCTTTGGAACATATACGACCAATTTCTTAAGAGCTGTCTCATAGGTTGGAATCAATACCTCTGTGTCCTGCAATTGAAGCGCTTCGGCAAGTAAATCATTCACTCCGCCCTTAGCAACATCCAAATTGGTGTGTGCAGCATAAACAGCGATATCATGTTTGATCAGCTTTTCAATGATGCGGCCTCCAGCTGTGTTTGTATCGATCCTTTTCATTGGTCTGTAAATTAGCGGATGGTGGGCGATGATCAATTCCACGCCATGTTCGATCGCTTCGTCTACAACCTCTTCCAGCACATCAAGGGCAATCAGCACTTTAGTAACCGGCTTATTTAGCTGTCCGACATGCAGCCCGATTGGATCTCCCTCCATTGCATAATGCTTTGGGGAGAATTGTTCAAACATCTCAATGATTTTGTGACCATTCACTGTCTTCAACCTTTAAGCACCTCCTCGATTACTGAAATTTGGGATTTCAATTCATTGCGCTTCGTTTCCAGTCCGCTTCTTCCGCTTTCATCCAATTGTTCGATGATTCTCTCCAGATGTTTTTTTTCAAGCTGCCATTTTTTTATGAAAATATCACTGAATTGCTCTATTAAGAATGGACCGAAAGTGAGGCCCGTTTGCTTGTTTATACCATATGGGCGGAGCGGGTCTCCTTTTTTGGCAATTAAGATCTCGTAGATTTTCCCATCTTCCTCAAGGATCTCCTCTCCACAAAGTTCCCAGCCGTTTTCGATTAGCCAGCTGCGAACATTCGCTGCACCGACATTAGGCTGAAGGATTAGCCTTTCTGCCTTGCCGAGTTTCGCTTTTCCGCTTTCCAATATACTTGATATTAAAGTCCCTCCCATGCCTGCAATCGTAATGCATGTCGCTTCATCGGGATTCAATACTTCAAGCCCATCTCCTTTACGGACCTCTATCTTGTCTCCAAGACCCGTCATTGCCACTTGCTTGCGTGCTGACTGATAGGGTCCTTCTACAACCTCACCTGCTATGGCGCTGTCACACAAGCCGTTAGTCACCGCATAGCACGGCAAGTAAGCATGGTCTGATCCTATGTCTGCCAGGATGCTTCCTTTTGGTATATGTATGGCAACACGTTCTAATCTCATCGATAGTTTTTCATGATTCATATTTATCAACTCTCTTAATTCAAATAATGTCTTGCTATAATTACTTTCCCATTCGATTATACCAAGTTCAATCGAAAAATTACAGAAAGGAGAAATAGGGTTCTTTCTATCATGGGCAAAAGAAAAACGGCCATCTGGATTCTTCCTTTTCTGAATAAATGAAAAACTGACTCAAAAAGTTCGCTTTCCAACGATTTCTTGAGTCAGTTTCATGAATTATTTCAGTCCATGAATATATTCGGCCATGGCGTCAATGTTCTGTTCTTCGACTAAACCTGGCGGCATTGCACCTCGTCCATTAGTGATCACGTCTTTAACCTCGTCCACCGACAGGCGATCGCCAACTCCTTTTAGCGCAGGCCCGACACCGCCTTGATAGGCGTCACCATGACAAGAGATACAGTTTTGCTTATAAATGTCCTCAGGTGATGCTGAGGCACTTTCTGTTTCTTCTGTCTTTTCGCCGCCCTCTTTTTCCTTAGCAAGATCTTTGGCATCACCCAAACCTTTAAACGAAAGTAAAAACATAAGTCCAATACCAAAAACCATGATAATAATAAAAGGCATTACTGGATTGCGATTCATAGTATTTCCTCCCCTATGTAGAACCTAAACTTACCATATTTAATATTATATACAAACAACTATATATTATTTTACTTGAAAAGAGTTTCAAGTAAAAGCCCAAAAATAGAAGATATTATATAATTTCTTAAAATTGTCAAAAACTTATGTATATTTCCAAACAATTTTACTTTTTCTTACATATGTTTCATAATACCCAAAAATCATTATTTAAAACCGCTGGTATGTCCTTGAATTATATTAATAAAAAGTAAAGAGTGACCAGTGCCCCAAGGCTTCCCGCTATGGAAAAATGGAGCAGCTTCAGCTTATTGCCCAATAAAATCCAGAGCCCGCAATTAATGAATAAGAAAATATAAAGGATACCCGCTTTGCCGGGTGCCATGAATTCCGCCAAACTGACAGTTAATAAAAGCAATGATAGTACCATCCCCATCAACGCCATCTGAAAAATGACATTCCTGCCTTTTAAGCGGCGGACTGCCAGCCCAAAGACAAGTATTGAAATTGTTGTCATAAGCATTTGCATTCTTATGGTTATTTCAGTAAAATAATTCAAAAATACAATAAATGCAAAACAGGTTCCAATCAACATTCCGAAAAAGATGTCGTTTTTTTTGCTCGCGGTCTCATCATTCGATTTTGATGGCGGAAGTTCACCTTGACCGTATAATGCAAGCAGGTAATTACAATATTGCTCCGGAAGCATACGACTTTCTTTCCAGGAGTATATTTCTTGAATGATGATTTTCTTTCTCATTTCATCCATGAATCTCACATCCTCATGATGATCTTCTTTTTAACGTCTGTAAATTTGTTTCTGTTATTTGGAAAAATGGATAACTATTGTTCTTATTAGGATATTTTTACATCGAAATTTTAAAAAAGAGCCGCTCCCGAACGCTGGGCATTCAAAGAGGGCTCTGTTAAGGGCATATATTCTATTCAAGGAAATCTTTCAAGCGTTTGCTGCGGCTTGGATGTCTCAGTTTACGCAGCGCCTTCGCTTCGATTTGACGGATACGCTCGCGGGTGACCCCAAACACTTTACCTACCTCTTCAAGTGTACGGGTGCGGCCATCATCAAGTCCAAAGCGGAGTCTCAAGACGTTCTCTTCACGGTCAGTAAGAGTATCCAATACGTCTTCAAGCTGTTCTTTCAATAGTTCATATGCTGCATGCTCCGATGGGGAAGTCGCATCCTGATCTTCAATGAAATCACCTAAATGTGAATCGTCTTCTTCACCTATTGGCGTTTCCAATGAAACAGGCTCCTGAGCTATTTTCAAGATTTCACGAACTTTTTCGGGAGTCAGGTCCATATCTTCCGCAATTTCTTCCGGTGAAGGTTCACGTCCTAAATCCTGAAGAAGCTGTCTTTGGACACGAATCAATTTATTGATGGTTTCCACCATATGAACCGGTATCCGGATCGTTCTTGCTTGGTCGGCAATGGCACGGGTTATCGCTTGGCGAATCCACCATGTTGCATACGTACTGAATTTGAATCCCTTGCGGTAATCAAATTTTTCCACAGCTTTGATAAGTCCCATATTACCTTCCTGAATCAAATCAAGGAAAAGCATTCCGCGTCCGACATAGCGCTTGGCGATACTGACAACAAGACGTAGGTTAGCTTCTGCCAAACGGCGTTTCGCTTCTTCATCTCCATCTTCAATTCTCGTCGCCAAAGAGATTTCCTCTTCTGCCGATAAAAGGTCGACCCGACCAATTTCCTTTAAATACATGCGTACTGGGTCATTAATTTTTACGCCAGGAGGAACACTTAAATCATTTAAGTCAAACTCTTCTTCTTTTGCAAGTTTCTTCTCATCTGGATCATCTTCATCTTCGTCTTCCTCACCATCAGTGAGTATTTCGACGCCGTTTTCTGCTAACACCTCATAGAACTCATCCATTTGATCGGAATCCAACTCAAAACCGCCAATCATTTCAGCGATTTTTTCTAAAGTCAAAGAGCCTCGTTTTTTACCTAGCTCCAGTAATTTTTCTTTCACCTGTTCAAGGCTAAATTCATTATCAACTTGTTTGGAACGTGCTGGTTTTTCAGCCATTAGTTCCCCTCCTTCCAGGACTTACACCTAAACGACTACAACATTTTACGCAATTTAATGATTTCCATGGCAATTTGTGCAGCAGTGACATAATCACTTCGTCTAACTGCATCTTTTTCTTCAACTTGTTTTTCTTTTATCTTTAACAACTTTTCATATTTCAACACTTGATTTATACAATCGGTCAGTTCTTTATCGGTAACTTCCTCATTCACTGACATCATTTCTATTTCCGAAACGATCCTTCTCAAGTTTGGATCCGGTAAATAAGTAAGGAAAAAGCTTGTATCCGGTTCGTGTCCATCTTCATAGAACGCATATAAATAGGTGATGATTGCCTGATGTTCATCTACATGAAAGACCGTTTGCCCAAGCAACTGCTGAATTTTGAAAGTCATATCCCTGCTTTTCAGCATATGGGCAATCAACTTCATTTCAGCATTATGGTGAGCAGGCTTTAACTTATGCTCATATTGCAGGGCCATTTTCTTTTGGGCTGCTGGCTGCGGCAATGTCCCCTTCTTGCGTTCCGTAAAGAACACCTGACGCTGCTGCTGTTCCAGCGCATCCAATGAAAGGGAAAATTCAGAGGATAGCTGCCGGAGATAATGATCCCTCTCCACTGCATTGGGCAATCGCGAAATTTCTTTAAGGACTTCTTCGATATATTGAATTCGATCTCCTTCATTATTTACATTTTTCCCTCGACGCAAATAATGCATTTTGAATGCCATGTAGGTTAAACTGGCCCCTATTACTTCAGAAACAAAGCTTTTTTCACCGAATTCCTTTATGTAGTCATCGGGGTCCAGGTTATCAGGCATGAGAGCGACTTTCACGGAAAACTCATGGTCCTGTAGCATATTAACTGCACGATTGGCAGCGTTCAATCCCGCTGAGTCCGAATCGTAGCAAATAAGTATCTGGTCAGTATTTCTTTTTAAAAGCTGGATATGCTGGTCCGTCAGGGCAGTGCCCATTGTAGCGACCGCATTCTCCACACCTGCGCCAACTGCTGAAATGCAATCGGCAAAGCCTTCAAAAATGACTGCTTGTTCTTTCTTACGTATGTGTGGTCTTGCATGATGGAAATTATATAAAGTTTTACTTTTATTAAAGATTGGCGTTTCAGGACTATTCAAATATTTGGGCTCATCGTCCCCCATCGCTCTTCCTGAAAACGCAATCGTATTTCCTTGATGATCCATAATTGGAAACATGACTCTATTTCTGAAACGGTCAAAATATGACTCGTCTTTTTCCCTGAAAATAATAAGCCCTGCCTGCTCCATGTATTCCGCTGGAAACCCGCGTTTTAAAAGAAACTTGGACACGAAGTCCCATGAATCCAAAGAGTAGCCAATTTGGAACTTTTCTATCGTCTCTTCAGTAAACCCTCGTTTAAGTAAATATTCGAGAGCATCCTGCCCCTCTTTCGTATTAACGAGGAGATGATGATAAAACTTCCTCAGCAGGTCATGGGCTTCAACCATTTGCTGAGCGCCTGCCGGCATGTTGGAACGCTTGGAATCCTTATTGATTTCAACTTCCAAAGGAACATTTCCTTTTTCAGCTAAAACTTTTGCAGATTCCACAAAGCTGTAGCCTTCTATATCCATTAAGAAGGTAAAAATATTTCCGCCTGCCCCGCAACCGAAACAGTGAAAGATTTGTTTTTCCGTTGAAACGGAAAACGAGGGCGAGTTTTCACCATGAAAAGGACATAGGCCAAAGTAATTGCGCCCCTGCTTCTTCAGCTGGACATACTCCCCAATTAAATCAACAATGTCAACAGCTTCACGAATTTGATTAATTTTCTCATCTTCTATACGGCCATTTATCATTTTTCCACCTTGCAATATTGGTGATAGTTTCTTATTCGATACTGTTTCCTAATTCCCTGCAAAGTTCGACAATGTTTTCATAAGTTTATTTGTAAAACATATACGATCTTCCTTTGTGAATGCTTTTGGCCCTTTCGTATGCTTACCCTGCCTGCGGAGTTTAGCCGACTGATAACGCATATCCAAGAGCATGAAAATATTCTCTTCCGTGTATTCTTTTCCCCTTGGCGAAAGGACATAAACGTTTTTAGGAAGCAGTGTCCCAGCCAAACCAATATCTGCAGTAACGACAATATCACCCTTTTTTACTGAGTTTACTATATAAAGATCTGCCGCTTCTTTGTCTGCATCGACATATACCCATTTACCTTCAGGGTTATTCATCATATTTTTATATGATGCAACAAAACAAACTTCAATTTCGTGCAAACTTGCACAATGAAGGATTTCGTCTTTCACCGGGCATGCATCGGCATCGACGTGTATCGTAGGTTTATTATTCATACCTTCTAATTCTACATCTTTCTGCATAATCCTTTTTCTCCCCTAAACTTTATGAAGATATGGTGAATTTCCAGCATTGATTCAGAGCGTTCCCTCTAAAGGAGCAAACATTATTCTTCAAAGAATACCTGTTTATTCAAGTGAAAGCACCTCATTTGCCTTGAAAAAGACCAGCCCCTCCTGAATTATACGGAACATGTCGAATTATTTTTATGATAAAAACCTTGACATCTCATTAACCTTTAGTTTATTCCTTATTAATTAAGTCTAAACCTTAAGATTACTTTTTTCTCACAATTTTTTATTATAGTCTATTTGATTAGAAGATGCCAACATTTAAATTCCGAATGTGTTTTCATGCAAATCAATGGATTTGCACGAGGAAACTAAGAGGAATTTTATGTAATTATTTTGAATTTATTCTTATTAATCCCTTATTTGACCTTGGCATTAAAATGTGAGCTGACACATAAAGTGTCTAGCTCACATTTTGATTTGCCTTAATTTAGGGATCAACGGTTTTTATTTTGAAGGATATTGATGATCAAATTGGCTGTTTCTTCAACAGCTTTATTGGTTACATCAATGATAGGACAATTCAACCTTGATATGATTGTATCAAAGTATGTCAATTCTTCTTTTATGCGCTCCACATTTGCGTAAATGGCATGATCATTGAGCCCAAGAGACTTTAATCGTTCTTTACGAATATGGTTCAGCTTTTCCGGGCTGATCTTTAAACCAATGCATTTTTCAGGAGGTACCAGGAACAGCTCTTCTGGCGGTTCCACTTCAGGCACTAAAGGTACGTTCGCCACTTTATAGCGTTTGTGGGCTAAATATTGTGATAATGGCGTTTTGGAAGTGCGTGAAACACCCACAAGGACGATATCTGCGCGTAAAATGCCGCGAGGGTCACGTCCATCATCATATTTTACAGCGAATTCAATGGCTTCCACACGCTTGAAATAGTCATCATCCAGCTTTCTTACCAGACCAGGTTCATTAAGCGGCCCTTTTGGCGCCCTTTCCTGAAGGATGTCCATGAGCGGCCCTAAAATGTCATAAGCAGCCAGGTTTTCTTTCTCGACCTGTGCTTTCATATACGCTCTAATAGCTGGCTTCACCAGAGTATAAGCAATGATAGCCCCGTCCAACTTAGCCAGTGATATCACTTCATCCACGTTTTGTTCATCTTCAATATACGGAATTCTCTTTATTGAAAAAGCAGATCCCGAGAACTGGCTTGCAGCGGCTTTTGTGACCAATTCCGCTGTTTCCCCTACTGAATCCGATACAACATATATAATAGAACCGTTCATATTCTCCGTCATTCCTTTTGCAAGCCCCCTAATAGCCTTCATCAGCCAAAGCTACGAATGCTTTCGTAATATTGGTTTTTGTAATCCTTCCAATTACTTCATAGCCCTTTTCTGTGTCTTTGACGACCGGTAATGAGTCGATTTGTTTATCAATCAGTTTTTTGGCAACATCAATCAAAAGGTCTTCTTTTGAACACATTGTAATATTGGGCATCCTAGTCATGATGATATTGACTGGAATGGAGTTAAGCTCTTGTTTCCCAATACTCGCACGCAATAAGTCTTTCCTTGATAAGACACCAACAAGCAATGCATGCTTATCGACGACGAACATTGTTCCGACATCTTCTAAAAACATCATGACGATTGCATCGTATACGGAAATGCCCTCGTCAACGACGACAGGTATCGATTGGTAGTCCCGTACATAAAGATGGTTAAGGCTATCTGTCAAAAGCTGTGTCCCTGACCTGCCTGTATAGAAATACCCCACTCTGGGCCGGGCATCAAGAAAACCTGCCATCGTTAAAATCGCTAAATCCGGGCGAAGTGTCGCCCTGGTAAGATTCAATCTATCCGCAATATGTTCTCCAGTAATCGGTCCGTTTTCTTTTACAATTTGTAAAATTTGTTCCTGACGCTTATTCAATTGGATTATAATCACCACCCCACTGCTTTCGCAGAGTAAAGTAACAAAAGTTATTCATTTAATAATTATATACTAAATAATTTAATTAGGGCATTTTTGTCCTATTTATTGACCATTTATCTTTTTAAGAAATCGGAAACCCATATTCAAAGGGTTTCCGATACCATACACCCTTTCGATCATGTAAGGATGATTTTATTCATGGCAGCAAAACCTGCAACCAAATCACTGATTTCCTTCATTAGGGATAAACGGTTGTTGCGGATTGCTTCATCCTCTGCCATGACCATTGTATTCTCGAAATATGACTCTATTTCCGATTGAAGCGAAACAAGCTCTTCAAACCGCTCATTCTCATCTTTAGATTCCATATAACGTGTTGCCACTTTTTGATATTTTACATATAACGCATTTTCTTGATCATTTTCAAAGGCAGCAGGGTCGACTGTCACCTGATTGTCACATTTTACGGCAATGTTCATGACCCGGCTCAAAGCTTCCAGGCTTTCCTTAAAGCCTGCTTCTTCTTTCTTCGCATCCAATACATGTGCACGTTCCACGATTGAGTGGATATAACCGATCTCATTGAACAAAACTGCGTCAATCAAATCGTAACGGATTTGCTGTTCTTGAAGCATGTGTTTGACACGAGCTTTAAAGAATGTGAACATGTCCGTTTTAACTTCTTCAAGATCACGTTTTAAGATACCTTTTGATTCCGGTCCTTTAAGACCTAAAACAATAAGCTCCTCTAATGAAATATTCCATTTCTTCTCAGCTAGAATTTGGACGACACCGCTCGCCTGCCTTCTTAATGCGTAAGGATCCTGGGAACCTGTCGGAATGACGCCAATAGCGAAAAACGAAGACAAAGTATCAATTTTTTCAGCCAAACTCACAACCGCGCCAATGACTGAAGGCGGTACATCATCATCCGCATGCCTTGGCATATAATGTTCATTGATAGCTGCGGCCACTTCTTTGGCTTCCCCTTTTAAGAGAGCATATTTTTCACCCATATACCCTTGCAATTCAGGGAATTCATAAACCATATTACTTACCAAATCGAACTTGGCAATTGCCGCTGTACGAAGCGCCATTTCTTTTTCCGCCTTTAAATTCAAAGCATCCGCAAGAGCACCGGTCACTTCAGTTACCCGGGCAGTTTTCTCGGCCAATGTACCGATTTCTTCATGATAAACGATGCTGTCAAGCTTTTTCAAAGCATCCGAAATCTCTTTTTTCTGATCTTCTTTATAGAAAAATGCTGCATCCGATAAGCGGGCACGCAATACTTTTTCATTACCTTTAGAAACCTTATCCAAATGGCGGTCATCGCCGTTGCGCACGGTTACAAAGTAAGCAAGCAGGTTCCCTTCCTGATCTTTAACTGGGAAATAACGTTGGTGTTCCTTCATTGATGTGATTAGTACCTCAGCAGGAAGCTCAAGGAATTCTTCTTCAAAATGTCCAAATAACACCGTTGGATACTCTACCAAATTATTTACCTCTTCAAGCAGATCTTCATCGACAGGGATGATCCAGCCTTTCTCCTGCTCAAGCTCTTTAATCTGATCCAATATAACTTGCCGGCGTTTATCTGGATCCGCCATTACAAATTGTTCTTTCAGCGTATCTTCGTACCGTTGCGGCTGCTCGATGATGGCGCTATTGCCTAAGAAACGATGTCCTTTTGTTTCACGGCCCGTTTCCACATCAGCAATGCTGAATGGCACTATTTCATTGCCAAATAAGGCAATCAGCCATTTAATCGGACGGACGAAGCGGAGCTCCTGATTGGCCCAGCGCATATTTTTCGGGAACGTCATGCCGCTGATGATTTCAGCAAGCTCAGATAAAAGCTGAACGGTCTGCTGTCCTTTTATGAATTTATTCACATGGACATATTCCACACCCTTGAGTTCTTTAAAATAAATGTCCTCTGAAGTCATGCCTTGACCCCTGACGAATCCCAATGCTGCTTTAGACCAGTTGCCTTCGCTGTCCAACGCGATTTTTTTGGCCGGACCTTTTGCCTCTTCTTCGATATCCTTTTGGGATTCTTCCACGTCCTTCACCAATACGGCCAAACGTCTTGGTGTGGAAAAAGCTTCAACCGTCCCGAATTCTATCGCTTTTTCCGTTAGCCATTGCTGCACTTTATCTGACAACTGTTTCATTGATGCTGTCACAAAACGGGCAGGCAGCTCTTCCAATCCAATCTCCAATAACAAATCACGCTTGCTCATTTGTATTCTCCCCTTTCACTTTCAGGATCGGGAAGCCTAATTTTTCCCGCTCTTCATAGAAGGTTTTGGCAACCTTACGCGCTAAGTTACGGCACCGGGCAATATAACCCGTTCTTTCCGTCACCGAGATGGCACCTTTGGCATCCAAAAGGTTAAATGTATGGGAACATTTCAAAACATAATCATATGCAGGATGTACAAGTCCTTCTTCCATTTGTCGATGCGCTTCCTTTTCATACATCGTGAAAAGCTGAAAAAGCATGTCAAGGTCGGAGGTTTCGAACGTATATTTCGAATGTTCGTATTCTGGCTGACCAAATATATCGCGAACAGTGAATCCATCTGTCCATTCTAGGTCAAATACGTTTTCCTTATCTTGAATGTAAGAGGCGAGACGTTCGATCCCGTATGTAATTTCCACGGAGACCGGTTTACACTCAAGGCCGCCCACTTGTTGGAAATATGTAAATTGCGTGATTTCCATTCCATCAAGCCACACTTCCCAACCGAGTCCGGCACACCCTAGGGATGGATTTTCCCAATTGTCCTCCACAAAGCGAATATCATGCTCGAGCGGATTTATCCCTAAAGCACGTAATGAATCTAAATACAACTCTTGGATATTGTCAGGCGACGGCTTCATGATCACTTGGAACTGATGATGCTGATACAGTCGATTAGGGTTCTCACCATAACGACCGTCAGCAGGACGGCGGGAAGGCTCTACGTAAGCCACGCTCCAAGGCTCCGGTCCAATGGCTCTCAGGAACGTGTATGGGCTCATCGTTCCTGCCCCTTTCTCGACATCATAAGCATTCATCAATATGCAGCCTTGTTCAGACCAATGCTTTTGTAACGTTAAAATCATATTTTGAATATTCATCGTACACCTCCAGGTTATTTAAACGGCTTTTTAAGATTAAAGGTCGGAAACCCATTACATTTTGGCAAACAAAAAACTCCCGTCCCTATGCGAAATGCATAGGGACGAGAGTATACCCGCGGTTCCACCCTAATTGCCGTTTACAAAACGGCCTCTTTTCAAAGCAACATGCTCCGGAAACGCCCTTCCCTGTAAATCCATATCCCGGCTTCCACCGTCCCGGGTTCGCTTTTTATGGAGAATGACAGATACTCTTTTCCATCAACGCAATCTTCTTATTTTGATGATTAGAATTTTATACAAACTAGCATGGAATGTCAATAGGTCAGAACCTAAAACATATCTTTCATCGTATCAATCTGTTTCAGGAACTTTTTTGATTTCAAAAGCAGACCGGAATATTCCTCATAATATGCATCGATGATCTTCCGCAGTTCTTTTTTCGTTTCAGGCTTGACGGAAATGTTTCCGAGCCTTGATAAATCTAAATAATAAAAAATCCGAAGCAATTTGACGGCTGCAGGTGAAATTTTAAAATGATAAGGGTCTTTCCCCAGACAGCGGTGACAGATAAAGCCCGCTTCCCGAAGCGAGAAGGAGAATTCCCCTTCCGTTTCACCACATACTGCACACTGATTCAGCACTGGGTTAATCCCATTGACGGGCAGCATCTTCATTTCAAAAATGAATGTCAAAACCTCCGCGTCATATTCCTCGTTTATGTAATGCAAAGTTTGCGAAAGCAATTCATACAAATATGGATTCGGTTTCTTATCCTCGACGCTTTTATCAAGCAATTCAACAATATATGAAGCATAAGCGGTGGCAAAAAGATCCTCCCTTATGAAACGGAGTGAATCGACCATTTCGCCTTGCTGAAGACTGCCGAGTCCGGTTGATGTGGTTACAAGAAAATACCCGGAGCAAAAAAGCTGTGTGACGGCTGAAAGCCTGCTGTTAGGTTTACTGGCCCCTCTCGCCATGACGCCAATTTTCCCTAGCTCACGGGTATATATAGTAATGATTTTGTTATTTTCTCCATATGCAGTTCGCCTTATGACAATGCCCTCACATTTTTGGAGCATACCAAGACACCACCCATGCTCGCCAAGGCTAACCTATGAAACAGGAAAATCAATTTCTGCTAGCTCATCATTCAATCCCAAGTGTCTTTCCTGTCTCTCGACTTCTATCTCCTTAAACAGCAAATAGGTGTCCACATTACCTGTTTCAGTGAATAATTCCCAGGTAAAATCCAACATATAAAGCCCACCTTTCATTTTTAACTAGCAATATGAATATCCGACCATATGATTAGCTTGACCGTTTTCCTAACTTTCATGATGCGTAAATTTTGTTAATTAATACTCGCTTTCATTGAAGCCGTAATCGCGAAGCTGGCTTGCTTTGTTACGCCAATCCTTCTGTACCTTCACCCACAGTTCCAAGAAAACTTTAGAACCCAATAGGTTTTCGATATCCACCCTGGCACGGCTGCCGACTTCTTTAAGCATTTTCCCTTGCTTTCCGATGACAATGCCTTTTTGTGAATCCCGTTCGACAACGATAGTCGCCATGACATTGATGGTGTCGCTATTGTCCATTTTTTTAATTGAATCGATGACAACAGCCACTGAATGTGGAATTTCTTCCCGTGTCAGGTGCAGTACCTTCTCGCGGACCAATTCGGAAATGATAAAACGTTCCGGATGGTCGGTCACTTGGTCAGCTGGATAGAACTGGGGACCTTCAGGCAGATGCTCTTTGATTTGTTCAAGCAGAGTATCCACATTATTTCCTTCAAGCGCAGAAATCGGAACGACTGCCGCAAAAGGGTAAAGCTGTTGGTATTTTTCAATGATCGGAAGTAAATCATCTGGATGCATCGCATCGATTTTGTTTACGACCAGGAAAACAGGCGTTTTTACGGATTGAAGTTTTTCGATGATGAACTCGTCCCCGCGTCCGTATCCTTCAGTCGCATTGATCATGAAGAGAATCAAATCGACTTCCTTCAATGTATTCGTTGCCACTTTCATCATGAAGTCGCCAAGCTTATGCTTTGGTTTATGAATGCCGGGTGTATCGATGAAAATCATTTGTGAATCGTTTTGCGTAAGTACACCCTGGACCTTATTTCTTGTAGTTTGCGGTTTATCACTCATAATGGCGATCTTTTGACCGATGACCCGATTCAGAAATGTACTTTTTCCTACATTAGGTCGTCCAATTATTGAAATGAAACCTGATTTGTAACCTTTTACTTGTGTATCGTCAAATAGTTTATCCATTTAAATCCTCCGGTGAAAAAGCTCCTGGAAGCAATTCCTGTACTGTTAGTTCTTTTATATCCCCATGTAAGTTGGTCAAAACGACCGGCATATCCTTTTCGCACAGTTCTGAAATAACCTGCCTGCATGCCCCGCATGGAGCGACGGGACCATCGGTATCCGCCACGACTGCAAGTTTGGTGAATTTTTTATCGTCATGGGCATAAGCGCTGAATAAAGCTGTCCTTTCGGCGCAATTACACATGCTGTATGCAGCATTTTCTATATTACAACCATGATAGACCTTTCCATCAGCGGTTAAAAGGGCTGCCCCCACCTTAAACTTGGAGTAAGGCACATATGCTTTATCCCTTGCTTTTTTAGCTTCCTCAATCAATTCTTTTGTATTCAATTCACATCTTCCTTTCAAATTGAGTACCATTTCGGCAACCTACAGGCCAACCTTAGGCAAAAAGATAATCAATCCAACTATTATAGAAAATATAGCATATATGAATACAGCTCCGGCTGCAATATCTTTTGCCTGCTTGGCAAGCGGATGGATTTGGTCCGTTACCAGGTCCACTACCCTTTCAATCGCGGAATTAACGAGCTCCAACGTAATCGTACCGGCTATGGCCGCCAAAATGAAAAGCCACTCCATCCCATTCAATGAGAAGTGCCAGCCAAAGAATACGACGATTGCCGTTAACGCGAAATGAATCTTGATATTGCGTTCAGTCCGAACAGCCTCCAAAATTCCCTGACAGGCAAAAGAGAAACTTTTTAATAAAGGATACCTTTTTTTATCCTTCTCTTGAAAGTCCATATTCTTCCAAGATCTCCTTTTGTTTTGTGAACATCACTTTTTCATCTTCTTCATTCATGTGGTCGAATCCCAATAAATGAAGAAAACCATGCAGTGCTAAAAATCCAAGTTCCCGGTCAAATGAATGACCATATTCTTCAGCTTGTTCTTTCGTGCGTTCAATGGAAATGATGATATCCCCTAACATGCGGGGCATTTCCGCTCCGACAATTTCCACTTCATCTTCTCCCATTTCTTCAAGCGCAAAAGAAATGACATCTGTAGCTGAATCTTTATGACGATATTCTTTATTGATTTCCCGAATCCTATCATTGTCTACAAATGTAACAGACAGCTCGGTGTCTTTTTCAATGTTTTCTTTTCTTGCCGCAAATTGAAGAATGCTTTCAACAAGCTGCTGAGCTTCCTCCGTTACTTCATTCGTTTCATCCATTAAATCGATAGCTAAAATCATTCTTTCACCTTCTGTCCTAATTTATCCGGCTCCGGATATTCAATCCTGGAGTGGAAGATACCATTCAGCGATTCACATAAGGAATGCTTCACGATACTTAATTCTCTCATAGTAATGTCACATTCATCAAATTGACCATCAGAAATCCTGTCCTGAATGATGAAACTTACCAGCTCTTCAATCTTCTCCGGAGTTGGGTGCTTCATCGATCTCACTGCAGCTTCCACACTATCGGCTATGCCGATGACGGCCACTTCCTTCATTAACGCCCTCGGCCCGGGATATCGATAGGCCGCCTCGAGTGTGGCCTCATCCTGTTTTTTTGCCTTATGGTAGAAAAATTTCAATAATGTGGTCCCATGATGCTGCTCTGCAATATCCACAATCTCTTTCGGGAATTTGTGACTGCGCAGCATCTCCCCGCCATCTACAGCATGGGAAATGATGATATCCCTGCTCGTTTCCGGCTGAAGCCGATCATGCGGGTTCTCTTCACTCATCTGATTTTCGATGAAGAAGTGCGGCCGCTTCGTTTTACCGATATCATGATAATAACTGCCGACCCTTGCCAGCAAGCCATTCGAGCCGATGGCTTCACAAGCCGATTCCGCCAAATTGGCGACCATTACACTATGATGATATGTCCCCGGAGCCTCAATCAAGATCTTCCGCAATAACGGATGATTGGGATTCGCGAGCTCGATAAGCTTAATCGATGATAAAATCCCGAAACCAGCCTCGAAAAACGGTAACAGGCCCATTGTCAAAACGGCTGCACCCACTCCAGAACCTATGGCAGCAGAAGCATAATACAAGTACTCCATTCTAGTATAATGGCTGTCCATAATAAAGATGAGCGAAAAAACAAATGCCATATTGATTAAAGACAATAGCAGCCCCGCTACCAGCACCTTTGATTTGAAATTTGGCCTGGATAGGATGATGATTGCCGTCAATCCCCCGAAAATGATATAAAGCCCCATCGAGAAATCCAGATTTCCAGGTGTATCACCATTAAATATAATCGTACCATACGAACCTAACAATATGATCATTGCTACCGCTAACCTATCATTCAATAATATCTTGATGAGCATCGCCGCCATGGCACCCGGAAAAATGTATTCCAAGTTCGAGTTTTTCAGGTCTGCCAGAATGCTGACCGTTTTCATGGTAGCCATTGAAAGGATAAAGACAAGACTGAAGATCAATAACTGATTGTACTTGTTATCCTTTTTGGAAACGGAATAGTAGAAATAGTAATAAAAAGCGGCAAAAGTCAGGAATATGAATAACAGCAGGCCGATATACGGGTAAATGGTAGACTCCGTATTTAAGAAGCCTGCCAGTTCAAGCTGCCTATATACATCCCTGTCCACTAACTGATTTTCTTCAACGATGATCTGACCTTGAAGGATCCTGATTGGCTCCACGCTTTCAACCGCTTTCCTTCGCTGTTCCTCGGTTTTGTCCTTATCGAAAAATACATTCTGAATGATTGCCGTACGCGCAAGGGAAGTGGAGGCTTTTTTCATATCGCCGCTAATGCTCATATACCCTAATTCCTCTACAACCTTTTTCTTGGCATTTTCGACGTCACTTGCAGCGATTCGGGAGCTCATCACATTATTCACTGCCGTAATGGTCGAATCCTTCGCTATTTTCAACTCATCTTCATCCGCCTGCACTAATGCAAGGAAAACGGATTCCTCGATATTTTTATTCACTTCATCAGTCAATTTTTCTTTTAATATCGAAACTTTTTGAGCATCCGTCTTTAGGGTCTCTTTTTTATCCTCATCTTCTTTATGATCTTCATCAGGGTCCGTTTCTTTATTCACCTCAATCGCTGAATCGAAAATGGATGAAATCAGATCGACTTTATTTTTGGCATATTCTTTTTTTAAAGAATACACATCCGCCACCTGTTTTGAAATCTCTTCTTTTTCCTGTTCCGTCTTATAGGTATCTTCCACAGTCTTGGTTGATCGGATCGTTTGTTCCGCAGGCTTAAAAAGCTCTACCTGAACCCTTTCCGGCTTCACATTGGAGAACATTAAACCATACGCAAACAAACCAAGTATGATGAACAAAAGCACTTGAAAAAAACGATGGACCAAAAGCCCTTTTATTTGAGTGAAAAATTTCTGGATACGATTCAAGGAAGGTCCTCCTAAAAAAATGATGTTTATTATTCTAGATATGTAAAATCATAACAGTTTTCATATAAATTTTCACCTTCGTATTGATAAATGTAAAGGTTCTGTCATTTCATATCCACTTTTCCACCATAAAGTTCGTCATTTAGACACATCGCGAAAAATCCGCCGATTGAAATGGCGGATTTTTTCTTATGACTTCGCCTGCTCGTAAGCAGTAATGATTTTAGCGACAAGCGGATGCCTTACTACATCACTTTGTTCAAAATAAACAAAGGAAAGGCCTTTAACATTCTTCAATATCTCTTCTACCCGGACAAGACCTGACTTCATGCCTTTTGGAAGGTCAATCTGGGTCCGGTCTCCCGTAATGACCATTTTCGATCCGAAACCAAGCCTGGTCAAGAACATCTTCATTTGGGCTTCCGTCGTATTCTGGGCTTCATCCAATATGACAAAGGCATCTTCAAGCGTACGGCCCCTCATATAAGCCAGGGGAGCTATTTCGATCGTTCCGCGCTCTATCATCCTTTGCGTCTGTTCCATCCCTAGGAGGTCATGGAGAGCGTCATACAGCGGCCTTAGATAAGGATCTACCTTTTCCTTCAGATCACCAGGCAGAAAACCAAGGCTCTCCCCTGCTTCGACTGCAGGCCGTGTCAGGATGATCCGTTTAACATGTCCATTTTTCAAAGCATTGATGGCCATCACTACAGCAAGATAGGTCTTCCCGGTTCCGGCAGGCCCAATTCCAAATACAAGATCCTGTTTCTTAATTGCCTGGATATAGTATCTCTGCCCGATTGTTTTGACTTTAATGGATTTCCCCTTAGCCGTTTTAGCGATTTCCTCATCATATAATTCACCGAAATACTCCAATGTGCCTTTTCTTGCCAATTCAATTGCATAAAGCACATCTCTGGAACTTATTGCAATTCCTTTTCTGACTACAGTCAATAATGCCTTAAGGATCTCTTCCCCCATCGTTACCCGCTCGATATCCCCGGCAACACTCACCGCTTCACCTCGGGTTATGACGGAAATGCCAAGTTCCTCTTCGAGCACTTTTACATTTGAATCTCCATTGCCCAATAACGCGATCGCTTCATTGGGTGATTCGATTTCGAGCTTAATTACTTTCACATCATCTGCCATTCGTTAGTCTCCTTGAATGATTGGCTGTCCAATCGCTATATCTTCAATAACTTGGTAATGTATAGACAATTTAACTTTACCATTCTCCATGCTTTCGTGCAAAATTTTTTCTTCGACGATTTCATCTTCCTCGTTTAAATGTTTTTTTAATTCCGCTTTAGCCATTTTCCTGCCTTCCTCCACCGCTTCTTTCTCCGTATAGCTTCGTACAATATCTTCCTTGCTCCTTAAGGTCACTTGTTTATAAGAAATCGGCAGTTCCCATTGAAGAAAGTGAAAAGGCCTCACTGTCGTTTCCTTTTCCTGTTTTTCATATCCCGGATCCTTGAAGCCCCATACCGGAAGGGAAAAGCCCCCCATTTTCAAAAAGTGCTTGCTCGTTTCATCTCCATTAAAAACAGAAAACTTGGTTTTTAACGGAACTTCCACTTTCGCTTTATACCACGTTTTCCCTTTTATTACTCCCTTTGCGGATACAATTTCCTGTTTATCCTCTTTACCAATCAATCCCGAAACAAGAAGTTGTCCTTTTCCTACATAATCATTCACATTAACAATAGATTGTCCTTTTTCAACGAACATATCAGCGATGATCGCTTTTTTTGATGCTACCAAATTCTGTGGAGATGTTTTCTCGACCTCTTTAGGCTGCCGTTTTTCCACAACCCGAAAATGATATGTCGTTCCCTTTAGCTCGACCCCCACCCATGTCAATGCACCAATCCGGTCCGACAGCTTACGCTGAATCGTATCCACATCATCAACAAAGAATTGCACTTTACCGATCTTCACGCCCATCTTGTCCAATTCTTTCCGGATGGCATGCTCGGTTGCCGGTTTGGCATCTTGAACCTCGATGCCCCATACCATATTGGAAAGTACAAATATACATAGCAGGAAAGCGATCATCCCCGCTAAAAACCCGCTGTTTTTCATGACTCTCTTCATCAGGAAAGGGAAACCCTTTCCCTGCATGAACTTTACTTTACAATCACTCTTACGCATGACCTGACGTAGTTTGGGGATATCCCTGATATCCATATGGAAAATCAGGGCTTCACTTCCGACACGCTTCACTTCCCATATATGAAGCCCCCTTCTCGTCAGCATATTAATTAACCGTTCTGCACCTTTTCCATAAGCCTTCACCTTTACATAGCCTGTATAATAGTTTGTCCATTGGTTTTTCATGGAGACCTCCCGGGATCATTCATTGATAAAATAAACCTTGTCAATTTTGCCTTCGAGCATGATTTCTTCCGGCAAAATCGTCTTTATGACAAAGGCATTTCCCTTTATCAGCAACTGCCCATTTTTCAGCATCAATCGTACTTCGCTGTCTGTAAAAGCCAATAAGCCACGATGGTTTTCAATATAAATATGTAATTGTCCGATCATTGTAATTCGCGGCAGGTCCATCATGACATCTTGCGGAAGGTCCATTGTTTTGGTCATAAGCTGTTTCACTTTTTTTCCCCAATTGCGTGCCATAAAAAAGAACCCCCTTTCATCTCAATGTATGTATTATTTTATAGATAGCTTGATGAAAGTGTGATAACACAGCCTTTAGGTAATAATATTCTTCAAGGGGGAACATTATGATAAAGCACGTAGGAATCTTATTGAGGATTAGTCGAGAGAGTACAGAAAACGCTGATACATTGCTTTCACATAGAACCATAGCCGAACGGTATATGAAGGAACATGGCTATACCTATCAAATATATGAAGAAGTTAAATCAGGTGCTTCTAATATTGCTAACCGTACCGCCTTATTAGAAATGTTAGCAGATGTTGAAGCTGATAAATTAGATGCAGTGTTTGTCGTAAGTATTGACCGTATCAGTAGGGATACACTATATGCACAAATGGTAGCTAAAGTTATTGCTGATGCTGATATACCTGTTATAACGCCTGAAAAGACGTATGATTTAAATAGTGACGATAGGTTGTTATTTGATATTCAGAACGTTGTATCTAGCCAAGAATTAAGGCTAATCACTAAACGTCAAAGGTCTGGTAAACGGGAACATATAGCTAGAGGTCAGTGGGCACAAGGTGTAGCCCCCTTTGGTTATAAAAGAAATGAAGATAATACTAGCCCTAACTATAAACACCTTGAAATTAACCCTACTGAAGCTGATGTAGTACGGATGATATTTACTTATGCAATTGCAGGAAATGGTATTCCTACGATTATAGATAAGTTAGCGGGCTACACTACAAGAAGTTACACAACCAGTAAGGGAAAATATCATACAGGCAAACCTTTTAGTATTAGTATGGTCAATACGATTCTGAAGAATAGGGTTTATGTAGGTGAAGTTCAGATGCAAATTAAGGATAAACGGAAGAATGTTGTAGATGTTATTTCTACAGTTAATGCACATGAAGCAATAATTGATACAGATACCTTTGAGAAGGCACAGGAAGCAGTAGCTGGACGTTTATCGGGTGGTGCTGAAGGTTTGGTTAAGCGTAACCGTAGTAGAGGTGAATGCCTATCTATATTGAAGGATTTAGTGTATTGCAATAGATGTGGTAGCAAGATGGGATTCAGGAAAGATTCTAAACAGCAGGATGTTGTATATCTAAAAGCTTGCCCATGTGGTAATAAAGGTGCAACAGAATCCCGACTATTAGAAGAGTTCTATAATCAGTTTGAATTCACAGAAAGATACTTTACGGAACAATGGGAAAAGGCTTTAGCAACACCTATGGAAGATTCTAAGGAAGTACTACAAAAGCAATTGAAGCAACTACAGGAACAACAGGACAAACTAAACAGGAAACTAACTAAGATACGTTCCGCTTACCTTGATGAAGTTTTTACAAAAGAAGAATATTTAGCTGATAAAACGGCTACTGAAGAAGAACTGATGTTGTTGAAGAGGTCTACAAGCGATTTAGAAAGGCAATTGGTTAACCTAGATACTAAAGATGTTGCCGAAGGCTATGCAGAGAAGCTGAAGTTAATCCATAAGGTTAAGGAAATGGTTAAAGATAACCCTAGTTTAACGGATGAAGTATCAACACGTGCTAATACAATAGAAGCTAACCGGATGCTTAAAGTTCTACTTGATAAGATTTACTACCAGAAGTTTGATCAAAAGGTTATAGGTTCAGATGCAATGGGTAATCCAGAAGTTGACTACAATATAATAGAAGTAACTATTGCCCCTAAATAAGATTAGGGGTTTTATTTATGTTTACAGATATGTAAATCTAAGTGTAAAAAAGCCTACAAATTAGATAAGATTGTTAACGGTAGGATTATAGATAAGGGACTATAGAAAGCCTATTATAGCAACCTTTATGGGAATTAGGGTGACTGAATTACCTTAGAAAATAGGTATCAATCTACGCTACATTGTAATAATTCTAATTAATCCATACCCGTTTACCCCCCCCCTATAATTACCATTGATATTTACCCCACCTTATGAATACCCCCTTACCCTACCCTATTGCTACCCCTGTATAGTACGGTGTTACTAAGGGTTATAGTAGTATGTTTATTATTAGTACCTACTACTAATACCTTATACTTAATCATTAGTATCAACATCATAGATATGTAATGATTTATAGATAGCTGTATCAATAACCATTAACACTAATCATTACACTTAATGTAATATCTTAACACTAGTAATTAAATTATAAATATGATTGACCGTTTGATGTTTAATTAAAATCAATTGAAATAAAAAGAAATTAATAAGAAGAAATTAAACTAAGTTGACGGGTAGGGGTGCTTTAAAATTTGGGTTAATGGTGGTTTGGGTATCAATACATATAATAAATCCTCTTTCCAATTCGAGTCCAAATTTTATTTTTTCCTATTTTCTAATAAGGGAATTCCACATAATCTGTTTTAACACCCCTAGCAAGCCATATAAGGGACGTTACAACTAATCGGGTCTAATTAAAGTTAATTGGAATCTTCTTACTTCTATTTGTGGTGTTAATCCTTATAATAAAGATCAAAACTAAACTGGCAGGTCAATTTTTTTCACCCTTAAAAATAAACTTGGCGATAACTTGTTCCATTTTATCACGTTACAGAAAATACCTTATTTGTTATACTTTATAGTGTTGACAAAATTATCGGGAGGTAAGGTTTTGAAAGGGATTAACGAATGGGTACAAAATAATAAAATAAAATCAGTCTTAATAGTATTATTAACTTTTTATCTTTTACCGCTTTTAATCGTTCATATATTATATAAACTACCTACAATTTCCACTGTGTTTATAACAAAGTGGACAGCAGGTGAATTAATTGATTACTCTGTAACATTTATGGCATTTCTCGGAACTCTTGCATTAGGGGGTGTAGCTTACATTCAAAATAATAGACTTAATAAAATTAATAACGATTTAATTCAACATCAATATAAGCCAATTATTACTGTAAGCCCTTCTGTTGATGAAAATAATGAAAGAGAGAAATTAAGAACCTATTATAGGAGAGTTGAAAGAAACAAAACTGGTATATTAATAAAAAATGGATGGTCAAAAAGGCAAACGTATTTCCCTGATGCAAAATTAAGTTTTTTAAATATCGGTTTGGGACCTGCGGTTAACGTTCAATTATTTTGGTATCAACTTGACAGTGTTGATGGAATCTCAAAATTAGATGAAATCTCAAAAAGAAATATAGATGATTTTTATGAAAAAGTTAAGTATTCTAATTTTACATATATTGATAACGGTATCACTAAAAATGAACCTTGGCAGATTTTCACAGACTTTTCATTAGGAGTAAATGAAGATGTAAATAAGCTTAATTTGATATTATCATTTGAATATAATCCTTCTCCATTACACAGTATCATAGAAATTAGATATGAAAATTTGTTGGGGATGAAAATAAAACAGCTTTTATATTTAGGATATGATGGAGAACCAAACATGTTACCTGTATCAAATGTATATGTTAATAATTCATCAGTTTAAGTTGGGATTGTGAGGTTACTTAATGAAAGCAAATGAAATAGTTACTGTTCTAAATCATTTTAATTGGTCAAAATATAGAAGAGTATTGATAGACGGTACTTGGGGGATTGGAAAAACAAGATATGTTTCAGAATTTGAAAAAGACCAATCACATGTAAGTTATGTATCATTATTTGGGAAAAAAGATATAGACAGTATAATTCAAGAAATATATTTTCAGATTATTGAAAAAGCACCATTGGGTATGTATAAGAAAAGCTACAGGGTTTTAAGGGAAAAATTTAAAAATGTTACCTTTCGATACCAGGGGTTTACTATCTCGGTTCCACTTATTGAAGATTTACATAAAAGCTTGAATAAAGAGTTAGGTAGTAAAGGAACATATATTATTATATTTGATGATTTAGAGAGAAAACATCATAATCTTAAAATAACAGAAATATTAGGATTACTAGATAGTCTTTCTAAAATAGAAAACATTAAAACGGTTCTTATAGCAGCTACAGACCAACTAAAAGGTAAAGATAAAACCACATTTATAGATTATAAAGAGAAATCAATTGATAGGACATATAAAATTGATGATTACGCTGATAACGCACCCGTTGATATTTTGGGTAAACAAATATGGGAAGTTATTGGGGAAACAGCAAAGAACTTTGATTTTAAAAACTTAAGGACATTTGAAAAAACTTACATGTTTATTAAAGAAGTGATTCAAATTCTCGGTAAAGATATTTTTACTGATAAGTTTACCAGAGATGACCTTTACCGAATGTGTTTTGCAAGTGTATTTTTTAATATTGAACATAAAAATGAAATGAGATTATTAGATACTGAAAAAAAAGATAGTGATTTAAGAAACGCTGATTTAAGAAACGCCGTTTATAAGGGTAGTGATAGTGGAGTAATAGCGTACTTGTATGAGTATATCCTTAAAAAAAATATGGATAATGTAATGAGTAAAAATGTTTTTCATCATATTAAAAATTGGTATGTAACCGGAACTTATTCTAGGGATGACATTCTATCAGTAATAGCTTCGATAAATAGTTTTGAAGAAAAGCCTGGAAATTTCTATTCCTCTGAAAAAGAAATACTTAAAATGATTGAACATACCAAAGCTTATATTTTAAATTTAAACGGAACTGAAAAAGTTGACGATATAATAAATCACTTATCTATTGCGTTCTTTTGGTGTGAAGCATTGTCTGTTGATTTCGGTATGAGTAATGAGGGTGTATTAAAGAATATTAAAGGCAATGTTTCTAATAGGATTGAATTAGAAAAAAGTCAATATCAAAATGAAGTTGATATATTCTTTCATAGTGAGAGTAAAAAAGTTGGAGAATTAACCCGTGCTATAAATGATACTATAAAAATGGAATATCAAAAGCAATTAATACAAAAAATTAAAGATTGCTACATTGAAAAGACATATCAAGTAAGGTATTTAAGAGAACTTACTGACTTAGTAAATTCAATATATGATCAATCGAATAGAACATATATATTAAGAAGTTTAAATGAACATCAATATTTTTTCCCTATCCCTTCAGGGAATATTAATGAAAATTTTTGGTTCTGGTGTATTCAAATTAAATTATTAGTTAGTGCAATTGAAGCACGGTGGGGTGTAGAAAATTACAGTAATGACTTTAAGGAATATCTATTTAAATTAGATGAAATTGAAGAAGATAGATTGCTTAAATATAGGTTAAAAACACTTTTCGAAAGATAACCATTGCCTATCAATAACACGTTTTTCTTTCAATGTTGACAAGTTTGTGCGACTTCTAAAAAGGACTTGCAAAATTGCAGGTTCTTTTCATTTTCCCCCTAATTGTGTAAGTTCTTTTTTAAGTTTCTTTAAAGCCCTGTTCTTAATCTTCGTTACTCTATCTCTGTTACAAAGAAGTAATTTATCTGCAATTTCTGATGGTGCAAAGTCTCTATAAAATAACCAGTACACTACATCCCATTCAATAGGTGTTAATACATTGCGGAATATCTCTTTGTTCTCTAAAATCCATTTCATTTCAACGGTAGCACCTTCAGGAATGTTGCCCGTCATTTCTTCTTCAGCACTTTGAGAAGAACTATCTTTAGAATTCATAACGTCATAGCGGTTACCCTTACTGTCTTTTTGAATATATCCCTCTTCAATCAGTAGGTTCTTTTTAATGCTTATGAAGTTCTTGAAATCTTGGTTCAAAGCGTGACGGATATATATTAGTAGTTTCTCGTCAACGGTTTTACCTTGGTTAAAATCCCTGCCACCTTTTCGGTAATCTTCCAAAGCTTTCAAACCATGCCTTGTTAGATAATCCTCTAGTCGAACAAGATTAAGCTTGAAGTATTCAAAACCACCGTTGCCATCATCAACCGTTATGGTAAATCCTTCACCCTTTTTAACTATTCGCTTAATCTCCTTCAGAACAATTTCCCATTCTGCTAATCCTGAATCTGCTGATTTAGCGAACTCCTTGTTTCTTCTGATTAATGTGTTGATACTTGTCATGTTGTCCATTCTCCCTTTTGTGTTGTTTTTGTATCTCTAATACTTCTAACGAATCAAACAGCCCATTTGCACAACTGCTAAAAAACGTCCTCTCCCTAGTAAGTAAATCGAAGTCGGTTTTTTGCACAATTGCCTTACAAAGTTTTAAACAATTGAAGTTGATGAAATGGGACATATAAGAAAAATAAAGCGAAGTTGATGAAATGGGACATCATTCCAGCAGCGATTGAAATAAACACAAAAAAGAGAAAAGTTTTTTTAAAAGAGGGTGGAAATTATCAACGGGAAAAGCGGATATAAAGAGTGAGGGGGAAAAGTTGATGGGGAAACCATTTAAGGAAGGGGTTATTAGTAATCTTTTAAAAGAATGTTTTAATAGAAAGATTGTTCACTACGTTCACTACTAATTAAGTAAATACATAAATAACAAACAATGACCGTTAAAGGTCAATCACTTCTAACAGAAACATTACATAATTAAGTTCAACGGTATACATAACTTTAGAATAAGTAGGATATACCTCTAATTCCTCCACAATTGCCCTTCTAAGCGATTCTATTAGCTTATGGGTAATTAATTAGTGTTACCTCCCCCTCTAACACCTTTTAGAAGCGAATTCAGACATTTGACAAAAAGATTATTTTATGTTAGGTAAAGTGGAAATTATCAAGGTGATTCACAGATGTATATTATGTAGGGAAGGAAATAGTCCACCTTCCTTATCAAGCATTAGTTAAGTGCTTGTCATTCTAAGTTATCCCTTCCATTTCCCCTTTCTAGAAATCATTACAGGTTTACTCCCGTTTCCCTGTAGTGGTTTCAATGAAGGTAGAAATACTTTCAATTGGGTTCTTTTATTGGTCTCGGAAAAGACCGTCAAAAAATTACTACCCTAGTAGTAGTTTGGATTGCTTTATTTCTCGGCATTACTACCGCTAGATCGAATCGTCTTGGAGAGGGTTCTAGCACCCCAATTTCGACAAACTAACGATAGGCGATTCACTATTTTTAGATTGCCTGATTGTTTACCCAATTGGGCACTTTTTAAAGTAGATAATACGAGATGGATATCCTCGTTAAAAGGTCTATATAGTATAGAGAATGGCATGAACCGTTTTCTTCTATGTTTGTTAGCTGGTAATTGATTCTGCCTTGATACGCAAACTCCAATTGTTTTGAAGAGTATAAAAGCTTATACAATCACCTTGATTAATTGTTGTTCAGTGGGTGGACAATGATTTAATGTACACTAGACGGATACCTTGGAACGAAGTCTAGTATTTGTACCTTTCCCATACGGAACAATTCGTGTGGTTACAGGGCATCCTTTTCGAAGGGTGTCCCATTATCTATACGAACAATAAAATATAAAGGATGGTGTTATTAGTGGAGAAGATTATTACAGTAGATGAAGCAAACGCATCATCTAAGAATCAACTTATCGGTAGATGCTTGGAACAGAATAAGTTGATTTACCGTATGCAGATGGAAGCTATCCAGAAGGAAAAAGAGATTAATATTCTTAGAGGAATTATTCGCAGATATGACAAAGGATTAACAAGTAGATTTCAATAATAGAAAAGAAAAGGGAGATAACTAAAATGACAAAACAATCTAATGAAATGATTCAATTACAGCAACAGGTGGCACAGATGCAAAAACAACTTCAAGCTAACAATGCATACAAACATTCTTCAATCTTTAAACGAATGAATAAGGAAGCTGAAAAGTGGTTTGATGAAAAAGTAGCTGAAAAAGAAACAGTACTACAGCAACAGAAATTCATTAAAGAAACCATTGCTAACATGATGCTAGGTAAGCCACAACATAGGGACGTTAGCACTATTAAAACTGTTAACGGTGTTCTTATGAGAGTTGCTACCGATGAACAAGCTAACGTTGTAAAGGTTGAACCTATCAAAAGTTTTGGAGAATTGGACTATTCGGAACGTTCTCAACTAATGACAGAAAATAAGAAGTTATATACACGTTTAAAGCATGATGTTTACAAGCCTGAAATGAATGATTTTCATATTGATGTGATGGTTACGGATGGTATTAAGTTTGATGAATGGGCTATTCTAGCTGATACACCACAGAAGCCTAACCTAGAGGGTTTAGGAATGGAAGATTCGTCTAAGGTACTAAATGATTACCGTACCGCTACAGAAGCCCATACAGCCCGTTTAACAACATATCAAGCAGATAAAACAGCGTTTGAAACGGGTACTATGAACAATGATTTAAGAGAATGTGAAAGTAAGATTGAAGCCATTAACAGCGAATTACAGGGGTAAAATAGGATTCCTTCGGGAGTCCTTCTTTTTATTTATAAAACAGAAAAGGAATGATTAAATCATGAAGTTAGAACACACTAGAGTAGATTTAAAATTAAGTGATATAGAAATGAAGTTTTGTCATGCCTATGTTGCCAATATGAGAAACACATCCGAAACGGCTAGACAGATTAATATTAGCAGACCTACCTTAAATAAATGGCTGAAGAAACCACATATTCAATCCTATTTAGATTTGTTAGGTGAAGCAGGTATAGCAGAATCCATATTAACATTTGATGAAGCAATGCAAATACTAACGGGGATAGCTAGAGGTACAATTATGGAAGAAGTTATTAACTTTAAATCAGGTCAGATTGAAAAGACAATTCCGAATACTATTTCTAAGAAACAAGCCGTTGAACTGTATCTAAAAGCTACTGGACAGCTAGTACAGCGTATTGATATCACCTCTGATTATGATAGACCTAAGCCTAGCGTAACCGACCTTACAACAATAGATATGGCTACTAAGAAGATTGCACCCCCTATCGATGCAGAGTTTGAAGAAATTGATTTGGGTGATGTAAATTGAATAAAGAAGGATATTTCATAAGCAAGTATAAAGATGATGATGGAACAATGGTACATGAAATTGACTTACATCATTATGACCCTACAGAAGATGAAGCCGTTGATGATAATATGTTTATTGGAGACTTTAACGGTATCAGTATCAAATCTATAGCTGAATGGTATTTCAATACTAACAAGCTTCAAGGGAAGGTTAAATTAAGTTCTGATTCAAGGATAAGCTTACCTACAGTCCCATCATGGAAAGAACTTTCTAAACGCTATCCAGAAGGGAAGCTACTTAGAATTAAAAGTGAATTCTTTGTTGTATCAGGTACTGATGTTGAAATTGTAACACAAGCCTTTAAGGATAATACTTGGCAAGAAACAGACCTATGGACAGCTACCGTAAATGTTAAGCCATACGGTGTAGATGTTGCAGAAGATTGGATTAGTGTTGACTTAGATATTAACTGGAATGAATAACAAAACCCCTTTTCCTTATTTGGATTAGGGGTTTTTTTTGTCTAAAATACTTACCAGTAATAACCTAATGTAATCTAATATAATCTGTTGTATTCTAAGTCTTGTAAGAGAGACACCTTATACAAGGTTCTTTATTAGCTTCAAGAAGTAATGCTAATAAGCTTGTGCATAGTGCTAAAACAGAAGCTGAACGTGAAATGTTTATAGAGTATAGAAATCATGTTATAGAAACAATGAACTTAGTAAAGCTTTATAATAAGCTTGATAAGTTATTTAAAGGCATTGGGGAGAAATCCCCTTCTTACATATTCATTCTAAAGGAGGTTGCAAAAATGGCTAAATCAAGTGTTTCATTGAAGGTTGCTGAAGAGGTTAAGGGAATGTTAGAGGAACTTAGGGTATTCTACAGTAAAGAAGTATCCGTTGATTTAAACACTAGCCAAACGGCTGAACGTATTATTAGATTAGCCTACTTAGATATGAAAGAAAAAAAGGCTGAGGATTAAAACTTCCCCAACCTTTCTTTTTGTTTATTTATAACCACCTCTAAATAATTTCAAATGTATGAAATGAAAGAGGGTTCTAGCACAAAATTATAAGTGAATGAAAGCCTATTTTTTCATGCTCATTTAATGAAGGTCTAAAAAAGCCCGGAGCTCCGAATCACCTTCTGGACCTCTGAAGACTCCTCTTCGCCCTTGGCGGTCCCAGCACTTCTGACATGATGATGCCATCAATCAGCTGCTTTTTGCCAAAAGACGGTCCTTTGCGATAGACCGGACTGTTATTATCAGCAATCGTTGAAGTAAGTTGATCTGCCTTCGCTTTTTGATACAAACGCTCTTGATCGTACTTCTGCTGCAGCCGTCTAAGCTCCGCAATCCTTTTGTTCGCTTCGTTCGTCGTCTCATCGATCACTTCTGCAGCCTGTGCTGCCTGCTGTTCGACTTTCCTTACAGGAGCAGGTGCAGGCGTTTGCTGCTGATTCCCTTGCTGCATTTCACCTTGAAGCTCCTGCATGACCTCCTGCCATTTCTTTTTCGGAGGGGTGTTAGGATTTTGAGGCTGTTTTTTCTTTCCTAACATGGACGTTAAAATACCGATCAAGACAATGATAAGGAATGGGTTCTTGAGAAAGAAATCAATAAAATCTCCCATTTAAAGACCTTCCTTCCCTGACCTAATTATTATTATGGTTATTGTTGTTATCTTTTGGATTTTCGGATATTTTA
Organism: Peribacillus sp. 05N428; assembly: GCF_056397085.1. Taxonomy (NCBI): domain Bacteria; kingdom Bacillati; phylum Bacillota; class Bacilli; order Caryophanales; family Bacillaceae; genus Peribacillus; species Peribacillus sp. 05N428. Next base: position 159,946 of record NZ_JBFTMS010000004.1, on the reverse strand, counting down.
CTGATGGAACCGCGCATATCCGTATCGGCCGTGATATTTTGGATATTCATATAATCCATCACTCCAAGGTTTCCGCTTTTCAGTGCATCGGCCATGGCCAGCGGAACTTCCGCTTCGGATTGAACAACCTTCGCTCTCATTTCCTGAACACGGGCAACCATTTCCTGTTCAAGTGCAACAGCCATCGCACGTCGTTCTTCGGCCTTTGCCTGGGCTATTTTCTTATCGGCTTCGGCTTGGTCCGTCTGTAAGATGGCCCCGATATTTTTACCGATATCCACTTCAGCAATATCAATGGAAAGAATTTCGAATGCCGTCCCTGAATCCAACCCTTTCGATAAAACCGTTCTTGAAATCAAATCGGGATGTTCCAGTACATCCGTATGCATTTGCGAAGCACCGATCGTCGATACGATCCCTTCCCCTACACGGGCAATGATCGTCTCTTCACCGGCACCACCGACCAGGCGTTCAATATTGGCCCGGACCGTGATCCTTGCCTTCGCTTTCACTTCAATACCATTCATCGCTACACCTGAGATGAATGGAGTTTCGATCACTTTCGGGTTAACGCTCATTTGAACGGCTTGCAGTACATCACGACCGGCAAGGTCAATGGCTGCACCCCGTTCGAAAGGTAACGTGATATTGGCGCGTTCTGCAGCAATTAATGCATTCACCACTCGATCGACATTACCGCCTGCAAGGTAATGGCTCTCCAATTGATTCGTCGAAACATTGATTCCAGCCTTATGGGCCTTGATAAGGGGATTGACGACCCTGCTTGGTATAACACGGCGAAGCCTCATCCCAACTAATGTAAATATACTGATTTTGACTCCTGCCGCTAAAGCGGAAATCCATAACATGACTGGTACGAATGTGAAAAACACTGCCAATACGATGATAGCAGCAATCACTGCCAGTACAATAAATACCGTTCCTGAAGTTATCACTTAATGATTCATCCTTCCTGTATCCTTTAATTTTAATTTGAATCCGGAATTTCCCGGACGACTACCCTTGATCCTTCAACTTTAACGATAATGATTGTCGAACCTTTGGAAATAAAGCTTCCTTCGGTCACGACATCCACTCTTTCTTCTTTGACCAAAGCTGTTCCTGAAGGCCTCAAATCTGTAAGGGCCTTCCCTTCTACACCTAATAAATCCAAACGATTCGGATTGCTGACATATCCTTGTTCCGTATTTGTTGCATCGGTTAATATCATTTTCCTGAAAAATTTCATCTGTTTTCCAAACACCTTTACAAGTAGGATGAATACCAAAATGGATACGGTGACCGCAATTAGCAAGGAGATCGTCATATGGACCGGATCACCTGTCGCGAGGAATAGACTCCCCACTACCGCTGTAAACCCGAGCAGCCCGATAATCCCCCCTGGGATAAAAAATTCAATTAGTACGAGAATAACCCCAATGATGAACAGCGCTAACGATTCGTATCCGGTGATACCGGCGACAAGATGACCATAGAAGAATAAGACAAGACTGGTGATTCCAATTACGCCCGGAATTCCAAAGCCGGGTGAAAACAATTCCATCACAATCCCGATTCCCGCTATCGTTAATAAAATGGGAACGACGATCGGGTTGGTCAAAAAGCGGGCTAGCTTCTCAGGAAAGCTTTCTTCGATTGACCGAATATCAGCATCTTCAACCCCAAGTATACTATACAGCTCCGCTTTTCCAGAGACAGTGCCTTCGCTATACCCAGCCTTTTTTGCCTGTTCGGCTGTAAATGTCAGCAACTTCCCTTTTTCCGCTCCATATTCGGGTAGATCGATGTCAACATCCGCCATCGCCTGGGCGTATATGGGATCACGTCCATTTTGTTCAGCAGCAGTCTTCATGGCAGCCAACCAATAAGATTGCGCTTTCTTACTTGCAGCGTTCCCTGTTGAATCAATCACAGCTGCAGATCCCATGGTGGCACTCGGAACCATATAGATCTCATCCGCACTTAAAGAAATGTATGCCCCTGCAGATAAAGCCCTGTTATTGACATAGGCAACTGTCTTTATTGGTGAATCCGCCAGTAACTTTGCAATTTCCCCTGCTGCATCCACAGCACCTCCAGGGGTATTCACCTCGAAAACGACAAGATCTGCATCTGCTGCTTCAGCAGTGGTCAGTGCTCGTTCCAAAAAGGCCGAGAGTCCCTTTTCCACCGTTTCTTCAATGGGTACATGGTAAACGATCTTCTCGTTTGCAGATACCGTCGCTCCACCAAAGGAAGACATGGTGAACAGCAATCCAAATAGGAGTACAGATAAATAACGCCAAATTTTCAACGGAACGCCCCCTTTCCCGTATTAAACGCGGTAAGTGCCCCATTATCCAGGAACTTACCAGTAAATTCAGCCCGCAACTAAAATTCGAATAAGGAGCAATTGAAGCAACCCTTTACCCTGTTCTTTAGTTATTACGTATGTATATGAAAAAGGTTTCAAAAAAAGCAAATAAAATTAAAAGTGCCACAATTATCTTGGGCTTCGTTTCAATAATATACGCATAAAATTCATGAAATACACAAAAACCACAGGCAATTTGCCTGCGGTTAGGTTTCGAGTTTTAAGTTTAGAGTTTAAGATAGATGTTGTTGTACTAATTTGTTAACTAGAGAACCATCCGCTTTACCTTTAACTTTAGGCATTAAAGCTCCCATAACTCGGCCCATATCTGCTTTGGATGTTGCATTGACTTCTAAAATCGTTTCGTTAACGATTTTAGAAATGTCTTCTTCTGAAAGTTGCTGAGGCATATATGCCTCTACGTATACTAGTTCGGTGCGGACTTTATCCACGAGATCTGAACGACCTGCGTTTTCAAACTCCTGGAGGGAGTCTTTGCGTTGTTTTAATTCGCGAGAGAGCACTGTCAATTCTTCATCATCTGTTAAATCTTGTCTCTGCTTCAAGGCTTCGTTTTGAATAGAAGCTTTCAGCATCCGAATAACAGATAGTTTGTCCTTTTCCTTGTTCTTCATCGCTTGTTTCATATCATTATTTAAACGCTCGAGAAGACTCATCTTTCCACCCTCTCTTAGAATTTACGTTTTCTTGCAGCTTCAGACTTTTTCTTACGTTTTACGCTTGGTTTTTCATAAAATTCACGCTTCCTAGCTTCCTGAAGCGATCCTGCTTTAGATACAGTACGTTTGAAACGACGAAGAGCATCTTCAAGCGATTCGTTTTTACGAACGACGGTTTTAGACATCTCTTTCCCTCCCTCCGAAAACAACACACTAACTCAAGTTGTCAACATGTTATACATGTACTAAACAATTATAATATATCATCTTTAGCAGGTCAACCAATAAAATCAAACTTATTTTGAATATAATCGTGTTATTATCATAATTTTTCACTAAGCGAAGATTCAACTTGCATGAAATACCAATTTATAGCATGTCCCCCGTTAATGGGCCATAAGCTTACTATGAGGTGACAGTCATGCATGAGCTATTTTTATTCATTTTATTCATTGCGATATTTCTGGCAGGTATGTCAGTTTTACGAATCGGACTGTTCAATATGTCCGGTGCAGCATTAAAAACATTTCTCTCAAAGGTTACGGATAAGCCATGGAAAGGCTTCTTGGCCGGAACCATCTTTACCGGGATCCTGCAGAGCAGCTCGGCGGTCATGGTCATGACGGTCGGCCTCGTTTCCGCAGGAAGCTTAACATTCCCGCAAACAATCGGGATTATTCTTGGAACGAATATCGGATCCACCTTTACAGCAGAGTTCATGACTTTCTCTTTGGATCGCTGGATCATTCCCGGTGTCGTAAGCGGCGCTTTCCTTTGCTTCATGCCAAAAGCATTTCCGAGAAGCCTAGGAATGTCCCTGATCGGAATCTCGGCCATCTTCGCAGCGATGAGCGGTTTTAAAACGCTTTCGACTCCGGTTGCAGCCTATCCATCCATACAAACCCTTATCCAGTACATAGAGGGCCATATGAGTTATGCCCTGATTGCCGGGTTATTATTGACGGCACTCATTCACTCCAGTTCTGCAACCATCGGGATAGCCATGAGTTTTTTGATGAATGGGGAGTTATCCGTGTCCTCGGCAATCATCATCATGCTCGGATCGAATATCGGCACTTGCATCACCGGATACATGGCCAGCATCGGTTCTGGCAGACAAGCTGCCTTCACAGCTTATGCACATATTTGGCTGAACATCATCGGGGTTGCAGCATTCCTTCCTTTTGTGGACATCCTGGAAAGTACGGCTGCCTATTTCACCGAAAACAAAGGGACACAGCTCGCGCATGCCAGTGTCATTTTCAATATCTTGACTTCTTTGGCCGTCTTGCCATTCGCACGGCGATTCTCCAACCTCATTCTTTTGGTGCATCGGCCACACTTAAAAAAATAAGGGCTGTCCAAAAGTCATTGGCAACAGACTATGGGACAGCCATAAATAAGATAGACATAACCTAAACGCATAGATATTAAGGGCGGTAAACGATTTCAGCTAATCTTTTTATAATTAGTTTTATGGTTCAATAAGCTCAAACCACTCAATAATACAACAGCTACTATCAAAATCAGCAAACTTTCATTAGAGAATGATGTTAGATAAAAAGCAGTTACTGCCATTATAAATAAAACGGTTATTGAAGTGTAAAATTCCACCATGCATTTAACCATTCAAAATGAAAACCCAATTTAATATAAGCATGTTTACTCCCTGTTTGATACCTCCTAATATCTATTAAATCCACAATAAACTTATTTTTGAATGTATGGGTTCCAAAAATGATACAGGTCCTCTTTTTTATGGAAGAAATAAGCCAATATACGGGCAAGGGAAATTGCCAGTTGAATTATTTTTGGAATCAATAAAAAACAGGCGGAGAAAAAATAATTCATTTTTCTCCGCCTGCTATATTTTAGGGAATTATACGGTCCTTACAAAATCAATAATCGGAATCAGCTGTTAAGCCCTTCACGATGGAGACACCTGCACTCGCTCCAATTCTTGTTGCACCAGCTTCAATCACATTCTGGGCATCGCTCGTGTTGCGAACCCCGCCTGAAGCTTTGACACCGATATTCGGGCCAACCGTTTTTCTCATAAGCGCGATATCTTCAACTGTCGCTCCGCCGGTCGAAAAACCAGTTGATGTTTTCACATAATCCGTTCCGGCTTTTACGGCCAATTCACATGCACGGACTTTTTCTTCATCGGTCAATAAAGAAGTTTCAATGATCACTTTTGAAAGAGCCTTACCAGTGGATGCCGCTACCACAGCACGAATATCCCGCTCTACCAACTCATCATCCTTGTCCTTCAATGCGCCGATATTGATCACCATATCGACTTCGTGAGCACCATTGGCGATGGCATCTTTCGTTTCAAAAGCTTTGGTTTCCGGTGTGGTTGCACCTAGAGGGAAGCCGATAACCGTACAAACCTTCACTTCTGAACCTTCCAAAAGTTCACTTGCATATTTCACCCAAGTTGGGTTTACGCATACGGAAGCAAAGTTATACTCTCTCGCTTCTTCGCACAATACCTTTATTTGCTCTTTGGTTGCATCTGCTTTTAATAACGTGTGGTCAATTAAACCTGCTACATTTTGTGACATTAATAAATCCTCCTCAAAAACAATCTATACCTAGTTGTACGTACCTCTCATGATACCATAGTTTAACCAGTTTGACGATATATATAGTCTTTACCCGAAAGTGCCAAGAAAACACATCTAAAAAAGGATAATAAAAAAAGACAGCGATTAACCGCTGTCTTAGATATTGGATGCTTGTTGCAACGGAAAATCCTTCACGACCGTCACGAACTGACCTTCACTAAATGGATAGCCAGATTTTGTGATTTTAACTTTGACGATTTCACCGACCATTTCTTCCGATGCCGGGAAGACGACTTTCATGTAATTATCGGAGTAGCCCTCATAAAGTCCATTTTCCAACTTCGTTTCAGGAATGACTTCCAGAACTTCCCCCTCGAATCGGGAGGCATACTCTTTTGCCAACTGATCCGACAACGTAATAAGGCGGTGGACTCGTTCATTTTTGATATCTTCATCCACTTGATCTCCCATACGGGCAGCCGGAGTCCCTGTCCGTTTTGAATAAGGGAAAACATGAAGTTCGGAGAATTTATATTTTTCTATAAAGTTATATGTCTCCATGAATTCTTCTTCAGTTTCACCCGGGAAACCTACGATGACATCAGAGGTAACAGCAAGACCCGGAAGTGCAATTTTCAGCTTTTCGATTCGATCACCGAAGAAATCCATCGTATATTTACGTCTCATCCGTTTTAGAACGGTATCGGAACCCGATTGGATTGGTATATGCAAATGACGTACCACTTTTTTCGAATTCGTCAGTACTTCAATGATCTCATCTGTAATTTGGCTGGCTTCAATGGATGAAATACGGATACGCTTCAGCCCATCGACTTTTTCCAAGTCCCGCAGCAGCATCGCCAAATTATAGTCTTTCAAATCATCTCCGTAGCCGCCCGTATGAATTCCGGTAAGGACTAGCTCTTTATAGCCTGACTCGACAAGCTGTTCAGCCTGGTGAACGACTTCCTTTGGATCGCGGGAACGCATCAAGCCACGTGCCCAAGGAATGATGCAGAAAGTGCAGAAATTATTGCAGCCTTCCTGAATCTTCAGTGAAGCGCGTGTACGGTCTGTGAAAGCAGGTACATCCAACTCTTCGTAGACACGGTTTTTCATGATATTTCCTACGGCATTGATTGGTTCACGCTCAACCTTGAATTGCTCAATGTAATCAAGCAGTTTAACCCTGTCTTGTGTTCCTACAACAATATCCACACCTGGTATGGCCATGATTTCTGCCGGCGATGTCTGTGCGTAACATCCCGTTACCGCTATGACGGCATTCGGATTCTTACGAATGGCACGACGGATGACCTGACGGCTTTTCTTATCGCCAGTGTTTGTCACCGTGCATGTGTTGATGACATATACATCTGATGTATTTTCAAACTCAACACGATCATATCCCCCAGTTTTGAATAATTGCCATATAGCCTCTGTTTCATAATGATTCACTTTACAGCCTAATGTATGGAAAGCGACCGTTGCCATTTTTCATCACCTCAAAAGTTCTACATGATAAGAAACAGCGGAAAGTGCATATAAAGGTGCTGTTTCAGTTCTTAATATTCTTGGTCCAAGACCGCAAGCCATAAAACCGGCATCAGTCAGTTTTTCAATTTCCTTATCTGCTAAACCACCTTCAGGCCCAAAAACGAATAGGATGGATTGCCCAGCAGTAATATCTTTCAAGACAGAAGCGAGTACAGAAGTTTCCCCCCGTTTTGCCTCTTCTTCAAAAGCGATTAATTTATGATCGAAACCGGAAGCATACCCAGCTAGCTGATCTGCCGTCATCGGTTCCTTGATGGCAGGGATAACCGTGCGGTGAGATTGCTCAGCCGCCTCTTTTGAAATCTTCTGGAGCCTCTCCAATTTCTTGCCTACCTTTTTGTGGTCCCATTTTACCACCGAACGAGCAGCAATAAAAGGGATAAATTCAACGGCACCCAGTTCAGTGCCCTTTTGAACGATATATTCCAATTTATCCCCTTTAGGCAGACCGCTCGCAATCACTACCCTTACAGGAAGTTCCTTTTCTTCATTCTTCCATTCGGTTACCGTACCTATTACAGCATCATCAGTAATTTCCGAAATTTCCGCGATAGCTGTCATGCCATTACCTTTCACCGTGATGATCCGCTCACCTGGTCCCATTCTCATCACTCTGGCGATATGGTGAAAATCATCACCTGATATCGTCACCATGTTTCCATTGATATCTGCTTCGTTAAGAAAATACCGTTGCACACTGCCACCTACTTCGTCTAGTCTAAATAACTCACAGGCTAACAGTCAGGAATCCAGAATGCAAGCCGTGCAAAGATTCAAGCTAAAAAAAGGTACTCTGACTATCAAAAAAACCGATAATCAGAGTAACTTTTCCAATTAAGCATTTCTTTTTGCGATTATTGCCACCCAATCTTCCATCAAGATCGTTTCCTCAACGGTGAAACCAGATGCTATAATCGCTTCCTTCACATCTTGTTTCTTAGTTTGAATGATTCCGGAAGCGATGAAATATCCGCCAGGTTTAACGACTTTCGCTACATCATCCGTAAAACGCATGATCACTTCGGCAAGAATATTAGCCACGACGATATCCGCTTGTTCATTTACACCATCCAGTAAGTTGCCTTGTGACACGGACACTTTATCCTGCACGTTATTTATTTCAACGTTTTGCTTGGCTGACTGTACTGCCACTTCATCCAAATCAAGTGACTGGATTCGTTTTGCATCCAATAATGCAGCTGCAATGCTTAGAACACCAGAACCAGTTCCTACATCAACGACTAAATCCCCAGGCGTTACTGTTCGTTCCAGCGCTTGGATGCACATGACCGTCGTCGGGTGTGTTCCCGTTCCGAAGGCCATGCCTGGATCAAGTTCAATGATCAATTCGTCACTGCTTACCGGAGTATAGTCTTCCCACGTTGGCACGATGGTAAAACGTTCGGATATCTTGACGGGGTTATAATATTTTTTCCAAGCCGTCGCCCACTCTTCTTCATTCACTTCACTAATTGAAACAACATTTTTCCCAAGGTCAATATCGAAAAGAAGGAGATTATTGATTGATTCCTTAATAGCATCAATGGTATCGCCAAGGAAGCTGTTAACGGGCAGATAAGCCTTAATGACTACACCTTCATCCGGATAATCATCGGGGTTTAAGTGGTAGATTTCGCCAAAAACATTTTCACGTTCCTTGACTAATTCTAGAGGATCCTCAATGACAACACCGCTCGCACCTGCCTCATGAAGAATATTCGAAACAGGTTCAACCGCTTCATTCGTTGTTTGGATTGCAAATTCAGACCACTTCATAATCTACCAACTCTCAATTTGTTCTTTTTACTTTTATTCACCTATCTTTAAAAGCACGCTTCACTTTTGAGAAAAAGCCATCATCTTGTTCATCTATACCTTGTCCGCTGATATCACTGAACTCACGAAGCAAGTCCTTTTGTTTTTCCGTTAATTTCTTAGGCGTGACAACCAATACGACCACATGCTGATCTCCTTGGCCATATCCTCTGACATTCGGAACTCCTTTGCCCTTTAAACGGAAACGAGTGCTAGTTTGTGTACCTGCTGGAATCTTCAGCTTCACTTTTCCATGCAGCGTCGGAACTTCTATTTCATCGCCTAATGCTGCCTGGGCAAAAGTAACCGGCATTTCACAATAAATATCATCGCCATCCCGTTCAAAGAATTCATGGCTGCGCACATGGAAGACAACATACAGGTCTCCTGCGGGACCGCCATTGATTCCAGGCTCGCCTTGGCCTGTTACACGCAACTGCTGGCCATCATCAATTCCTGCTGGCACCTTGACTTGGATTTTTTTACGTTTTTGGACTTTTCCGTCGCCGCCGCATGTTGAACATTTATTAGGAATGATTTTTCCTGTTCCTTGACAATGGTGACATGCTCTCCGGTTCACAATCCTTCCGAACGCTGTGTTTTGTTCAACATTCAATTGACCGGTTCCATGACAATGTGAACAGTTTTCCACCTTTGTACCTGGTTTGGCACCGGATCCTTTACATGTACCGCAATCCTCTTCACGCGGAATTTCGATCTCAGTATCTTTTCCGAATGCAGCCTCTTCAAACGAAAGCGTCATCGTATACTGTAAATCCGCTCCTTGACGCGGTGCATTAGGATCTCTCCTGCGTCCGCCGCCACCAAAGAAGCTACTGAAAATATCTTCAAAACCGCCGAAACCGCCAAAGTCCTGACCGCCAAAGCCTTGATTGGGATCTGTATGTCCGAATTGGTCATAATGGGCTTTTTTCTGTTCGTCACTCAATACTTCGTAAGCTTCCTTGATTTCCTTGAATTTATCCGCAGCATCGTCCGCTTTATTAATATCAGGGTGATATTGTTTGGAGAGCTTTCGATACGCTTTTTTGATTTCATCCTTCGAAGCACTTTTCGAAAGGCCTAACACCTCATAATAATCGCGTTTACTCATATCTAAAATCCACTCCCGATTCGATTCACATAAAGGTAATATTATCACTGAACGAAGATAATAATCAACTAGAAAAGTACAAACGGCTTTAACACATTTTTGCAAATGGCATTGCCAGCCCCAATTTGCACACATTTTTCTCTAAAATCCCACGATTCCCCATCAGTGATTGCAACAATGTTTCCATTCACTGTAAAAAAAGCCAAAGTCAAGATAACCTGACTTTGACTTTTTTACAATGGAGCAGAATACTGCCCGATATATCAGTGTCCCGATTGGGGCACTTTTTATTTTTTCTCTTCTTCGTTTACTTCAGTGTATTCAGCATCAACGACATTATCGTCTTGAGCAGACTCGCCAGCACCCGCTTCGCCAGCTTGCTGAGCTTTTGCCGCTTCTTCATAAAGCTTCATTGTCAAAGCTTGAACGATTTCGTTAAGTGCATCTTTTTTCACGCGGATTTCTTCAAGCTCATTTTTCTCGATTGCAGCTTTCAGTTCATCCTTCGCTTCATTCGCTTTTGTCACTTCCGCTTCGTCCACTTTACCTTCTAGATCTTTAAGCGTTTTTTCCGTTTGGAAAACTAATTGATCTGCTTCGTTACGAAGTTCAACTTCTTCTTTACGTTGTTTATCGCTATCGGCATTTTCTTCCGCTTCACGTACCATGCGTTCGATCTCTTCATCAGAAAGACCTGAAGATGATTTGATGGTGATTGCTTGTTCTTTGTTCGTACCAAGATCTTTCGCACGAACGTTCACGATACCATTTTTATCGATATCGAATGTCACTTCAACTTGCGGAACTCCACGCGGTGCCGGTGGAATGTCACTCAATTGGAAACGACCAAGAGTTTTGTTATCCGCTGACATTGGACGCTCACCTTGAAGGACATGGATATCAACTGCCGTTTGATTATCAGCCGCTGTCGAGAATACTTGTGATTTACTTGTCGGAATCGTAGTATTACGGTCAATCAGTTTCGTGAATACTCCGCCCATCGTTTCAATTCCAAGTGAAAGTGGAGTTACATCAAGAAGGACAACGTCTTTAACATCACCTGTCAATACGCCACCTTGAATTGCAGCACCCATAGCAACCACTTCATCAGGGTTTACACCTTTGCTTGGTTCTTGACCGATTTCCTTTTTGATCGCTTCAACGACAGCAGGAATACGTGTAGATCCACCAACCAGGATTACTTTGTCGATTTCAGATGCTGAAAGACCAGCATCTTTCAATGCTTGACGAGTCGGTCCCATAGTACGTTCCACAAGACCTGTGGAAAGCTCATCGAATTTAGCTCTAGTCATCGTTACATCCAAGTGAAGCGGTCCAGCTTCTCCAGCAGTGATGAATGGTAAAGAAATTTGAGTTGACGTTACGCCGGAAAGATCTTTTTTCGCTTTTTCAGCTGCATCTTTCAAACGTTGAACCGCCATTTTATCTTTTGAAAGATCGATTCCGTTTTCTTTCTTGAATGCTTCAACAAGGTAATCGATGATGACTTGGTCGAAATCATCCCCACCTAGACGGTTGTCGCCAGCTGTGGACTTAACTTCGAAAACGCCGTCTCCAAGTTCCATGATCGACACGTCAAATGTACCGCCGCCAAGGTCGAATACAAGGATCGTTTGATCTTCTTCCGTTTTATCCAAACCGTATGCAAGTGCTGCAGCTGTCGGTTCGTTGATGATACGTTCCACTTCAAGGCCGGCAATTTGACCAGCATCCTTAGTTGCTTGACGTTCTGCATCATTGAAGTAAGCAGGTACAGTGATAACCGCTTTTGTGACTTTTTCGCCAAGATATTCTTCAGCGTATGATTTCAAGTATTGAAGGATGATTGCAGAAACTTCTTGAGGTGAGTATTCTTTTCCTTCAATTACTTCTTTATGGTTGGTACCCATATGGCGTTTAATGGAAATGATCGTGTTAGGGTTTGTAATCGCTTGGCGTTTTGCCACTTCCCCTACTTGCCTTTCTCCATTTTTGAATGCCACTACGGATGGTGTTGTACGGTTTCCTTCCGGATTCGGGATTACTTTTGGTTCCCCGCCTTCAAGTACAGATACACAAGAGTTTGTTGTACCTAAGTCAATACCAATAATCTTGCTCATAGTTTCACTACCTCCCAATTATTTATATGTAAAAATCCTATTCGTTCACTTTTACCATTGCAGGTCGAATCACACGGTCTTTAAGAAGGTATCCTTTTTGGAATTCCTCGACGACGATGTTCGAACCGAAGTTTTCATCTTGAACTTGCATGACCGCTTGATGCAAACGCGGATCGAACTCTTCGCCAACCGAACTGATCGGTTCGATGCCTTCTTTAGCCAATGCACCAGTAATTGCTTTATAGACCATTTCCATGCCGGAAAGCAAGGATTTCGTCTGTTCATTTTCCGCTTCGATTTTTGTTGCTCTTTCAAAATTATCAAGAGCCTCCACTAAATCACTAGCAATACTTTGAACTCTATATTTTTGAGCCGCCTCCATATCAAGCTTGGCACGGCGTCTTGAATTATCAAAATCGGCCTGCAGACGAAGATAACGGTTATCCATTTCTTCGATTTTCGCCTCAAGTTCGGCAATTTTTTCATGAGCCAATTGAAGTTCATCTTTTTCAACCGGACCATCGTTTTCTTCCGCTGCTGGAATTTCTTCTTCAGCGAAAACTGCTTCTGCAGCGCTTTCCTCGATTGTTTCATTTTCCAATGTTTGTTCTTCGTTTTTATTTTCTGTCACAATCTCACCTCCCTAAAAGGGTTATACAATTTATGCTAAAGTAATATGCCAGGCCGCGGAATATACTCCTCCGCCACCTTAACAATATTACCTTTGCTACTATTTTTGATACAGTTTGGTCATCAGGGCCGTTAAATCTTTCGAGAAAAACGAAAGCAAACTGATCACTCGCGAATATTCCATTCTCGTTGGACCCAATATGGCCAATGTGCCAACTTGCTCCTGCCCGATTGAGTAGGTTGCCGTAATCAAACTGCAGTCATCGAGCACTGTGTTTTGATTTTCACGGCCGATCTTGACGTGGATGCCTGATGGATTTTGAGTAATTAGTTCATAAAATCCCTGTTCCTGCTCAATCATCGATAAAAGCGTGCTTACTTTCGCAATATCATGGAACTCCGGCTGCCTCAGCATATTCGTTTTCCCGCCGAAAAATATTTTTTCGGGCTTTGTGTCCGTCAGGGTCTCCGCAAGGACCGAGACCATCGATCCATAGTTATGAATGTGGCGGCTCAATAGAACGGCAACTTCCTTATAGATCTTATCCTTTAGATCAACTAGCGGAACATCGACCAAACGGGAATTCAATATGTTCACCATCTTTTCAATTTCGTTTATATCAAAAGAAGGCGGTAAGGAAATCATTCGATTTTCCACATGACCTGTATCCGTAATAATGATGGCTATTGCCGTTTCAGGACTTAAGGGAATGATCTGGATTTTTTTCAGCTTATGCTCATTCACTTTTGGTCCGAGTACAATCGCCGTATAATTCGTCAGTTCCGAAAGTATTTTCGCTGACTTCTGAACGATCTTTTCCAATTCATAAATTCGTTCTACAAAAACGGATTTTAAAATCTTCACTTCATTCTTTTTCGGAGCTTGAGGAGAAAGTAAATGATCCACATAATATCTATACCCTTTTTCAGAAGGGATCCTACCGGAAGAAGTATGGGTTTTTTCTAAAAATCCCATTTCTTCAAGGTCAGACATTTCGTTGCGAATTGTGGCAGAGCTGAACGTGATTTCATCTTTCTTCGACAAGCTTCGTGACCCGACTGGCTGGGCAGAATGGATGAAATCCTCGATTATCACTTGTAGAATCAATAATTGACGATCAGTTAGCATGTATGATCACCTCTGTTAGCACTCTGTCTCATCGAGTGCTAATATACTAATAAATTATCAAATGCAGCTTATGATGTCAACAATGAAAACCGCTAATTCATCGTTAAAATAACATGGATTTCCTTCAGTCGGAATCAATAACGCCTAAAAATGTTTGGAACACTTCATTTCCTAGCAGTTTGCCCCGCTCAGTCAAGCGCACGAACCCACCTTCCACCTTAAGCAAACCCTTTGCCGATCCTTCTTCGAGCGGTTTCCTGAAAATCTCCGTCATTTCTACAAAAAATTTATTCTTGAAGATTTCCAATGAAACTCCTTGCGTTTTCCGGAGACCCAAAAACATCTCCTCTTCCATCCGTTCATGAAGCGGTACTGGGTGTTCTTCCAACACAGGCAGCTCGTTCGAAAGCAATGGAGTGATATATTTCTTCACAGGCCCATGATTGGCCACCCTTTTACCTCCAGTATAGCCATGTGCACCAGCACCAATCCCATAATACTCCACATTATCCCAATATGTCAGGTTGTGCCTGCTTTCAAACCCAGCCCGGGCAAAATTACTGATTTCATATTGATGCAGACCATGCTTCTCCATCTCTTCCATCAGCCTCTCATACATCGAAGCCTCGAGCTCCTGCGGCGGCAGGTTTAATTTACCTCTTCGCATCTGATTATAAAAAACCGTCTTCGGCTCAACGATCAATGAGTAGCTTGAGTAGTGCGGCAATTGAAGGGCGATCGCTTTATCGAGCGTATCCTTGAAATCTTCCATCGTTTGGCCCGGCAATCCATAAATCAAATCGATGCTTATATTCGTAAAGCCAACTTCTTGAGCCAAATGGATCGTTTCATATACTTCTGAAGCCCGGTGAGTCCGGCCAATTCGTTTTAATAATTCATCATTGAAGCTTTGCACTCCAAAGCTAAGTCTATTGACCCCTGAATCATAAAGTATCTTGAGTTTTCCCCTTGAAAGATCCCCGGGATTGGCTTCAAATGTATATTCAGCCTTCTTAGAATCAAAGGGCAGGGTTTCATTGATTGCTTCACATAAGAATGCAAGCTGCTTTTCATCCAGTGAGGTCGGTGTCCCTCCACCGACGAAAACCGTATCCAAACCTGCAGTCGGGTATTTGGAAAGCTGCATCACCATTTCCCTTTTCATCATCTGTAAATATTCGTCGACCGGCTGTCCCTGCAAAAATACTTTATTGAAATCACAATAGTGACAAATATGTTCACAAAATGGTATATGGAGGTAGGCGCTTTTGATCATTGTGTTCACAACCTTTTAATCGAATGAGTCGATAGAAAAAGAGGCTAGATCTCCTCTACCCTCTTTTTTCTAACTATCGTTTATTTTATTTATTTTTTTGGTGTCGTATCATCCATTTTCAAAACAGCCATGAAAGCTTCTTGCGGAACTTCAACGGAACCTACTTGTTTCATCCGCTTTTTACCTTCTTTCTGTTTTTCGAGCAACTTACGTTTACGGGAAATATCGCCGCCGTAACATTTAGCCAATACGTTTTTGCGCATTGCACTAATCGAAGAACGTGCGATGATTTTTTGCCCGATCGCCGCTTGGATCGGCACTTCGAATTGTTGCCTTGGAATCAATTTCTTCAATTTTTCAACAATGACTTTACCGCGTTCATAAGCAAAGTCCTTATGAACGATGAAACTTAAAGCATCGACAGTTTCAGCATTCAGTAAGATATCCATCTTCACAAGCTTGGACGGTTGGTAGCCGATCAGCTCATAATCGAATGAAGCATAGCCTCTTGTATTGGATTTCAATTGATCGAAGAAATCATACACGATTTCCGATAATGGAATTTCATAATGAATGCTCACACGAGTCTCATCGATATATTCCATATCAATGAAGTTACCGCGTTTATTTTGACAGATTTCCATGATCGCCCCGACAAACTCCGTCGGTGCCATCATCGTCGCTTTGACATATGGCTCCTCGACACGTTCGATCTTTTGAGCATCAGGCATATTGGACGGGTTATCCACTTTCAGGACCGTTCCGTCCGTTTGCACCACATCATAAATAACACTCGGTGCAGTGGTGATCAGATCGATTTTGAATTCACGTTCAATCCGTTCCTGGATGATTTCCATATGAAGGAGCCCAAGGAATCCGCAACGGAAACCGAAGCCCAATGCTTGCGATGATTCCGCTTCGAACTGCAGCGCTGAATCGTTCAATTCCAATTTCTCCAATGCATCCCGTAAATCATTGAATTTCGATGCGTCAATTGGGTATAAACCGCAATATACCATCGGATTCATCTTCCTGTAACCCGGCAATGGTTCTGTCGCACTATTCACGGCACTCGTGATCGTATCACCGACAGTCGTATCACCAACGTTTTTAATGGATGCCGTAAGGAAACCTACATCACCGACGTTCAGTTCATCCAAAAGCTGTGTTTTAGGGTTGAAAACACCCAATTCGGTAACATCGAATTCCTTGCCAGTGGACATCATTTTGATTTTGTCGCCCACTTTAATGGAACCCTCAACAACACGGATATAGGCAACTACACCGCGGTACGCATCAAACAGTGAATCGAAAATAAGCGCCTTGAAAGGAGCATCCGGATCACCTTGCGGAGCTGGAACCAATTCAACTACCTGTTCCAAAATCTCCTCGATTCCGATTCCCGCTTTAGCCGAAGCCAAAACTGCATCGGAAGCATCCAATCCGATCACTTCCTCGATTTCTCCGCGCACCCGTTCCGGATCTGCACTCGGCAAATCAATTTTATTGATGACCGGAATGATTTCAAGGTTGTTGTCCAAAGCTAAATACACATTTGCAAGCGTTTGGGCCTCAATTCCCTGTGCCGCATCGACAACAAGGACAGCGCCTTCACAAGCTGCAAGGCTTCGTGACACTTCATACGTAAAATCGACATGTCCCGGTGTATCAATAAGATGGAAGATGTATTCTTCTCCATCTTTCGCGTTATATTTCAATTGAATCGCATTCAATTTAATCGTAATTCCACGCTCACGCTCTAAATCCATGGAATCCAACAGCTGACTCTTCATTTCACGCTGAGTCATGGCGTTCGTTTTTTCAATGATACGATCCGCCAATGTAGATTTACCATGATCGATATGAGCGATGATGGAAAAGTTACGAATTTTTGATTGTCTTTTTAATTTTTCTTCTCTATTCATGACGTTCACTCCCACTAGTCGACACAATACACTATTTTTTATTATATCAATAGAAAATGCAAGATTCAACAGAATAGTTACAAAAGAAGCATCATTGCAGGACAAAGTATAAAAAAAGGCTGCATCCCGGATTCGGATGCAGCCTTTTGCAGGGCACAATCAACTTATTCCCTACCTAAATCATATCAATAAGGGCCTGAAAGGCACCTGATATGGTCTCTCCAAGCGATTTGCCAATCGATGAGAAAAAGTTGAAAGCTTTCATTTCTTCAAGCTTTTCTTTTTTCGTCTCCAAATCATGACTCGTCACTTTTTCGCCAAGGATATCAGCTTCCATCTCCCCTTGGTCCGATTGGTTAATGATGAATGCACTATTCAAAGAGGGATCTTCATACCCCTTCATTTTTTTCATCCCGTCGTTGGCTTGCTGCATCCCGATTAAAACACCTAAAAACAATACGAGCACAATCCCTGTACATTTCAACCAAAATCGAACCATGATAAGAGAACTCCTTTCAAATTACCTCGCTTCCGAATCCCCGGTCGGATTATCCACTGCTTTGGCATCCCAGTAAAATTCACTGAAAACCTCGGTAAAGGCATCAACGGTCATGTACATTTCCTCGAAAGTATTATCAACACCGCCAACTTCAATTAGCATGGAATTGCCTGATAAATCCTGATTATATACTCCATTTTGACCCGCTCCGCCCTGTTTCATAACCCCTCGTGAAATTCCGGGATATTTTTTTTCCAGAGCTTTATGAATTTTATTGGCAAGTGCGGCATTTTTTTCATAGTTCGGGTTATTCCCCCCGATCACGAAGGCGATCTTGGCATACTCTTTACCTCTGATTGTAATTGTCGTATGTTTCTTCCGCTTTGAATCGCGGTGGATATCAATCAGATATTCTAAATCTTTGTTATTGGCCAATGCAGTCTCGACGGATTTCCGTGATTCTTGATACGATTTGGCATAATTCAATCCTTTATTATTCAGATTTCCCATGATATCCGTTTTATCGAGCGAGGAGCCGATCCCCTTATCAGCCAAATCTTCAACCATCCGTTCCCCGAGTTTCGTAATATTGATTTTAGAATGGTAGGCTAGGTCGGGGTCGGTCACCCCTTTTAAATATGGAAGATATGACTCCCGGTTATGACTATGGTATATCTCGACCACTTTCCGGCCATTGGTCGTTTGATTCGGCTGATTGGTCACTCCTTTATCCGGTTCTTCAATCTCATCCAGGTTTTGCAGGGATGCATCCCTTTCTTCATTCAGGACATCCACTGGCGGTGAAGATTCATACGGCATATTCGTATAATTCGTTCCTTCCCCAGCAACGAGGATCTCATTATCAAAAATCGAAAAGCCAGGAAGCTCCCTTCCCAGTAAACTTCGCGGGTCCTCAAGTGAAATGTTGGTCGAGACTTTTATCAATTGATTCGTGATGATCGATTCCTGCTTACCTTCCGGCAGGGCATTAAAAAGATAATGATTTTCGTTGGCCAGCATCGAAAACAGCATTTTTCCCGAGAATTGATTGGCTACAGTATGTACGGAGTTAGAAGATATCCGATACTCCGGTCTTAGGGAAGTCATGACCCCACTGACTGAAAAAACAAAAAGAAGCAAGGCGAGAATACCTAGAAAAGTTTTTATTATTGTTGATCCGTGAATGGCTGTTATGATTCCTGGGGAATTTCTTCTTTTCATCCTTCCACCCTCTCTATAGCTTGTCTATTAATACCTATGACTTTGCTAGAAAGGGTAGAACACCATTTTTGGGCACTGAAAGTGAATTAACGGGTGTAATAGCCGGCATTATCTTGATTTATTGAATGATGCAAGGCTGCATTTAAACCATTGGCTATCAAATTGGCCATATCCTCAATGAAAACATCGACTTCTTTCGGTGTAACCATCAAATTTTGACCAAGCGGTGACAGTACCTCATAAATCAATTTCCGTTTCTCTTCATCAGGGAGGACACCTATCATTCCCAAGAAGGTTTGGCGCTCCTTTTCACCTGGCATATCCTCTTCGGTCAGCTTTGTGCGCTTCCCAAAACTGAATCCAGCTGGTGCCAACGAGCGTGATGGCCTATCCCCTTCATTCAGTTCCTTGCCAAAGTGCTTCAAAATATAATCTATCGTATCGCTGGCAATGGATACGGCATCCACGACAGTAGGTATTCCAATTGCTATAACAGGAACTCCCAGTGTATCCTTGCTTAATTCTTTTCGTTTATTTCCCACACCAGACCCTGGATGGATGCCTGTATCCGTAATTTGAATCGTAGAATTCACCCGTTCGATCGAACGGGCAGCCAATGCGTCAACGACGATAAGGAAATCAGGATTACTTTTTTCGATGACGCCTTTTATGATGTCACTTGTCTCGATTCCGGTAATCCCCATCACCCCAGGGGAAATCGCACTGACCGGCCGATAGCCTTCCTTGACGGACTCTGGCTGCAATTCGAACAAATGTCTTGTGACCACAAGGTTCTCAACGACTGCAGGCCCCAAGGCATCGGGGGTAACATTCCAATTACCAAGACCGACAACCAAACAACTGCTTTCTTTTGTGATTTTATTCCGTTTCAAGAAGTAAGCCAGTTCGTTGGCGAACACCTTTTCCACCCGTTGCTGCGTATCCGTGTCCTGCTGGCGGATTCCCTGCACTTCGATGGTCAAATAACTGCCCTGTTTCTTACCGATTTCTTTTTCTCCCTCAGCCGTGACCTCAACTAAGGATACCTTCAGATCATCCACTTCTTTTTCCTTAATAATGACCCCTTCGATGCGGGAAACATCCACTTCCTCTACTACACCTTTATGTTCAAGGGCAATCTCCTTTGCTTCAATCGCCAAATCTGTTCGAATTCCGTATTCACTAAGGTCCAAATTATTTTCCATAACGGCCTCCTGATGTTTGAATTGTATCTAATCTAGTATTTTCAATAGTCTCTCTTAAACATTCTGTCGTTTTTGCTTTTTTATTATTCATTTTTTTGGTACAATGAATGATGACGAGATGAATTTTTTCCCGAAATTATAATTCCTTTTCGATTCTCAATCTGAAGTATTGCATATTTATGAGCAGTCTGATAGAATATCACTTGTGCTATTTGATATGGATTTGAAAAGTCGAGTTCATATAATCTCGATTTCTTTGTAGGAGGTGAACGGAATGCCAAACATTAAATCTGCTATTAAACGTGTAAAAATCAACGACAAAAAACGCGTTCATAACATTACTGTTAGATCAACTATGCGTACTACAGTGAAAAACGCTGAAGTTGCATTAGCTGGTGAAAACGTTGAAGCTGCTAAAGAAGCTCTTTTAACAGCTGCTGTGAAATTAGACAAAGCTGCATCTAAAGGATTAATCCATAAAAATGCGGCAGCCCGTAAAAAATCTCGTTTAGCGAAAAGACTTAACGCTCTTAACGCATAATGACAAAAAATTAAACGATCCAATCGGATCGTTTTTTTTTGTGCCGTTTTTTGCATAAAAAAGGTGACAGGATATCTGCCACCTTTTTTATCATCTAATTTTTAAAAGCAGCAGCTCAAGCGTGATTGCCTTATCTGCTTGGCCGGTCTTCATTTTATAATCCGCTTCCGCTAAGTCGTTCATGATGCTCAACAACTCACGTTCCTGGAATTTCCCCGTCTTTTCAAGTGCCAGCTTTACCCTGTAAGGGTGCACCTTCAGTTGACCCGCAATTTTTTGCTGGCTATAGCCCTGACGTGAAAGCTCCTTCACTTGATACATGAGCCTGACCTGACCTGCCATGACACTCAAGATCTTGATCGGCTCTTCATTCTGCCTGAGAAGATCGTGCAGTATCGTCATGGCACTCTCCATTTTCCTCTGTAACACATGATCAACAAGTGTGAAGATATTCTGTTCAAGGGATTTAGCGACCAGCTTTTCCACTACCTCGACTGTAATGTGCTTCTCAGCTTCCGTATAAAGCACCATTTTATCCAGTTCATTCGTCAGCATCATCAGATTCGTTCCTGCAAGTTCAAGTAAAAGCTCTGTAGCCTGCTCATCTATTCGGACTGAAGAAGCTTCGACCCTCTCCTTCACCCACCCCTTTAACTCATGATCACCAAGCTTCTTCGCTTCAACGAGAACCGCCTTACGCTTCAGTTCCTTGGTGATTTTCTTCCGTTCATCCAGTTTCTCATAAGGTGCGGTCAATACGACAATAGAATATGGAACTGGGTCAGCCAAGTACGCTTCCAGTCTTTTCACATTATGCTCAACTCTTGACTTCGTTTTTTCAGCTGTCAAAAAAAATGGGTTTTGCATGAAGACAAGGCGCCTTTCTCCGATAAACGGGAGGGTTTCGACATCTTCAAGCGCAGTTTCAACAGGCGTCTCTTCTAAATCAAATTGAGAAAAGTTAAAATCCATCTCATCTTCGTGAAGGACATTCTCGATCAATAGCTGCTTCGTTTCATTAATTAGATAGGCTTCCGTCCCATATAACAAGTATACTGGCGCGAATTGCCCTTTTTTTATACTTTTCCAAACGTCTAATACCAATAGAATCCGCCTCTTTACTATGTATTCTTCTCTAATGGTATAGGTGGATGGACCATTTGACAAGCTATAAAGGGAACTAGCCCTTAAAAGGGCTAATTCCGGATCTATATGAACACTTTCAAGAAAGGCCCGGGTAATCTCCCTTGAAAGCGGGTAGAGTATTCATGTAGAACAAATGAGCTTTTCGTTTTCGCTTGCTTTGTTTGTACTTTTATTTTGACCTCAAAATCCCAAACTATTTGTGACAACTCTTGTCAGTAAAGGAAATGAAGGAATGAAGCCTGTAGATTTTTTTTTGGTAATGTTTTATACTATTAGCAGAAATAGGAGGGGTAAATAATGAACGAATTCGAAAAGAATGTTCAATCAAAGACAGATGACGTCGCTGATTCCGCTATAGGATTCATCGGTTCTTTTGTATTTTTCGCTGCCATGTTCACCATAGCTGTCGTCATTAAAGCTGTCGGATCCTGATTTCATTCATTACATGCACTTATTTTTCCTGATGGGGCTGCTGCTGCAGTCTCTTTCTTTTTGATTTTCTATATACTATGGGAGAGTCTTCCGAAAGGTTCCACTGCTTTTGTAATACTTGTAAATAATAGAACCATCCTCGTCCGTCCTGAACACCTTTATGCCATTCCCCTCCAAATTCCCAATTACGTCTCCATGAGGGTGACCGTAGCGGTTATCTTTTCCAACTGAAATAAGCGCCGCTTTCGGCTGCAGCTGTTCAAGGAAGGGCGCGGAAGAAGAAGTTTTACTGCCATGGTGACCGACCTTCAAGATATCCGCCTGCAACTGCGGAAATGTTCTCAAAAGTTCCCTTTCCCCTTCTTCTCCCATATCGCCGGTCAATAACCATGACACTCCCCCAAGCTCCGTGAATAGAACGATGGATGAATCATTCTTATTTTCTTCTTGCTCAAATGGACTTAGCACAGCAAACCGCGCTCCGCCCGCCACCCATTGGTCCCCCCTTTTCAGGACGGTCATTTTCACTTTTTTCTCTCTCGCCACGGTTACAAGATCCATATCCCTGTATTGCTCTTCACTCCAGCCTCCAATGATGATCTCCGCAACTTTAAAATTATCTATTAATTCTTTTGCACTTCCCATATGATCTGCATCCGAATGGGTTAAAATCAGTTTGTCCAATTGGTGGATTCCTTTACTTTTCAATAATGGAATAATGATATCATCCGCCGTGTTGAACTTCTTTCGCTTTATCGCCCACGTATCGATTGGAAATGTAATATGCCCGCCCGTATCAATCAAATAATTACCGCGATTGAAAGGCAGGATAATTAAAATGGAGTCACCTTGTCCAACGTCGATGATTTGCACTTCACCAAAAGGTGAGAACCTTTGTAAGTTAAATTGCAAAAGTAAAAGGACGATTATCATTCCGCACCAGATTTTACTTTTTTCAAAGGATACTTCCCAAGTCAGGCATAACCCTATAAGGGAAATAACAAGTAGGAACATCATGAGGAAAGGCGGCTTTCCAAACGGAATGGAGGCGAGCGGCAATTCCGATGCTGCATCTGCGGCTTTATTGCAGAGTACGAAGGTGAAATTCAATAATGATATGAGAGGTTGACCAAAGGAAGGCAGTAATAAATGAATGAGGAGGGAAATCAGTGAAAATGGCAGCAATATGATGGAATAAAGCGGAACATACAATACGTTCAGAAACACGCCAAGTAAAGATACTTCAAAAAAATGAAAAAGCAAAATCGGAAGGGCTGCCAGTTGGCAGATGGAACTGAGGATGAACAGCTGCATCGATTTCTTCGGGTATTGCAAGAAGATGCTTGAAGACATGATAATGGAGAATGTGACCGCGAATGAAAGCTGAAAACCTATATCATAGAGCATATTAGGCCGAAAAAACAAAAGTGCCAAATAAGTCGATCCAATTGCGGCACCCGCCGAAATCCGCTTCTTGAATAGCAGGAGTAGAAAGAAAAGCATAGCCATTGAACAGGATCTCACCACGGATGGACTGGCACCTGAAAGTAACATGTAAACCGGAAGGAAGAGTAAGATGGCCAACATCATTCTTTCCCGTGTAATCCCAACCCTGATGCCGATGTAAAATAACACCCCCGTTAAAAAACTGACATGAAGGCCGGAAATCGCCAGTAAATGAACCAACCCCAACCGCTGATAATTAGTAAGGTCCCCTTCATCTATATATCTCTGGTCACCGAATATGAGCGCTGTGACAAAACCGCTCGACTCTTCAGGAAAGTGTTCTCTAATATATGCAATCCCCTTCAGGCGCAAATTACGAATCGAAAGCAGAATCGAGTTTCCACCTTCTTTGCATTCTTGAAATGAAATGGAATCCGCTTTGAATATCCAATGGGTGCCTTGGCGGAAAAGATAACGCTGGTAATTGAAACTGTTTTCATTCCTGTTTTTCTCGGGAATTTGCAATGTCCCTTCAGCCGGACAAGATAAACCGATTCTCAGAAACTGACTCAGCTTCTCCTGTTCCAATTCGGTCGTGATTTTATAACGAAGCACTAGCCGTTCGCCTTTCTCACTGCCAATGAATCCTTTTAATGAATTTCCATCTATATTCGGTTGGTCGGTAAATGTGATGATAAATTGGCTTTCCGTTCCATGATAGGCAGTTTTGTTTCGGTGATCGGAGAAGGAGGCGGCCCCTAAAAATATCCCCATGATCACCAAATGAAAACTAAGGGCCTTCACACTTAAGCCCACCGAAAAATAAAGGAAACAGAGAAAAATAAGGGTAATGATCAGCAGCCTTACATTTAAAAGAGAATGGGCCGTAACACCAAATGTGGCTGAAACGGCCAGTAAGATAAGATGTCTGGCCATGCCTGCCCCCCGTCCTATTTAATTTTCGAATATCTGATTGGCCTGCTTTTCCAGTTCCAATAATTCTTCTTTTCCCAGACCGTTTTGTTCAAGTTGAGCTAGCAATGAGAATACAAAGTCCTTTTTTTGTTTTCCATTAACATCGATGGCCCCTTTTGCTTCAACCTTCTCGGTCTTGACACCCGCCTGTTTGAATAATTCGAGGGCATATGGATGATTTTTGTAATCCTCGGCATAATAAACGGCCTTTATGCCAGCTTGGATGAGTGATTTACAGCACTGAAGACACGGAAAATGCGTCACATATATTTCCGCCTTATCAGTCGGCACCCCAAATTTCGCACATTGTAAAAGTGCATTCATTTCTGCATGTATCGTTCTGACACAATGATTATCAATTACATAACAGCCGTCATCAATACAATGCGTCCCTCCCGCAATGGACCCATTATATCCCCCGGCAATGATTCGGTTGTCCCTGACGATGGTCGCCCCTACAGTGAGGCGTGTACATGTGCTTCTTAAAGCTAATAAATGGCTTTGTGCCATGAAATATTGATCCCAACTAATTCTGTTCATGTTGTATCCCCTTACCACTAGAATGATTTTCTTCAATTTTACCCTCTTCCTATCCATTTGTGTAGCATTCATTTCACTGAAATGGAATCCCGCAACCTTTCAAACGTTTTATCGCCGATTCCCGTAACCTGCTTCAATTCATCGACCTCCTTGAATTTCCCTACCGTCTCCCTGTATTCCAGGATCGCATTCGCTTTGGATGGTCCAATTCCCGTCAAGGTTTGCAAATCTTCCTGTGTAGCAGCATTCAAGTTCACCAGTCCTCCTGACGTACCCTTAGTGACGCCATCACCAGACGTACCGGCTTGTATATTCTCCAAGTTCCCTTTGTCTTCTTCACCTATTTCCGGAACATAAATGACCATTTGATCTTCGATGATTTGGGCAAAATTAATTCTATCCTTGTCAGCCTTTTCCGTAAAACTGCCCGCAGACGAAATCAAATCAATCACCCGGTCACCTGCCTGTGCTGTAAATATGCCTGGGGACTTGACCGCTCCTTTAACGTCCACTTTAATGATCTCAGGTTCGGCAGCCGATTCATTTACACTTTGTTCCATTTCAGCTTCTTTTGCAGTAACGGAAAATATATCTTCCGTATCAGCCGGATCCTCCCCTTGTTGAGAAAAAAAGTAAATGCCCCCTGCCACAAATGCCACGGCAACGGTAATCATCGTCATTTTCCTTTTTAAAATCCCTTCCATTTCTTTACCTCCTTATTGGATTTCGCACGATACATTGTCATAGGACAGATTAAAAATACATAGTGTTTTTAGGAGAATCAATCGCTTTAAGTGAGAGGAGTTGATCGGAATTGAAGAAAATCGGTGTTATCGGAACCGGAAATATGGGTACCATTTTAATCGAGGCATGGCTGGAGGCAAAAATATTGAATCCGGCAGATCTAATCATTACAAATCGCACACTTTCCAAAGCATTGGTGCTGAAAGAGAAACACCAGGGTATCAAGGTTGCGGAAAGCGCAGCCGAAATCGTCGAACAAGCGGACTTTATCTTTCTCTGTGTAAAACCATTGCAAATTAACAGCCTATTACAAGGCATCAAACAGCATATAAAAAGGGATCAGCTGGTTATTTCCATCACAAGCCCGCTTTCCGTCTCCCAGCTCGAATCGGCAGTGAATGCACCCTGTGCCCGTTTTATCCCGAGCATAACGAACCGTGTGGGTTCAGGCGTATCGTTACTGAGTTTCAGCGAGAGCTGCAGTAAGGAGAAAGTGTCAGCTTTATTCGATTTGGCCTCCGCCATATCGGCACCGGTCATCATTGAGAATGATATCACCCGGGTAGCTTCCGATATTGTCAGCTGCGGCCCTGCCTTCTTCAGCTATTTAGCTCAAGCTTTCATTGACGCGGCTTGCCAAACGACGAAGATAGATAAAGAAACGGCTACGACTTTGACTGAGAATATGCTGGTTGGCTTAGGGGAATTGCTCGGTAAAGGGGTTTATACATTGCCGACCTTACAGGAAAAGGTTTGTGTAAAAGGTGGAATAACAGGTGAGGGGATCAAGGTTTTAGAAGCTGAAACCGGGGAAATGTTCCACCATCTTTTTCAAGCGACACATGAAAAGTTTGCAGAGGATCTTCACGAAGTTGAAAAACAGTTCGGCCATCCTTATTAATATTCGTAATCAAGATCTCAATTCCTTCTTAAAGTAAAAAAAAGAAGAGGTCAGACCTCCACTCGTACTTGTACGAACGGGGATCTTGACCTCTTTATCATTTACTGGCTACAAACAAGATTCTTTCGGTTTCCGTTACGAGCGGTGCTTCTTCTAGATCCGCCAGAATTTCAGAAACCGTGAAACCTGCTTGCTCCAACCACTTTTTATATTGTTCAACCGGATAGGTCCGTTGATAATGCAACTCATCAAAACGGTCATAAAGGCCGCTTTCGTCATCCCTTACGAAAAAACTTAAATCATGTTCCACGCTGTAAGGTTCTTCACCCGGGAAGCAATCCCATATATAGGATACTTCTTCACCATTGACAGCAAACGTATGATCACGAAAGATTTCTTCCATTTTATAAAGGGAATGGATATCAAACATGAATAATCCGCCATCCTTCAAATGCTCATGAACCCGGCTGAACGTCTTGACTATATCCTCTTCGTCGCGAAGGTAGTTCAGCGAATCACAAAAAATCGTGACACAATCAAATTGGCCAAGCCCTTCGAGTTCTGCCATATTCTGCTGGAAAAGCGGAATCGATAATCCAAGCTTAACCGCT
Organism: Peribacillus sp. 05N428; assembly: GCF_056397085.1. NCBI lineage: Bacteria > Bacillati > Bacillota > Bacilli > Caryophanales > Bacillaceae > Peribacillus > Peribacillus sp. 05N428. The sequence goes on along the minus strand of NZ_JBFTMS010000004.1, from coordinate 132,492 downwards.
TTTTCATTAGCAACAAGAAGCATTTCATCAGATAAATCCACGCCGGTGACTTCGAATCCGTGCTGCGCCAATTCTACTGTCATTTCCCCGGTTCCACACGCTAAATCCAGAACTTTCTTTCCACCAATTCCATACTGTTCCAGCTTCGCCGTAAGGATCATCAGCCATTTTTCATAAGGTGCGTCCTTCATCAATTCATCGTATACATAGGCAAAGCGTTTGTAAGTCATGAAGTCAGTTCACTCTCTAGATCTTCAAAAGGTGCATCGCCCCATAGACGTTCAAGGTTATAGTAGTTTCTTTCATCTTTATGGAAAATGTGGGCCACTACATCGCCAAGATCCACAAGCACCCATTTTGCCTCGTCAAAACCTTCAAGACGCTTTACATTGATTCCTGATTCATCAGCTTTGCTCTTCATTTCACGAGCTATTGCTTGTACTTGTTTTTCAGAATTACCGTGACAGATCAAAAAGTAATCCGCTACAAGGGAAATACCTTGCATGTTCAATGCCACGATATCCTCCGCTCTTTTATCATCCGCCGCTTTTGCTGCAATTACAAGAAGTTCACGTTCAGTCATTACATCTTCTCCTTCAAATTCATGATCAAATCATTATATGTCTTAAATGTGTCAGGGTAAATTGCCTGATTTCTTTTCATTAAAAAAACAACTGTATTCCTTAAAGCCTGGATGACAGCATGATCCAAATTTTGCTTTGCTGTCTGCCTGACTTCGTCGACACCGGGAAAAGAACGTCCCGGCTCGATATAATCAGCAAGGTATACGACTTTATCCAAAAGGCTCATGCCAACCCTGCCAGACGTGTGATAGGCAATCGCATCCAAGATTTCAGCGTCCTGAATGCCTGCTTCCTTATTCACCAGATAAGCCCCGACAGGAGCGTGCCACAGCTCCATATTGTATTCAAGTAACGCCGGGTCCATTTTTTCAGCGATTATTATTTGCTCCATTTCTTCTTTAGGACGAAATTTTGCATAATCATGGAAAATGGCTGCAAGTTCCGCTTTTTTGACGTCGGCCCCATACCGTTCAGCAAGTTCAATCGCTGACTCGACCACACCCAAGGTATGAATGTACCTGCGCTCGGTGATTTGTTCTTTGACCAGCGCCAATGCTTTCTCACGATTCATATAAACCATTCCCTTTAATATACTTCACCACTGGATCTGCTATTAAATATTTCACGGTTTTCCCTGTTCTTAACTTCCTTCGTATCATGGAAGACGAAATGAACATCTGCGGGACTTTCACCATCGTGATCGGGTATACGGTATTCTCATTATATCCAGGGCGCTTCACCCCGACGAAATTGACCATATGCACCAGCTCGTCGATACGATGCCAATTCGGTAAGTACTCAATCATATCTGCGCCAATTATGAAATAGAACTCATTGGCTGGCTCAAGTTCTTTAAGCAATTTTATCGTGTCATACGTATAAGATGTGCCTTTTCTTTCTATTTCAATACCCTCAATATAAAAAGATGGGTTTCCGGCTATCGCGTTTTCCAACATGGCCAGCCTGTCCATATCGGTTACTTCCTCCGATTTTTCCTTATGTGGAGGAACGTGATTTGGCATGAACCTGATTTCATCTAGCTCAAGGGCATCCAACACTTCGTTGGCTATAATTAAATGCCCGATATGCGGAGGATTGAATGTACCGCCAAGAATTCCAATTTTTTTCATAGATAGGTTCCTTAAGGTAATTTAAGTTGTTTGTTTTCTTTTGATTCTTTATACAGCACAATTGTGTTGCCGATAATCTGAACCAATTCCGCCCGTGCACCTTTTGATAAAGTAAGCCCCACATCATTGCGGTCCTCTTCACAGTTTTGCAGGATGCTGACCTTGATCAATTCACGTACTTCAAGCGCCTCACCAATTTGCTTGATGAGATTATCATTGACTCCGCCTTTACCAACTTGAAAAATTGGATTGAGGTGATGGGCCTTTGATCGTAAAAATCTTTTTTGTTTTCCTGTTAACATGTGTTACCTCCTAGTTTGTTCAAGACAATATCTGTCATTCTTGCTGTATCCGGCATAATGCCTGTCCATATCTCAAATGCAAGCGCAGCCTGGTTGATGAACATTCCCAGACCATTTTGCGTTTCCGCCCCTTTTTCCCCAGCTTCACGCAGCAGCTTGGTTTGCAGAGGGTTATAGATGATATCACTGACAATTGCACCGGTTTTAAGCTGGTCGACCTTTAACGGCGAATGATCCAGTTCAGGACTCATTCCAGAAGAAGTCGTTTGGATGATTAAATCATATTGTGATAAGCTTTCTTCCGCTTCGATAATCGAGAGTGCCTTCGATACTTTATCATAAGGGCAATCAGAAACAAGCTGGGCCGCTCTTTCCTTTGTCCGGTTTGCAATATCAACTTGCTTTACCCCTTCTTTCACGAGGGTAAAATAAATCGCACGCGCAGCACCGCCCGCTCCGATCACTAACGTTTTTTTAGCCTTGATGTCACCTGATATTTCATCGCATAAAGATTTAAAAAATCCTTTTCCGTCTGTATTATACCCTATAAACCGACCATTTTTGTTAACAACCGTATTTACAGCCCCGATTGCCAGGGCCAGTTCATCCACTTCATCAAGGAAAGGGATGATTGAAGTCTTATGAGGGATCGTGATGTTAAACCCTTCTATACCAAGGGCTTTCATGCCTTTCACGGCATCGTTCAAACCTTCTTTCGTCACATGAAAATGGTGATAAACCGCTTCTATATTTTCTTTTTCAAATGCATCATTATGAATGTCCGGTGACATCGAATGTGCAATTGGATCTCCCATTACCCCATATATCTTTTTCATAGACTAGACGACCCCTATTTTTAGATTAATGATTTGCGAACGATCACATTGACGCCCTTTGGAACATGTGCAACGATTTTCGCCCCTGGCTCATTGACCGTCACCCAGCCAAGACCAGAAAACACAATATCCATTTTACCATCTTTCAAGGAAAATTCATGTGGAATCAGCTTCGGAAACTCCTCGATTTGTTCCGGCCGTGGGGGAGTCAGTAATTCCCCGGCATGGTTTTTATACAATTCATCGGCATTTTCCAGTTTCGTACGGTGAATATTCAATTCGTTCGAAAGGTAGCAAGTCAATGAACGCCTTCCGCCTGAGACATAGTCCAACCTGGCCAACCCTCCGAAAAATAGCGTCTGCCCTTCATTCAGTTGGTACACTCTCGGCTTGATTTCCTTTTTCGGCATAATCACCTTGAAGTCCCGTTTGTCCACATAGTGAGCCATTTGATGATGATTAATGATTCCAGGTGTATCGATCAATGCCTGTTCATCATCCAAAGGAATTTCAATCATATCCAAGGTAGTCCCAGGGAAGTGGGAAGTCGTGATGATATCACTTTCACCGCTCACTTCTTTTATAAGACGGTTGATGAAAGTCGATTTCCCTACATTCGTACAGCCCACCACATAGACATCTTTTCCTCTGCGGTACCGCTCGATCGCATCAGCAGCTTCAAGTATGTGCTTTCCCTTTTCCGCACTGACAAGCAGGACATCGATCGGGTTAAGACCCAATTCCTTGGACGATTGCTTCATCCAATTGATCAACTTGTTCGGTTTTACCGATTTAGGCAATAGATCGACCTTATTTCCGATCAGAAGAACATCATTTCTTCCTACAAATCGATGAAGGCCAGGCAGCCAGCTTCCATTGAAATCAAAAATATCGACGATTTTGACGATTAAAGAGTCGGTTTCGCCTACTTTATTCAAGATTTTCAAGAAGTCATCGTCTGTTAAGGATACATCCTGAACTTCGTTATAATGTTTCAATTTAAAGCAGCGCTGACAAACGATGCTCTCTTTTTCCAGAGCCGATTTAGGGGCAAAGCCCAACTCCTTCGGATCTTCAGTCTGGACCTTCACACCGCAGCCGATGCACACTAATTCTTGATGATTGTTCAATTGTGATCCTCCCATTCTATCATTCCTTTTCGTTTAAAAAACGCCATGATCTTTCTTTCAAAATAACGATTGATCCTTGTTCTGAATTCGTCGGTCTGTGCGACAGGGACCACTAAGATCGTATGAAACCCGCCTCTGTTCCCTCCCAATACATCCGTCAATAACTGATCGCCGATTACCACCGTTTCTTCTAATTTCAACCCCATTGTCTTACGGGCTTTATGGAAAGCCCTTGCCATCGGTTTTCTGGCCTGGAAGATAAACGGAATGTGAAGCGGATCGGAAAAAGCCCGAACCCGATTTTCATTATTATTGGACACAATCGTAACTAAAATCCCATGATCCCGCATATTGTCGAACCATTTGATTAAATCGGGGGTGGCAGTCGGCCTGTCCCATTCAACGAGTGTATTATCCAAATCGGTAATGACGCCCTTAATCCCTCTTTTTTTCAATTCTTGAGGATCTATATTAAAAATGCTTTTAACATGTTCACTCGGCAAAAATAATTTAAGCATATTGGCACCTCTATATTTTCATTAAAATTTACCGTTTCCATCATATCGAATTTTCAGCCCACTTTCAAAAAAAATTAGGAAAGAATGGCTGACGGTAAAGAAACATCATAATGTATGTTTTCTGATATGGAAAGGCATTTTTCATTAAATAATGGGAAATTTGCAGGCAGACCAGAACCAAAGAACTAATTATTCATAAAAGATTTCGACAAAAATTTCATTTATTCAACCTGTGGATAACTTTACTAACATTTTCCATACTGATGGGCACCATTTCGTTCACCTTGTAAACAACTTAACCACAGGTTATCCACTTTTTACTGTGGATAACAGAACGATTGTTCTCCACGTTTATTTCTGATACAGTAGGGGTACATCAAGGAAGACTTATCAATATATGCAAGTAAACACCAAATTATTCCCCGCAATCCCTACAGGAGGTGAGCAGCCCATAAGTGGCGTTCTGATGCAAAAACTATCTGATGACCTGTTGCTTGAATCCTATTTTAAAGCACAGAATTTAAAGTTGAGTACCGATTTCATCCGCCTCATAGAAACGGAAATTCATCGAAGGTCCCTAACACATAAAATCCGAGCCATATTTTAATATGTAATACATAGGCTGACATCAAATGTCAGCCTCTTATTTTCATTTGAAGTTAGACGGCTCTCATGAATCCGATTGTTTCACCTACACGGACATCTGCGGGAATGGATATGTTTCCTTCAAGTTCAAAGCTTCCTTTTTCAAAAAGAAGCACAACTGTGGACCCAAAGCTGAAATAAGAAAACTCCTGCCCTTTTTCCAATTCATCCGAATCATCAGTAATGACGATCGAATTTATGAACATGGCCCCGACTTTCACCATTGCCAGATTTCCCGCCTCATTTTGAAGTTCAGTTATTGTCCGGTAATTTTTTGATAAAGGCTCTTTTCCATATTTCATCCCCCATTTATTAACGGGGTATGATTTCCTTCCAAGCGTCCATCGTTTGACCACGGAACCCTTGATTGGCGCATGGATCCTATGGTAATGACTCGGGCTTAAGTATAACACGAGATATTTGCCGCCTAAGTACTTTTCCAATAAAAGCTCATCCCCGAGCATTTCCTCCATTGAATATACCTTTCCCTTAACGACGATCTTTTTATCAGCGCGTATCTCCCCTGAGTCCTCAAGTACACCGTCCACGGGACAAGCTACCGCAGACGGAACTGCCGTAATTGGCCTCGCGTCAGCCTTTAACTGCCTTGTAAATAGCTCGTGCAAATTGGTATATGCTTTTAACTCCTTACCAAATTCCTGTTGATTAAGGTTGAATGTTTTTACATAAAGTAATATTAAGGGCCTGCTCCAACGAGATTGGCTAAAGTGTTTTAATAAACCTGATGAATACTGACCATTCGTAAGTTCAATAAGAACGCGATACAAAGACTGAAACAAAATATAACCACTCCAAATTGTAAAATTGTAAAATTATTCTAAAATTCCCTTGCATAAATTGTATTAAATAAAATATTATTATATAATAAATACTTATGTTTACTATATTTTGTTTTAATTTGTTTCATTTGAAAGGAGTGAAAAGATGTTTTTATTACACGCCCTAGATCAAACCATTAAAAAAGTGAAAGCACAAACAGCAAATATACTTACCTTAATTAATTTATCCCTTGGTGGATTTGCGATAATTGCCGTGATGAACGGCCAATTGAATTTAAGCTTGCTTTTAATCTTCCTGGCTGCCCTTGCAGATCGCTTTGACGGTATGGTTGCACGGAAATTCAACATTGAATCGGAATTGGGTAAGCAACTTGATTCCATGTGTGACATCATATCCTTTGGCGTCGCACCGGCTCTATTATTATACCAAGGAATATTGATAGAATTCGGAGCACCTGGCACACTCTTCACGGTTTTCTATATTGGCTGTGGCGCGTTTCGTCTCGCCCGCTTCAATATAAGTGAAAGCAATGGATATTTTACAGGAGTGCCCATTACGGTTGCGGGCTGCATCGCTACTTTAAGTTATCTAGCCATCCCGTATTTCCATCCGGTCTTTTTCTTATCCCTCATGATTATATTATCATTACTTATGGTCAGTCCATTTAAACTGAGGAAAGTTTAATAAGAAAGCGGATGTCCTAGACCGGACATCCGCTTTTTTGTTCCTATTCCAGCCTAAACCCATCTTATGCTTTTCGGACTAATGGGTCGGTCAAACGCATGAATTCTTCTACATCCTCCATACAGGCATTGACCGCTTCTTCCCAAAAATCCCGGGTCTTTAAATCGACGCCTAAATGTTTCTCCGCCAAATCCTCGACCTTCATGGAACCGGTATCCTTTAATAGAGCGATATATTTTTCTTCGAAACCTGCAGGTTCTTTCAGGGCATTCGCGTATATGCCTAATGAGAATAAGTAACCGAATGTGTACGGAAAATTATAAAATGGTACACCTGTAATATAAAAATGGAGCTTTGAAGCCCAGAACGTTGGATTATAATCACTTAAAGCATCGCCATAAGCTTCTTTTTGTGCATCGACCATCAGTTCATTCAACCGTTCGGCACTGACATATCCTTGCTTCCTCTCGTCATAAAACCTAGTTTCGAATAAGTAGCGGGCATGGATATTCATCAATAATGCCACGGAACGCTGAATTTTATCTTCTAAAAGCACCAGCTTTTCTTCCTCACTGGCTGCTTCCTTAACAGCTGCATCCGCTACGATCATTTCAGCAAAAGTGGAGGCGGTTTCCGCCACATTCATTGCATAAGACCGATTCAATGGATGGATATCCCTCATCGCATAAGAATGGAATGCATGACCCAATTCATGAGCCAATGTCGATACATTGGACGGTGTGCCCGAATACGTCATGAAAATTCTTGACTGCTTATTTAATGGAAAGCCGGTGCAAAAACCGCCTGGTCTCTTACCTGGTCTGTCCTCAGCTTCAATCCAGCTGTCTTCAAAAGCTTTTTTGGTGAAGTTCGCTAATTGAGAGCCGAACTTAGCGAATTGCTGGATGATGAAGTCTGCACCTTCTTGATAATCCATTACTTTGGATTCAGCCGTAACAGCTAGCGGTGCATCCAAATCCGCCCAACTTAATTTATCCAAATCCAGTAACTCCGCTTTCCTTTTTAAAAACCTCACAAGCGGCTCTTTATGATCGGCAATTACATTCCACATGCTTTCGAGGGTTTCTTTTTTCATCCTTCCTATTTCTAGAGGCTCTTTCAAAATATCATCCCAGCCCCTTTTTTCATTCACACTGAGACGGAAGCCAGCCAAGTGGTTCAAAGTCCGGGCGAACAGGTCACTTTTTTCCTCCCAAGCCTGTTCCCACGCAGTAAATAATTCTTTCCGGGCCCTTTCATCAGGATCGGAAAATTTATTCGCCGCTTGGCCTACAGAAAGCTTTTCACCCTTATAAGGGATGGTCATTGAACCGACGATCGTATCATACATTTGGCTCCAACCTTCGAAACCGTCCATGGCCAATTGGGTGATTAATGCTTCTTCCTTCACGGAAAGCTTTTCCTTTGCCTTTTCCCGACGTTCATTCAATACGAATTTCAATTCATTCAATGGTTCTTTTTCGAGGATTTTTTCAAAAAATGCATCATCTTGCTGTATCAACTTTTCATCCAGCTTGCTTAACACCATTTTTAGTGAAGCGACTATCTTCATTTGTTTGATCCGCAGCTGACCAGCCTTTTTATCCTGCGCATTTTGAGCTTCCAGGCATCCAATGAAAGCACTTGCCTGGGAAGATTTCATATTTGTATTTTTATAAAGATCAAATGCCTGGATTAAACTGCTTTCATCATTTCCTTCTGGATTGATATTGCTTACAAGCCGGTCTAAATCTTTTACCTCTTCGTTGATTTCATCTAAAAAAGTCAGGAACTCAATGGAAGAGCTTCCTCCTTTAAAAAAGATATCCAAATCCCACGTCAAAGAATATCCCATACTAAATTGCCCCCTTTTTATCACTAACCCCATTATAGAGGTTCATTCAATATTTTTCTAACTAAAAGGAATTTTCAGTATCTTTCAGAACATTTTTCTATATCCCAGATTAAAAGCATGTTATGATGAATATATTCTTGGGAAAGGGGTGGTTGATTCATATGAAATTCTTTATTCACATGTCTGCCATCATCCTGCTCCTTTGGACACTGCCCGTACAGTTCCACCATCATGCACAGCAGCTAACCATTGAAGAACATACCGATGTTCACCATTGGGATAAGGCCGACAAGAAACAGCCTTTCGTGCCGTCCTTTAGTTCATGGCAGTCACTTATCGTAATACTCATTTTCGAATTTTCCATTTTGGGCTTTCTTTATTTTCACTCGAATCTTCGACGACGATATCTCAGTCCCGTTTTTTATCAGGCGAATTACGTAGCCTCTCGCTCTGACATTTTATAAAAAATAAAATGGAGGAGTGATTCATATGTGGTTTCGACTAATTATGATAGGGGTCTTTTCTTTAACCGCTTCACGTCTGTTCCTTTTTCAGGGAATCGAGATTTATCATGCATTTACGGATTTGATCAGAAATAAATATTAAAAAAAGAGTGTGGGGAATTTCCCCGCACTCTCTTTGTTTACCATTCCTATCCTTTAGCTTTCTTTTCCTTCTCTTTTTCTGCCCTGTAAAATTCATGGAACATCTTCATCAAAGCACGTTTTTCGATCCTTGATACATAACTGCGGGAAATGCCAAGCTCTTTAGCGATTTCCCTCTGGGTTTTCTCCTTTTTCAAATCCAGTCCAAACCTGCCTACAATGACTTCCTTTTCGCGTTCATCCAAAATATCAATATACTTTTTCACTTTTTCAATTTCCATATTGAGCTGAATCGTATCGATGACATCTTCCGATTCCGATTTCAGTACATCGATTAAACTGATTTCATTACCTTCTTTATCCTGACCGATCGGATCATGCAGGGAAATATCTTTCTTCGTTTTCTTTGTCGCACGTAAATGCATCAAGATCTCATTCTCAATGCATCGCGCCGCATATGTGGCAAGCTTCGTACCCTTACCATCCGAATAACTCTCAATGGCCTTTATCAAACCAATAGTCCCAATCGAAATCAAATCCTCTGTATCCTCGCCCGTATTCTCGAATTTCTTGACGATATGGGCAACAAGCCTGAGATTATGTTCAATCAGGATGTTGCGGGCATCACCGTCCCCTTCACTCATAAGCTTCAGATATCTCTTTTCATCCTGAGATGACAAGGGCTGGGGAAAAGCATTATTTTTCACATAGGAAACAAATAAGTAAAATTCTTTGATAATATAACCGACAACTGTAAGTATTCCGGGCATTGGCTTCATCCCCCGTTTCTTTGGTTTCCCTATTCATACCTATGCAACGGTGGGCTTGTTCGTGTCTGTCCCACCAAAAGAAATCACGAAAGTGTTAAATGTTCAAACCAGCCTGGATGAAATTCACAAACGAACGAAGGCAAATGTTCATATAATGATAGGGAATTTTTTAGGGAAAGGGGGTTTTTTCGATGGGATATAACTACGGACCATACGGATGCAGCTATGGTTATCCGGCTCCTGCGCCTTGTTATGCAGGGTCCGGTTACGGCTTTGGTTATGGCCTGTTCATTGTCCTCCTGATTTTATTGCTCATTTTCGGGTTTTGGTGGTTGCCGGGATGTGGATTTGGTTATGGAGGATCAGGTCCGTGCTGCTGATTCAGGCAAAGAAAAACTCGGCCCGAGGGCCGAGTTTTCCCATTTTACCTATTTATATCTAACGTTGCCGTTTCGAGTTGATCAGCGTCATGACCATCTTGATCAACATCTCTTCAATACATACAAACCATGACAATGCTGGCCATGCACCTGCAAATCCGTTAGCCGGTATCCTTCTCCTGCCAATAGCAACGCTTCTCTCCTTTTACGTAAAACAAGTTCAACATATTAACCTCCACCTTTCTTTAATTTTTTTATAAACGGAATACCTACCTCATATGTTTTTAGAAAAAAGGACGATGCTTCATCGCTTTATCTAGATGTTCTTCTCGAATCTTGTGGATTCTCTCCTGTTGCAAACATTCCTCGGCAGTCATTTTTTTCATTTTAATCGTGATTGTGAAAAAAAGCATATTCAGTGTCATAATATCACCTCCTTTAAGGGAGCGGCCCAACAAAAAGGCATAAAAAGGCCGCAGAAAGTTACGTCCTCCTGCGGGCTTTTTTAGAGAATATAAAAAGACCGCAGGATAAAACACTTCTCCCTGCGGCCGCTATGTCTGAATGATTAATAAAGCCAAATTGCTTTAGAAATATTCCGCTTGGCACAGGTCGAATGTTATGTGATTGTCATTTGAAACGGACCGGCTGATTGCGACGACTCCATGTAGATACAATGTCATTTTCTTCGACCTCCTTTGGAATATTTTTTATTACTTGGTAAGTATATCCACAAATTCGATATTTGTAAACGGCTTTTGCCTATTTATTTGAAAATTTCAATCTTTCTACCCATTTTCATGAGCTATTATTACCTAAAGGAGGTAATTTGTATGTTAAATCTGCCCCTTAATGGGATACAACACTTGAAAAATAAAAAAACCTGATTCCTTTAAAGAATCAGGTTTGCTTCTATTGTTGTAAAGTGTCCTGGTCATCCATTTCGGCCAAGATCTTCTTATATTTTTTTGATAATGAGAAAAATACTATGGATATGCCCAGGAACATGATTGTCGCTCCCATATAGACATATGTGTCAATCATCGCTTTGTCGCCAGTGGGAAGGATGGTTCCTATATAGAAGAACGAACCCACACATAACAAAGTGATCGCAAATTGTTTAAAATCGACCATTTTCGAACGCAGCATTGCCGCCGTTTGTTTTTTGCGGTTTTTCATGCCATTCCACCTTCTTTCAAGCTAATAAGATATCGATATCTCATTCTACCATATTTATTCCAAATGACAGGGTGTAAATAATGGCAGTCAGCAATGAAGCGGTCCCTAAACGATTATCCTTGCAGCGCTTGTTCCAAGTCTTCCAATAAGTCTTCAACATCTTCCAGACCTACTGAAATACGAATCAACCCATCCGTTATCCCAAGTTCTGCACGACGCTCAGCCGGAATGGAAGCGTGTGTCATCAAAGCCGGAATGGAAATCAAGCTCTCCACTGCCCCCAGACTTTCCGCAAGTGTAAAGTATCTCACTTTGTTCAAAACGGACTCGGCCTTTTCCGCACTCCCGACATCAAATGAAACCATACCGCCGAATCCACGCGATTGTTTTTTGGCAATATCATGATTTGGGTGGTTTTCAAGACCTGGGTAATAGATTTTCGAAACGCCTTCATGCCCGGATAGGAAACGAACGATTTGAGATGTATTTTTTTCATGTTCTTCCATCCTGATTCCCAGCGTTTTAATGCCTCGCATCAGCAACCATGAATCCTGGGGCCCTAGCACGCCTCCTGTGGAGTTTTGGATGAAATGAAGGTCATTGCCAATCTTTTCATCATTCACCACGACAAGACCCGCTACAACATCGCTGTGTCCCCCTAGATACTTCGTTGCGCTATGAAGCACGATATCGGCTCCAAGTGAAAGCGGATTTTGCCAGTATGGCGTACTGAAGGTATTATCCACAATGGTGAGGATGCCGTTTTCTTTAGCTATTTTTGATACTTCTTCCAAATCGGTGATTTTCAATAATGGATTCGTCGGAGTTTCAATGAACAGTGCTTTCGTATTGTCCTTTATCTCTTTTTCGATCGAGTGTATGTCACTCGTATTGATGAAAGTAGCTTCCACCCCGAAGCGGTTAAGCACTTTAGTGATGACCCGGAAAGAACCTCCATAAACATCATCTGTCATCAATACATGATCACCATGACTGAACAGCATCATAACCGCAGTCATCGCTGCCATTCCTGATCCGAAGGCGAAACCTCTTTTTCCTTCCTCGAGATCCTTGATCAATTCTTCGAGGGCATGGCGGGTCGGGTTGCCTGTACGGGAATATTCATAGCCCCGATGATTTCCCGGACCATCCTGTTTATAGGTGCTCACTTGATAAATCGGCACCGAAACCGCCCCTGTTTGTTCATCACCAAAAATGCCGCCATGGATCAATTGTGTTTTTTTTCTCATTTTACATTCCTCCCTGATAAATTTTTTTACTTAAGTAACGTTCACTTGAATCCGGAAATATGACGACGATATTCGCCCCCGGGGAAGCCTTGGCCGCTTCTTTCATGGCCGCTGCAAATGCCGCACCTGAAGAACTGCCGACAAGAAGGCCTTCTTTAATCGCCAATTCCTTTACCATATCGAAAGCGTCATGATCGCTTATCGTATGGATTTGGTCAAAATACGTTTCATCCATATAGGCAGGTAAGAATTCCATCCCGATCCCCTCTGTTTTATGGGGTCCGGCTTTTCCGCCGTTTAAAATCGATCCTTCCGGTTCGACAATGACCGTTTTGACAGTAGCGTTCTTTTCTTTCAAATATCGCGATGTTCCCATGAATGTCCCGCCCGTTCCGGCTCCGGCAACAAACACATCCACATCGCCTTCCATCTGTTCCCATATTTCAGGTCCCAGCGTTTTATAATAGGCATCAGGATTGGATGGGTTGGCGAACTGCTGGGGACAATATGATCCCGGTATTTCAGCCAGCAGCGCCTTAGCCTTGGCGATTGCTCCTGTCATCCCTTCCTCTGTCGGGGTTTGGATCACATTCGCTCCAAGGGCACGCATCAATTCCTGTTTCTCGGTACTGAATTTCTCCGGAACGCAAAATATCACGTCCACTCCACTGTTTATCGCAGCCAACGCCAAGCCAATCCCGGTATTCCCGGCAGTCGGTTCGATGATCGTCCCGCCCTTTTTCACCTTCCCTGTCTGAAGCGCTTTGGCTAACAGTTCTTGGCCAAGCCGATCCTTCACACTGCCTCCCGGATTGAAGTATTCCAGTTTGGCAAAGATACGGACTTCATCCGGTAGCGGGAAATGGGTGATTTCCATCATCGGCGTTTCCCCTATCAACTCATGAATGTTTTTAAAGACTTTCATATTCGGACATCCTTTCATAGTTATCCTACCAATTTAATGAGGATTATGCAATAAAGAATGATCAGCAGAAAAGCTTCCGCTGATCACTTACCATTCATTTCATTTTTTCAACCATTTTCAAAATCAGTGCCGCTGAATGAAGAGCCGCAGTTTCCAGGAATTTATCAAAGGAAATATTGGACTCCTTACCTGCGATATCCGAAAGGGAACGAATGATGACAAACGGTGTTTTGAATTGGAAGGCTACCTGTGCAATGGCTGCCGCTTCCATTTCCACCGCGTATAAATCAGAGAATTTCCCTCTGACGAATTCAACCCTGTCAGGATCATTCATGAAAGAATCCCCCGTCACGATCAATCCTTTCGCCACTTGTATATCCTCGATTTCTTTTGCTGCTTCTTCTGCGATTGCAAAAAGCTTTTCATCCGGTGTGAAAGCTGCAGGCAGCTGAGGGACTTGACCGTATTCATATCCAAAAATCGTCACATCGACATCATGGTGCCGTACTTCCGTGGATATGACCACATCCCCTACATTCAGTTCTGGATGATAACCGCCGGCAGAGCCAGTATTGATGACTGCATCCGGTTTGAATTTTTCTAACAGGATTGCAGTGGACATTGCCGCATTCACTTTACCGATACCCGATTTAAGTAAAATGACCTCGATACCATTCAGTGTGCCTGTATTGAACTCGGAACCGGCAATGGTCACCTGCTCCAACCCTTCCAATTTATCACGTAAAATCGTAACTTCTTCTTCCATTGCTCCGATTATGGCTACCTTCATTAGTAAAAACCTCTTCCTATAATTTTTCCGCCTCCATGATCCAGACGAATTGATTGCAGCGCTCGAAGTTCACTTTATATCCATTTGCTTCAAGCACTTTTTCCAAAAAAGGAATAGTAGTATAATATTCCGTTTGCAAATCGTTCGCCAAATTATGAAAGCCCGCCTGCCTTGCATCTTGAATCGCTCGTTCATGCGCTTCCTTTGATTGATACATTGTATCAGCAAACACTATTTTACCACCAGTATTCAGTAACTTTCCATAGTTGGCTATCGCTTTTTCTTTTTCTTCATCGGTTAAATGATGAAACGCGTACGTACTCACGATCGAATCAACCTGGTCCGGCTTCGGAAAATCAATAAAATCGCCATCTACAATTTCCGTTTTTCCGCTCAGCTTGCTTACCGCTATTTCCCTCATCGCAGGTGAAGGTTCTATTCCCGATACCTTTAGGCCCTTCTTCAAAAGTCTTTCCGTCAAATTCCCGGTACCCACTCCGAACTCCAGCACATGACCAAAAGCCCGATCTGTGACGCTGTCCAATATGCCATCATAATGTTTAAAAACCTCTTGATACTCAATATCGTGTCCACCAACCGTATCATCATACGATTTCGACCATTCTTCAAATAAATCGATAAATTCTCTGCCCATTTTTAATCACCTTTTATAATAAGATAATAAAACCTATAAGCATAATATGAAATAAACAGAGAAACAGTTCTTGTTTTTAGGCAAATTCATTAGGTTCAGATTCGGACAAAATGGTGGTAAACTAACAGTATCTGAATGTTGGAGGGGAACAGTCATGGGTTTTCAACTAGACTTAAACTTATTCGAAGATAAAATAGAATTTTTCGAGGCAGAAAGCATCAAAAATCTTGAAGAAAAAATCCAATCACAAATTGAAATCAATAAAGCGATCATGCTCCAGGTGGAATCCGTGTCCCACCAAATGTATGTAAGTGAAGAAGGCAGACGTTTTTATAGTGCAGTCGTCCACTTTAAAGCTAAAAAATGATCACCATGAAAAACCCCCGAAAAGCGGAATTCCTTTCGGGGGTTTTTTCATTTATACATTTTTTCTGAACATTACCTTTTATCGTTTGTCTTCAGCTCTTCGACTTTTACAGGTTTCCAACCTGATCCGTCCACCCATTCAATATAAACCCGGAAGGTTTTAGGGTTGTCTCCTTCAGAAACCGTACCGATTGCCGTGGTCGACGAACCGCCGTTTTGCAGCCACCATAGCTTCATGTTGCCTTCATCGATTCCAGCTCCGCTTGCTATCGCTTTACTCATTTCATTCCAATCGACCGAGCCCTTTTCGAAGCTGGTAGTGTGCTCCCCGGATTGCTCCGTTCCTACTGGTTTCCAACTCTCACTTGTATATGTAGACGCAACATTGCCATCGCCGCTGCCTTCCACTTCCACAAGTTCGGCATCTCCTGCTTTTTCTGGATTTGCATCATCTTCAGCCTTCTCTTCTGCATCTTCCTCTGTTGCTTTACTATCTTCTTTTTCGGCATCTTCTTCTTTTGCTTCACTATCACCTACTGCGTCTTCCTTCTCTGAATCCGTTTCTTCCTCTTTGCCAGAAGGTTTGTCCACTACTTTCCCTTTTTCTGTCTCGGCGACTTGCTTTGGTTCAGTCGTGGCTTTTTTTGAATCGGTGCCATCATCACTTAAGAAAATCGAGACTGCGACAATGACGATTAAGATGGAAACGATGGTGATTGCAATATTATATATTTTATTTACTTTTCTTTTTTGATCTCTCTGATTGAAACGTGAGCCCAAGGTCCATTCCTCCCCTTACCATTTCTTACTGCCTCATTTTAACATGATTTAGCCAGAGATAGAAGGGAAGGGTTTCCTACACTTTTCGTCAATTCTCGCTATTGTCCTGGTCCTTCGAGTACAGGACTTTTACAATATCTGAAAAAAGAGGCGTCATGCTGGAACTGTTTTCCTTCGTTTCAAAACTTACGGTAACAAGAGCATATTTGGGATCTTTATATGGAAAGTAGCCTGCAAACCATTTATTGAGCTCTCCTTTTTCGATATTGGTCTGAGCTGTCCCGGACTTGCCGGCGACTTCCACAGGCAAATCTCTCAAAGAAGCGCCCGTCCCTTTCTCTTCCGTCACGACCTTCCTAAGAAGATGCTGCATCTTCATCGTCGTATATGGAGACAGCGTCTCCCCGCCAATACTTTGATTGGGAAAATCGACTACGGTCGTACTATTGTTAAATTCGACCTTGGAAACGGCTTTGACCTGTTCCTTCTTGCCGCCGCGGGCAATCGTTGCCATCATATTCGCGATCGCGAGCGGCGTCGTTTGGACATCCTGCTGGCCAATTGCCGTTTTGGCAACCATTTTGGGATCTTTTTTTAAATCGTCATCATGCCAGACCTTTCCTGTTTGCTCATGATGCAGCTGAGTGACTTCCGTGTGATATACGTCCCCTTGCCAGCCCGTTTCACCAACCAGCCCTAACATTTTTGCATATTTGTCCAAAAAGTCCGGATCCTTCTCGGCTATTTCCTGTGACAATTCGGCAAACGTCCTATTACAGCTTTGGGCAAAGCTATTTTCAAAATTAAGTACGCCCAGTTCCCTCTGTTTATCCGTTTTGCCGTCTATCGTCAAATTACAATTAAATGTCCGGGTGGGGCTGGCCGCTTCATAATCGATGGCCGCTGCTGCCGTGACCGTTTTAAAGACGGAACCCGGCGTTTTTTGAGTCAGCATCATATTGACGGCCCCTTCGCCATTCGGATCTTTTATATTAAGCGCCGGACGTGATACCATGGCGACGATTTCACTTTTTTCGATATCGATCAGTACGAGACCGCCTTTTTTTATCCCGCGTTCATCGACTAGCTTCTCCGCTTTCTCCTGAATTTCTTTATCGATCGTCGTCATGACCTTCACCGGGTAAAGCGGATTTGCAGGTTCCACATATTTAACATCGACACCGAACATTGGTCCACCGCTGGCGTCCACGTGAAAAACGAGCTTCGATTCCCCAGCGGAAAGCAAGAACTCATCGAAGGTCCTTTGCAGTCCCGTATTGCCTATTTTCGTTTCAGGAGATAAATTCATGTCCGGATAACGTTTTTTCTTTTCCGCATCAGATATGTTCGTCGTTCCGATCAATTGTGCTGCTGGCGTTTGATCATGATATAATTTCTCATTCACGGCAAAGACCCCGGGAATCTTCAATTCATTGATTGCCTTCGATTGGCTGGACGTCAACTCTATCGGTTCATCCCCGCCAAATACGAATGGTTCATCCGCCTCTTCTATCGCCCGTTTTAACTCCGCTTCCGATTTTCCTATTATCGAAGCCACATCATCTATGGGCCATGTCATTTTTTTCAAAAATGGAAAAAGGACGAGTGTCGGGATTTCTTCATGTGCTAGCGGTTCTCCATTTCTGTCATAGAACTTTCCGCGTCCATCATCAATCTTTAATATCTGTGAACGTTGATTCACGCTTGCTTCCAACAGGTTCACATCATGCTTTGAAAAAGATTCTGTCGATACAAGTTGGATGTAGGCAAGCCTGCCTATGAGCATCAGCATGAAAGCGGTCAAAAAAAGAGCCAGCAACCTCATTCGTTTCTTTTTCATAAAATACACCTCGGTAACCATTGTTGACGAGGTGCGAATTTTTAAACAATTATGAACAAATTTAACGCGGCACTTTTCCATAAAAAAGAGGATGCCCCGATGGACATCCCCTTTTGCATTTTATTTAGTCGATGGATACAATCTTGACGCTCATTTCGCCGCCAGGTGTCATGATCGATACCTTGTCGCCGACCCTTTTCCCTATCAGGCTTTTCGCAATCGGGGAATCATTGGAGATTTTTCCTTCGAATGGGTCCGCTTCAACGCTTCCTACGATGGAATATGTTTCTTCATCACCATTTGGAAGTTCCACGAATGTTACCGATTTTCCAAGTGAAACTGTATCTGTATTCGAATCATTGCCTTCAATGATTTTTGCATTGCGGATCATGTTTTCGATTGTTGTAATACGTCCTTCAACGAAAGCCTGCTCTTCTTTTGCGGAATCGTATTCTGAGTTCTCGGAAAGATCCCCAAAACTGCGGGCGATTTTGATTCTTTCCACCACTTCTTTACGTTTAACCGTTTTTAACTGTTCCAGTTCCTGTTCAAGCTTTAACTTACCTTCTTTAGTCATTGGATACTCTTTTTCAATTGCCAAAACCCTTCACTCCTTCAAATTCTTTACAGCAAGCATTCGCTGTGACAAGTTTATGTACTATATCGTGCTTAACCCTAAATCGAGTCAAAATATATAATTGCGCGACTTAAAAAGTCGCGCTTCGATACTAAGAAACAATCCGTTCCTTAGTATATAAACCGACTGCGGTGAGCAGCCGGTTCGTTCTGTATCAAGAATAGAGTATTGCGTTTTCCAACATTTGTCCAGTCTTTCCCATTAAATAAATGGGATTTTTAAATAAACGGAGGAAAATGGCACCTATCATTATTTATGCTATGTTATTACAAAAAAGACTTTTGTTCAAGGATTGTTTGAATTTTTGTCACCATAAGGTCAATCGCCACATGGTTCTGACCGCCTTCTGGTATGATGATGTCGGCATAACGCTTCGTCGGTTCTATGAACTGATTATGCATCGGACGGACGACACTGATGTATTGTTCGATGACGGAATCTATGGAACGGCCGCGTTCTTTAATATCACGGGTCATCCGGCGAAGGATCCGCAGGTCTGCGTCCGTATCGACATATAGCTTCATATCCATCAGGTCTCGGAGGCGCTCATCCTCCAATACAAGAATCCCTTCAAGGATGATGACATCCTGGGGCTCAACTGTGATGACTTCTTCCGAACGCGTATGGATCGAATAATCATAAACGGGTTTTTCTATCGTTTCATAGCGCAGCAAAGCGTTAATGTGATCGATTAGCAAATCGTTATCAAATGCAAGCGGATGATCATAGTTCGTTTTCAGGCGCTCTTCAAAAGGCAGATGACTTTGATCTTTATAGTAATAATCTTGTTCGATCATCAAGATGGAATGTCCTTGGAAGAATTCAAAAATGGAACGGGTAACACTTGTTTTACCTGATCCCGACCCTCCGGTAACTCCGATGACCACTGGTTTCTTTCTTGTCATATCAATTCTCCTTCCGCATCATATTGTTCACATAAACTCTATTATCTACTTGAATGCGGACAATTTGAAGCGGATGGCGGGCTGCCTCCAGCTCCTTACCTGACTCATCCCAGATCGTACCGATTTTTTGAGTGAAGTTTTCGATTTCCGGTCCAAAAAACTCCACTTCATCCCCAGGCTTGAAGAAATTACGTTGCTGCATGGTGACGATTTTAGTTTCCTCGTTGTAATCAAGCACCAATCCTGCGAAGTCGAAGCGAGTCTTTACGGTATGATTCCCGAACATTTGCTGTTTATACCCAGGAATTTCCCCTTCCATGAACGATGATGCCGTCTCACGGTTCGCACACTTATCAAGCTCTTCCAGCCATTCTTGTTTAATCTTGAAATTGTCAGGATCAGCACAATACGCATCAATCACTTTACGATACACGCTGACAACCGTTGCAATATAATGAATCGATTTCATTCTTCCTTCGACTTTTAAGCTGTCTATGCCAATTTCAATCATGCCAGGCAGTGATTCAATCAGTTTCAAGTCTTTTGGACTCATTGCGAATGGAGCATCTTCTTTATCGAATAAAGCCTTTTCCCCATCTTGATCCAACTCATATAAATCATAATCCCAACGGCAAGACTGACAGCAGCCGCCCCGGTTCGAATCACGAGCCGTCATATGGTTCGAAAGGGTGCAGCGTCCAGAATAGGCAATGCACATGGCCCCATGAACGAAAGCCTCGATTTCGATATCGACCTTCTCCTTCATTTCACGGATTTCATCAGCACTCGTCTCACGTGCCAAAACAACACGCTCCAAGCCTTCCTCTTTCCAATACTGAACAGCCTTCCAGTTCGATAGCGATTGCTGTGTGCTTAAATGGATCTCGACTTTCGGAGCGACCCTTTTACAGGTTTCGATGATTAATGGATCGGCGACGATGATACCATGAACCCCTGCTTCCTGAAGACCTTCCAGGTATTCATCCAGACCATCGATATTTTCATTATGTGCGAAGATATTTGTAGTTACATATACTTTGGCACCATACTTATTAGCGAATTCGACGCCTTCCTTCATTTCCTCAAACGTGAAGTTACCGGCATTGGAACGAAGACCATATTCCTGACCGCCAATGAACACGGCATCCGCGCCGTAATGGACGGCAATTTTTAATTTTTCCAGGTTGCCGGCCGGAGCCAGCAATTCCGGTTTTTTTACAATGACTCTCTTTCCATCAACGATCTTGGAAATTTTATCAGCAATAGCATTCAAGGCTATTCCTCCTCTTTCTCTTACCCTTTTCTTTAATAAACCGATTCTTTAAAGAAGAACCCAGTATCCAACTCACGGTTATCCGGCTGAACCGCTTTGACTTTTTCAAAAAGTTCCGATTTGATATCCTCATAGCGGTCAGGGTCTTCAGCACATACGTCAATCGCTTCCCGATATAACTTTGTCATTTCAATGACATATTCCGGTGTTTGCAGTAACCCTTCGATTTTCAGTGAATCAATTTCCGCTTCAATCAATTCCTGAAGTTCATCAATCATGCACATATCATTCGGACTCATGATATGTGTACCATTTTCATCTTCATAAATCGGGTATTTATTTTCGCGTTCCTTATCATGCAAGAACATATTTCTTTGTTCCTTCCGATTTTCCACTTCCAATGCCTTGCCTTGGTATTCAAAGTAATTACCTAGGAGCGTACGCTTCGATTGGAACATGCATGTCATGCCATGCACTTGCACTTCAATCTCCACTTCGGCATTTTCCTTCATTTCCACGATCTCGTCCAGACTTATCTCACGGGCAGCAACGGCACGGACAGCACCGCGTTTTCCCCAGTAATTACATGTGTACCAGTTCGTTACCGTCATCTCTGTATTCCAGTGCAGGGGCATATCAGGTGCCACGGCACGGACAGCCATCAAGACTGCGGGATCACCGAAAATGATCCTGTCGGCACCAGCCTCTTTAAGGAATGTAACATACCCTTCAAGCTCGTCCACTTTTTCATTATGAAAAATGGCGTTCATGGATACGTACACTTTCTTGCCCGCAGCATGTGCAAGCTCAATCGCCTTCTCTACATCTTCACGATTGAACTCCCCTGCCAGCCTTAGCGCGTAACGTTGTTCGCCAATGACGAAGGCGTCAGCGCCAGCATCGATGAGTTCTGTTATATGATCGACACTTGTCGGAGTCACGAGTAATTCAGGCTTTTTCATTTTTGTCACCTCTATGTTTACTAATGGCCACACCATCACCAATCGGCAAAATTACGGTATCGAAATGGGGATGGTCATGTAACCAGATGTTAAAGTCTCTGATTTTTTTGATAAGAGCTCGCTTTCTTCTCGTCATTTCCATTTCTTCAATGTTTTCGGCAACCAAGCCTTTGAATAAAACATTGTCAGTAATGATAATGCCAGCATCAGCAAGGAATGGTTCAAACAGTTCAAAGAATCGCTTGTACTGCCCTTTAGCTGCATCTACGAAGATGATATCGAACGGGCCATGCTCCATCACTTTCGGTCCCGCTTCAAGGGCATCCCCTTCAATGAGGGTGATCCTTTCCGACAGTCCCGCCTTCTTGAAGTTAGCCCTTGCCTGCTCAATACGGGCTTCATTCCGTTCAAGTGTGACGATTTCTGCTTCCGGAAGGGTCTCAGCCATCCTTATGGCCGAATAGCCAATTGCCGAACCTACTTCCAATATCGCCTTTGGCTGATGAAGCCTTAAAATCTGAAGCAGCACTTCAATTCCTTCGGGCTCCATGATCGGCACATTATTTTCCATCGCAAAATCTTCCAACTCCTTAAGCAAACCCGTACGCTCCGGAATTAAGGAATGAAGATATTGTTCTATTTTTCCGTTCAAAACGTTTCCTCCATTTATAAGGAAAAACAAAAGCGCTTGGTCAGTAACATGAAAAAATTGATGAACAATTTCTTCAAAAGGAGCTGAAACAAGTATGCTTGACGATCTACATTTCCTTATCTTTCAAAATAAAACCCGGCATTCGCCGAGTTACGTCACCGATTAGAATCGGATCAAAAATTCACTTGTACTATTCTATCATAAAAACAAGGGGAAAGTAATATCTCTCCCCCCTCAGTGTCCTTGCATTTTTTTATTTATTTATTTATTTATTTATTTATTGGAAATATGCTCTGCCTTTTTGTTATTGTGGTCATCCAAGGTCTTTGAGTAAAGGACTTCCCCTTCAGGTGTTGCCAAAAAGTACAGGTAATCCGTTTTCTCAGGTTTCAATACCGCATCGATCGATGTCGTTCCGGCATTTGCAATCGGCCCTGGCGGCAGCCCCTTGTTCTTATACGTATTATAAGGGGACTTCACCTCAAGGTCTTTATAATATACCCTGCTCTTATGTGAACCCTTCGCATACAAAACGGTCGGATCCGTTTGAAGCGGCATATCTTCCTCGATACGATTGTAAAAGACGGAAGCTATCTTTCCGCGATCGACTTGTGCCGTCGCCTCTTCTTCGACAAGCGAAGCGAAGGTCAGCATCTCGTGTACGGAATAATCGTTCTTGTCCATTTGGCCCTCGTAAGCCTGCAATGTCTCTTCGGTTTTCTTCAGCATCTCGATGACGATCGATTCCAGGGTCGGCTTTTCCTCATAAAAGTCATAAGTTGCTGGGAAAAGGTACCCTTCAAGCGGATATAAAACCTTTTCATTTTCAATTTCCGAGGTCAATAGCTGCGGAAATTGCTCTTGCATGGAATGAACGAACTTTTTATCATTCAATTTCTTGAAGACCTTTTTCGGATCTTCACCCGTCTTCCCCGCGATGATATCGGCAATTTGGATTAGCTGCTTCCCTTCAGGAATCGTTATCTTCATTGCCGCTTCCTTCATGAGTTTTCCGGTTTTGATGCTTGTGACAATATCTTCAATCGGCATCGAAGGTGATAATTTATACTCCCCTGCCTGAAAACCGGATTCATTGCGGAATTTAATATAATATTTGAATACGCGTGCGTCCTTGATTATTCCCTGCTCTTCAAGCAGTGTTGAAATTCCGTTAACGGAAGAACCGATCGGGATTTTCACTTTCTTGATGGTGTCATCATCCGGATCGACTGGTTTCATGGCTGAGTTGATATATAAAAAGCCCACAAGACCAACTACCCCAATTAGTACAATAAGCGAAGCGATCGTAATCATGATGATTTTACGAACCAGCTTGGCTTCTCCTTGCTGTTCTAACAATTTCATTCGGATATGTTCCTTTTTAGATAGATTTTTATCTTTTTCATCCATGTTCATTCCCCCTGCAAACTCACACCAACTACAGAATGGTTTCTAGATGATGCTTTTTCTCTAATTAATCTTTGCTTCGAACATTATACTAAAATCAACAAATAATTACATGTTTTTTGCAAAACTACATTCATCAATACTCTATTTATGGCAAAAATGCACTAGTTTTGTCAATATACAGGTATTATTTAATAGGAAAATAGTGATATCTTTTCCGCTCCAGGCACACCCTTTGATGCGTTTTTCCCGCAGGAGTCTCGCACACCCGTTCCAATCAACTTTGTTTTAATTATACTCAGCTTAAAAAGTTTCCTGCATATGTTGGCATTTTAGGGAATTACAGAAATATTCATATAGGAATGCCATAATGATTTGAGGAAAGGAAAGGTGTGGAGGAGTTGGATCAGTCTTATTTTGTAGGTTGGGGGACATTGGCACTCATAAACGCCGGACTTGCTCAAGGAAAAAATAGAACGGCGCTGAACTGGTTCTTGCTATCATTATTTTTGGGCCCGTTCGCTACTTTTATGCTTTTATTAGCAAAGAAAAGATAAGGGGTTACTGGTACATAAATGAAAAAGCCGACCTTAATGTCTACAGTTTTTTATGGGTTTGTGCAATTTGAACGGTGATTTCCACTCCAGGTACTCGCTTTCCGCGGGCGGTCTCGGGAGCCTCCTCGGCTTCCGCCTGCGGGGTCTCCTTAGACACGCTTTTCCCGCAGGAGTCTCGCACACCCGCTCCAATCAATTTTGTTATTAAATTTTAGCTTGAGTCTCTTTTCAAAAAAAAACCGACCTCTAGGGGCCGGTTTTTTTCTTTTATTCTTCTTCAGCTTCTTCTTGGTCAAGGAATGTATTTAACATTTCTTCGACAAGGTCCCACTCTTCTTCTGTTTCGATCGGTGTAAGTTCACCATCTTTATTATCTTCGCTCGGTACGAATGATGAAGCGTGGATTTCAATTTCTTCCTCTTCATCTTCTGCAGACATCGGATAGTAAAGTACATAAGATTTGTTGAATTTATCTGAGTCGAATGTGAAAAGGATTTCGCAAAGCTGCTCGTTTCCGTTTTCATCTACTACTGTAATGTTGTTTTCGCCGTGTTCCATTTGTATTCACCTCATATTGAATTTGTTTGTCTGTCCAAGAATCCTTGCAGAATCATGACAGCTGCCATTTTATCAATGACTTTCTTGCGTTTGCTTCGGCTCACGTCCGCCTCAAGAAGGACACGTTCAGCCGCCATAGTTGTCAACCGTTCATCCCAGAGAAACACCGGCAGCTTGAATTTGTTTTCTAATCGTTTAGCGAAATCTTGGCTGATCTCGCCTCGCGGTCCAACAGTCCCATTCATGTTCTTAGGTAAACCGAGGACAATTTTAGAAACATCATGCTCTTTTATAATTTCATTGAGGCGTTTAAAGCCGAAGTCATTTCCAGCTTCGTTAATTTTGATCGTTTCCAATCCTTGTGCAGTCCAACCCATCGCGTCACTCAGGGCGACGCCGATGGTTTTTGAACCTAAATCAAGTCCCATTGTGCGCATTAGTATTCCTCTCGATGGTTCTTAAGATACGATTTAACCAATTCTTCGATGATTTCATCGCGTTCAAGCTTACGAATAATGTTTCGAGCATCCATATGGCGCGGGATGTAGGCCGGGTCACCAGATAATAGATAACCGACAATCTGGTTTATCGGGTTATAACCTTTTTCCTGAAGTGCAACATACACTTGAGACAATACTTCTTGTACATCTCTTTCGAATGGTTCTTCGGGAAAATTAAATTTCATCGTTTTATCAAAGGAACTCATTAACATGCACCTCTCCTCAGCGTCCAAATCCACTATTACCTACATTGTACAACACTTTCCATTGATTATGAAATCGATAAGACCCATTCTTCAACAAAATTAAGTGCTGCATCCAATTTTTCAGGGTCTTTTCCGCCGGCTTGGGCCATATCTGGACGTCCGCCACCGCCACCGCCGCAACGGGAAGCAACTTCTTTGACCAATTTACCAGCATGGAAACCGCGGTCGATGTAATCCATGGTCACTCCGGCAATCAAATTGACTTTATCGCCTTGGGCCGAACCTAATACGATAATGACAGAATCGAGCTTTTGTTTCAAATCATCCGCCATGGCACGCAGATTATTCATGTCGGTAGCTTGAACCTTCGCCACCAATACTTGAACACCATTTACGTCTTTTACGTTAGAAACAAGGCTGCTTGCTTCAATATTACTTAATTTTGCAGTAAGGCTTTCATTTTCACGATGAAGATCCTTCACTTCAGCCAGTACCGTTTCAATTCTTGAAGGTACGTCTTTCAAGTTCGTTTTCAATTTAGCAGCCGCATCTTTCAGGACACCGATTTGATCGGTCATCAATTTGTACGCCCCGGCACCCGTTACCGCTTCTATACGGCGAGTCCCTGCACCGATGCCGCTTTCGGAAACGATTTTGAATAAGCCGATCACCGCTGTATTCGGAACGTGGACACCGCCGCAAAGTTCCAAGCTGTAATCGCCTATTTGAACGACACGTACAATCTTGCCGTATTTTTCGCCGAACAAGGCCATTGCGCCCATAGCCTTGGCTTCTTCGATGTTTTTATAGTCCGTATTCACTTGTAAGCTTTGCCAAATCTTTTCATTTACAATCGTTTCGATTTGTTCAATCTCTTCCGCCGTTATCTGGCCAAAATGAGAGAAATCGAAGCGAAGGCGCTCAGCCTGTACGAGTGAACCCGCTTGGTTGACATGTGTACCAAGCACATCTTTCAACGCTTGATGCAGAAGATGCGTCGCTGTATGGTTTTTCGTGATATGGATGCGATTTTCTTGATTTACCGCAGCAACGATATGGGAATCTGCTGTTAATGTGCCGGCAGTAACTGTTACACGGTGCAGATTTTGACCATTAGGAGCTTTTTGGACATCAAGGACATCGACCTTCACCGATTCACTGGCCATCGTTCCTATATCGGCTATTTGTCCGCCGCTTTCCGCGTAGAAAGGAGTCTTGTCCAATATCACTTGAACTTCTTCTCCTTCTTGTGCCTCCGTTACAAGCTCGCCATTTTGTATGATGGCAGCAACTTTGGCTTCGACAGCAACTTGATCATATCCGACAAATTCACTTTCAACTTTAATATCGCCCAATACCCCACCTTGAATTTGCATGGAATCAACATCTTGACGAGCTGAACGGGCACGTTCACGCTGAGCATCCATCTCTTTTTCAAATCCAGCTTGATCGACCGTCATGCCTTCTTCTTCTGCATATTCTTCCGTTAACTCAATCGGGAAGCCATATGTGTCATATAAACGGAATGCATCGCTGCCTGGAATGGTCGTATTGCCTTTTTCCTTTTCCTTTTTAATGACCTCAGAAAGGATGGACAGTCCATCATTCAGGGTTTCATGGAAGCGTTCCTCTTCATTTTTGATTACTTTTGCAATGAATTCTTTATTCTTGAGGACTTCAGGATAGAAGTCTTTCATGATTTCACCGACGACCGTCACAAGCTCGAACATGAATGGTCGGTTGATGTTGATTTGCTTAGCATATCGAACCGCTCTGCGAAGTAAACGGCGCAATACATAACCGCGGCCTTCGTTGGATGGAAGAGCCCCGTCACCTACAGCAAAGGCTACCGTACGAATATGGTCGGCAATGACTTTGAATGCCACATCTTTTTCTGTATCAACACCATATTTCACATCGGATATCTCTTCGACTGCGCGGATGATTGGCATGAATAAATCTGTATCATAGTTCGTCGCCACATCTTGAACGACGGAAGCCATACGTTCAAGGCCCATCCCTGTATCGATATTTTTCTTTGGAAGCGGTGTATAAGAACCGTCCGGATTATGGTTGAATTGAGAAAATACAAGATTCCATACTTCCAGATGACGTTCATTTTCCCCGCCCGGATATAGTTCCGGATCATTCGGATCATCGCCATATGCTGGTCCGCGGTCATAGAAAATCTCCGTATTCGGACCGCTTGGACCTTCCCCGATATCCCAGAAGTTTTCTTCCAGGCGAATGATCCTTTCAGCAGGTACTCCGATTTTTTTATTCCAAAGTTCGAATGCTTCATCATCTTCAGGATGGATCGTCACAGCCAATTTATCTTTGTCGAACCCAATCCATTTTTCATCGGTCAAAAATTCCCATGCCCATGTGATGGCTTCTTCTTTGAAATATTCACCAATGGAGAAGTTTCCGAGCATTTCGAAAAACGTATGATGACGTGCCGTTTTCCCCACGTTTTCAATATCGTTTGTTCGGATCGCCTTTTGAGCATTCGTAATCCTTGGATTTTCAGGAATCACCCGTCCATCAAAATATTTCTTTAACGTCGCCACCCCGGAATTGATCCAAAGCAAAGATGGATCTTCATGAGGAACCAATGACGCACTCGGTTCGATGTTATGTCCTTTTTCACTAAAAAAGTCTAAATACATTTGGCGGATTTGAGCACCAGTTAAATACTTCATATATATATCCTCCTTTTAAAAATTATGTAATTTTGAGCACACAAAAAACCCCCATCCCAAAAACAGGGACGAGAGTTGACTCGCGGTACCACCCTGATTATGGACGCAGGAATTCATCCCAGGCCCATCACCTTCATAAAAGCCTTAACGCGGCGTGACGGCAGGTATTAGCTGCTCTCAGGACTAGCTTTCTGCTGCTCTTCACCTGGCAGTCCCTTTCAGCCTGGGGGACCCCTCTCTTTAGATGGACTTCAGCATACTTCATCCTTCAACGAATTATCTTATGTTATGGATTATATTCACAAGACTTTTATTTGTCAATAAGGGGCGGCTTCTTTCTAAAGTGAACGCGGGCATGAAGTACAAAAACTTTCAACACAGCCAAGATGGGAATCGAAAGGACCATGCCGACGATACCGCCTATTTCGCCTCCGGCCAATAATGCAAGCATGATGAACAGCGGATGCATATGAAGGCTTTTACCGACTATTAGCGGCGACAGGATATTTCCTTCAAGAAATTGAAGGACAAGCACGATGACCGCGATGATCAACACCATTTTTACTGACATTGTCGCGGCGATGACCACCGCAGGAATGGCCCCAATAATCGGTCCGAAATACGGAATGACATTCGTTATCCCGATTATCGCCCCCAAAAGAAGCGGATATTTCATTCCGGCTATCCAGAAGAGCAGCGAGGAAATCAAGCCGATCACGACACAGACGATGATTTGTCCGCGGATATAGCCGCCAAGCGATGCATCGACATCACGAACGAATGCCCGTCCCTGATTGCGCCATTTTTTCGGGGTCATATACCATGCCATTTTTTTTAAAACGGTGAAATCTTTGAGGATATAAAAAGCAATGAATGGAATCAACGCTATCAGGACGATGAAATCAATCATCTTCATTGCATACTCCATCGCCTTTTCAGGTATACGCTTCAGCCACCCTTCGAAAAGGGTGACACCCTCTTCGAATCTTTCATGAATTCCGAACGGCCAGGCCGCCGTTTGATGATTGAGCTTATCAATCCTGCCCCGGTACTGTTCAACCAGTTCCGGCACGCTTTCCGACAGCTCGCGAACCTGGCTGACCATCACTGGAATTCCTTTATAAACGGCAAAACCGATCCCCCCGAAAAACAACAAATAGATGATCGTGATCGAAAGCCAGCGACGCATCCCTTTCTCATTTAAATATTCCACTACAGGGTGCAGCAAGTAACTGATGAACGCACCGATCAAAAAAGGCAGCAGCACCGTCACACATACAGTAACGGCAGGTCCCCACATGGGCTTAAGTTTCATAAAAATATAGATGACGAAAAATAAGAGCAATAAAAAACCCAGGCGATAAAACCACTTTAGCCGAATACTCACAATAAACCCCCCCCGCTCATTTATTCTTCGAAAGGCGGAAGGTTTTCATACATAAAAAAGAGTGCCCTCATTATCAGGACACCCATTCCTGCTATAATAATGACTTTAATCTTTTGCGTATTTTCTTCATGTTCCGTTTGATCATCTTCGAGTTCATCAAGTCCGAACCCATATTCATTAGAGTATTGCGTGAACGTCTAGCCATTGCAAACACCTCTTCCGTTATTTACATACCGAAGCGGCGGTCATTTTCCTCAAACAAATCGTCCAATGAGCTTAAACTTCCATCTTCCTCGACTTGGTGCGTATTGATGAGCCCTTCGGACAGAGTCATTTCAATAAAGCAATTCCAACAATAATATTGATTTACGCCAATCTTCCCAACATCTTTACTGCGGCAATTCGGACATTTAATTTCCAAAATGGACACCTCACTGTTCATAAACTGAAACAATGATGGTGTCCTTCCCTAATGCAGGCGGCTGTTTTGATTCTATCACTGTCGACTCCGAGAAAAACCCATCCGTTGTTTCATACGCTATAATCGTGCCCATTTTTTCCTTGAAATATACATCCTGCAGTAAACCAAGTTCTTCGCCCATTTCTGAAAACAGCATGCGTCCCAATAATTCGTCCTTCGATAGGCAAATGGAATCCGCAGGCACTTTCCTTAAGGTTGAATCTTGCTGGCTGATAACGATCCCATCTGGACCGAATGAAGAAATATCGTCAAGTTTCAAATGAAAAGCTCTTTTGAACAATGCTTGCTGATGAACGACCAACCCCGTTACCTGTCCCATTTCAGAAATTGATAAATCGTGGACCGTGCCGATTCTATCTCCTTTGATTGTAAAAACCGGCATTCCTTTCAATAAAGAAAACGTCCGCAAGGTCATCCCGCCTTTCCGAACATTTTTATTATCTCTTTACTACTGAAAATAGATGTGCTGAAAGGTTTTCCATTGTTGGTCCGACACAGGGGCCATACATAAAAAAAAGACCGGTTTCCCGGTCAGATCCACCTGTTTTCACCAGCCCCTGCTGGCACCTCCGCCACCGGAACTTCCTCCGCCGCCGCCCCGGGGACCGCCGCTGCCGCCTCCACGGCCGCCGCCTCCGCGACTTATGAATATCAAAAGGATATTGATTAGCGTTTGAAGGAAAAACCCTTTAAAGAACTTGGCATCGAGGATGAATACGATGATGACGACAATGATAATGAGGAAAATCTGTAAACCTGATGGCTGAAAGGTTTCTGACTCGGGCTGAACGGAGAGATCTTGATAAAACTCGTCACCTAGGTTGTATTCTTTCGTGACGTCGTTATATACAGCCTTATAGGTCTCCGTCAGGGCAACATCATATTTACCCTCTTTCAGCGCGGGGATAGCCACATCATCCAAAATCTGTCCAGATTTTATATCGGTAATGGCCCCTTCCAAACCGTACCCCACTTCAATACGGATTTTCTGTTCTTCCATGGCCAGCACGATAAGGACTCCATTATTCAGCTCGGCATCACCAAGCTTGAATGATCTCAATGCCTCGACCGAGTACTCCTCGATCTCGGATCCTTCCATCGAATCAACCGTCAAAACGGAAATTTGTGCTTTTGTGGCATCATCCAATCGTTTCCCAAGTTCGATGAGTTCGGATTTTTCCTGATCATCCAGGACTCTGGCGAAGTCCTGAACATATATATCCCCAACTGGTTCAGGAATGTTAGGTTGTGCTGCGGCCACGTTTGCTAAACTGAACGTAAGAATGAAGAATAGCGCAAACACAGCGAGTTTTTTCATTATTTATCGCTCCCGAAATCAACCTTTGGCGTTTCTTTTTCTTGATCGGTCACTTCAAAATATGGTTTGGCATCGAACCCGAACGCTCCTGCCATCATATTCTTCGGAAAGCGTTTAATCATCTTATTATAGTTGGTAACTTCATCATTATAGTCTTTTCGTGCTACCGTCAGCCGATTTTCCGTTCCTTCCAAACTATCCATGAGACCCTTAAAGTTCTCATTGGCCTTTAAGTCCGGATAGTTCTCGACAACAACCAAAAGACGGCTCAAGGCCCCGCTCAATTCTTGATCGGCTTCAATTGCATCTTCGGTCGAATTGGCACCTGCCAGCTTCGAGCGTGCATCACTCACCGCTTTAATGGCTTCCGTTTCATGCGAGGCATACCCCTTCACCGTTTCAACAAGGTTCGGAATCAAATCCGCTCTTCGTTTTAATTGGTTATCCACCTGTGACCATTTATTATCGACGTCTTCACTGGCACTTACAAGTCCGTTGTAGGAAGATGCGCCATAAATGACTAGTAGAACGACAACGACTATCCCGATTATCCAACCTTTTTTCATCAAATCCCCCCTGCTCACATATAAGTTATATCCTTATTAGTTCCACCAAAACCATGAATTTTAAACAAAATTAATCAAAAAGAACCTACATAAAGTCATATGGCGTGACATTCTCCATCCCGATCATCGGGTCGGCATGCATAAGAATATCAAGATAACTTGCCTCTTGATGAACCTCTCCCTTTTCAACAGGCATTCCTTCTTCACTCAAGATCTCCCGCAGCTTTTCACGCAAAGTCGTTTTCCGGCGCATCTCATCATTACGCTCGATCCCTAAACGGAATGCATCTTCCTCACCACATAGGATCAAGAAATTTTTACTGCGGGTAATCGCCGTATACAATAAATTACGGCGGAGCATCCGGTAATAACTTTTCACTACAGGTAAAATGACGATGGGGAATTCACTTCCCTGCGACTTATGGATGGAGCAGCAATAGGCATGTGTAATCTGGTTCAAATCCTGCTTCGTGTAAGTCACTTCGATGCCTTCGAACGATATGATCACTTTATCGACAGAATCGGTATTTTCTTTAGCGAACAATATGGACACGATTTCCCCCATATCGCCATTAAAGACACCCTCCTCTGGCTGGTTCACCAGTTGAAGCACCTTATCTCCGGTTCTATATATCACATCTCCGAATTTTATTTCCCGCCGCTTTTCATTCGCATTGCTATTGAACACTTCCTGAAGCATTTTATTCAGTGCATCAATTCCGGCAGGCCCTCTATACATGGGAGCCAGCACCTGTATATCTTTGGCCGTGAAGCCTTTCGTCCTGGCATTGGCAACCACTTTCTCGATTACTTGGGGGATTTGATTGGTTTGGCAGCGAATGAACGATCGATCTTCCTGCTGTTTCGTGACATCATCCGGAAGCCTTCCTTTTTTGATTTCATGGGCCAGTTCAATGATCGATGACCCATCAGCTTGACGATATATATGTTCGAGACTGACAGTCGGTACACAATTCGATGCAAGCAAATCCTTTAAAACCTGCCCAGGGCCAACAGATGGAAGCTGATCTTCATCACCAACCAATATCACTTGGACATTTTCCGGCAGAGCTTTAAACAATTGATGGGCCAGCCACGTATCCACCATCGAAACCTCATCGATGATCACGATACGGCCATCCAGCTGATTATCCTCATCATGGGAAAAGCCTTCACTCCCGTTCCACCCCAGCAAACGGTGGATCGTAACTGCGGGGAGCCCCGTCGACTCGGCCATGCGTTTCGCTGCACGGCCAGTAGGAGCCGCAAGTACGAATGGAAAGGGATCGCTTCCTTCTTTTTTATAATCGTTAATGTCCATGGATACACCATGCAGCTCTGCATATAGCTCAACGATGCCTTTAATGACTGTCGTCTTACCGGTACCCGGTCCCCCCGTCAAGATTAACATCGGTGATTGCAGGGCTGTTTGGATCGCTTCCTTTTGGGCCGGGGCATAGGAAACATCCAGACGCTCTTCCAGCTCCCCAAGTGCCAGCAAGAACTCCGATTCGGGGAACTGGTCCTCATACTCGGTTTGAGCAAGCAGCCGCTTGATGTTCATCACGATTCCCTTTTCCGAATAGAATAGCGAAGGCGGATAAATTCGTTGATCCTCGACAACTATTTTCCCCTCTTGCGTCAATTCGATTATTTCCGAGGAAATGTTGGTGAACTCAATGCGATCCCGCTTATTTTCCTCCAGCAGCCGTTTGACCGCTTCCAAAAGCTGCTCGGCTTCTATGTAGATATTTCCGTCCTGGAGGCATTGGGATTCAAGCGTATACAAGCACGCAGCCTTGATTCGGTCGGGGTGGCTGCCGGAAATGCCCAGCTGATGCCCAAGCTCATCCGCCCGTCCAAACCCAATCCCTTCAATATCCTCTACGAGCTTATACGGATTTCCCTGAACCATCGTGATCGTATCCTGCTTATACATTTGATAAATTTTCATCGACAGCTGCGGACCGAAGCCATATTGATTCAGGGCGATCATCACCTGCTCCAGACCTTGATGCTCGACTAATGTATCATAGAGGCCTTTTGCCTTTTCCCCTGATAGCTTCGGGATATCATCAAGCAGCGAAGGCTGAGCCAGAATTTTTGAAATGGCCTTTTCACCCAGTGTCTCAACAATGCTTTCGGCTGTTTTTTTCCCAATGCCCTTGAAAAGGTCACCTGATAAATAACTGACGATACC
Source organism: Peribacillus sp. 05N428 (assembly GCF_056397085.1). Taxonomy (NCBI): domain Bacteria; kingdom Bacillati; phylum Bacillota; class Bacilli; order Caryophanales; family Bacillaceae; genus Peribacillus; species Peribacillus sp. 05N428. The sequence continues at coordinate 98,156 of NZ_JBFTMS010000004.1, read as the reverse complement.
TTCCTTGGATTGAGGCAGATCCTTGCGAAAATGCTCTACATGAAATTGAAGGCCAAAACGCGGATGTTCCTTCATGGCCCCATAAAAAATATAGATCTCATCTTCATGCATCCTTGGAAAATAACCTGTTACGACCGCTTCCTTCTCTTCATAATTCAGATTCGTTTCATGCACACGAATTCTCACAACCGAGTACATATTTTCTTCATTATGAAAGATCGTCACTAAATGACTGCCTTTCATGAACATTTTCTCTTCTGAAAACAAATCCAACGAATCTTGCTGGCTCAACTCTTCTCCCCACCTTTCCATGCATATGCTTTTTATTTACTCAGCATTCATTTCTTCCAACAGTTTCTTACCGTGCGCAGCAAGCATATGGTCAGGCTGTGCTTCCAAAGCCTTATCAAAATAAACCATCGCGGCTTTCGCATCCTCGCGATACCCTGCAAACGCAACACCTAAATTATAATAAGCATCCGCATGGCCAGGATCCTGTTCCACAACTTTATTCAGTTGATTGATCAATTCATCATACAATTCCGCATTAGCAAGACATAACGCATATTGGAATCTTGCATCAACATCCTCAGGGCTCAGCTCCACCGTTCTCTGCAGATAAGGCATCGCCAATTTCGGTTGATCCAATGCCATCAATGTCAATCCAAGCATGAAGTAAGCATCGCTGTTATCCAGTCCCAGACGGATGGCCTTTTCAAACATATCCTTCGCTTCGACCAGTTTAGAATCGGATTCATAATATAAGTTTCCTAATGAATAGTACGCCGCTGCTGCATTTTCATCCAGCTCGATCGCCTTTTTGTAAAACTTGACCGCTTTATCCGTTTCACCCACGGCAGTCAATACATTCCCAAAGTTTATGTAAGCAACAGGCTCATTCGGATTTTCCTCGATCGCCTCATTAAAAACTTTCGCCGCTTCTTCGTATTTCCCTTGCTGCATAAATTCAATACCTTGTTGATTCTTATCCATATCCATTCACACTCCATTTTTATATTAAAAAGTATAGCATAAGCCAGTGGTCGAATTCAGGCGGTCACCCGCAATCCAAAAGAAGTCCCCAACCGCAAACACAGCTGGGGACATGCTTATTTTACCCTACGTAAGTCAGTTTTTCACCTTTTTTAAATACTTCATCAATCGTACCGCCGCCAAGGCACACTTCACCATCATAGAATACGACTGCTTGTCCAGGTGTGATCGCGCGGACTGGCTCGTCAAAGATGACTTCGACATCACCATTGTCCAAGACCTTCACCTTAACACCGCTATCGTCTTGACGGTACCTGAATTTTGCCGTGCATGTAAATTCATCGGCAGGCGCCTGTTCCGCTACCCAGCTGACATTCACTGCACGAAGGGAATTGGAATACAGCACATCATTATCAAAGCCTTGACACACATACAGTACATTGCGCTTCAAGTCTTTTCCCGCAACAAACCAAGGATCGCCGCTGCCGCCAATTCCCAGACCGTGACGCTGACCGATCGTGTAATACATCAATCCGTCATGCTTGCCCATAACCTTGCCATCCATCGTGACCATATCACCTGGCTGAGCTGGGAGGTAATTGCTTAAAAACTCTTTGAAATTGCGTTCACCGATAAAACAGATCCCTGTAGAATCTTTTTTCGTTGCCGTGGCAAGACCCGCTTCTTTCGCAATTTCACGGACTTCCTTCTTATCAATATGTCCAAGCGGAAACATGACTTTTTCCAACTGTTCTTGAGTAAGCTGGTTCAAGAAGTACGTTTGATCTTTATTATTATCGACACCGCGCAGCATTTTGTATTCGCCATCCCGGTATTCAACCTGTGCGTAATGACCTGTAGCCACATAGTCGGCACCAAGGCTTACCGCATGTTCAAGAAAAGCCTTGAACTTGATTTCCTTATTGCACATTACATCCGGATTAGGGGTACGGCCCGCTTTATACTCATCCAAGAAATAAGTGAAAACTTTATCCCAATACTGCTTTTCAAAATTGACTGCATAATAAGGGATGCCGATTTGATTACAAACGGCAATTACATCATTGTAATCTTCCGTTGCCGTACAGACTCCGTTTTCATCTGTATCATCCCAGTTCTTCATGAAAATCCCGACCACATCATAGCCTTGATTCTTCAATAGCAGGGCTGACACAGAAGAATCCACGCCTCCTGACATACCCACGACGACGCGGGTGTCCTGTGGTGCTTTTCTCATTCTGTCACCTCATTTATTTAAAGTAAGAATTATCTTCTCACTAATCTATTAACGATTTTAACGGTGGTTTCAGCCGCCTGCCTTACTTCCTCTTCCGTGTTGTTCAAACCGAAGCTGAAACGAATCGAATTCTTCGTCCGCTCCGAATCTTTCCCGAACATCGCCACAAGCACATGCGACGGATCGATTGACCCGGCTGTACAAGCGGATCCGCTCGATACAGCAACACCTGCCAAGTCCATATTTACGAGCATCGATTCCACATTCGTACCCGGAAAACTGACATTCAGCAAATGCGGCAGCGACTGTTCCATGGATCCGTTAATTTCATATTGTACATCCGCCTCATCAAAGACGGCAAGCAATACGTCTTTGAATCGCTTGTATTGCTCCTTTTTCTTTTCCATCGTGCTCTGTGCAATTAAAACAGCTTCTGAAAAACCGGCAATTGCCGGCACACTCTCCGTACCAGCACGGCGCTTGCGTTCTTGTTCCCCGCCATATAAATGCGGATTCAGCTTCAATCCTTCACGAATATAAAGAAAGCCGATTCCCTTGGGACCGTTGATTTTATGCGCGGATACACTCAGCAAATCCACACCCAACTCACGAACGTCGATAGAGATCAAACCATATGCCTGAACCGCATCCGTATGGAAAATGGCTTGATGACCCTTGAGCACCTGCCCTATTTCAGCAATCGGCTGGATCGTACCCACCTCATTATTGCCGAACATGACCGAAACCAAAATCGTGTCGTCCCTCAATGCCGCCTTTAAATCGGCAATTGAAATAAGCCCCGCTTCATTCACAGGTAAATATGTGACCTCAAAGCCAGACTTCTCTAGGTATTGGCAAGTATGCAAGACCGCATGATGCTCAATCTCCGTCGTAATGATGTGCTTCCCTTGTTCTTTATAAGCATTCGCAACACCAATGATCGCCGTATTATCAGCCTCGGTTCCGCCGCTCGTGAAAATGATTTCATTCCGCCCGGCACCGATGCTCGCTGCAATACTCGAACGCGCCTCATCCAAAACATGCCGCGCCTCCCGTCCGAAAGCATGAATACTCGACGGATTTCCGAAATCATTGCTCATGACCCTCATCATCGTATCGATCACATTCGGATGCATCGGTGAAGTCGCAGCATGATCTAAATATATTCTGTCCACTTTTTTGTCGCCTCCATTAAAAAACGCAAGCGCCTACATAAGAGGCGCATTGCTAATCAATTAAATATAGTACATATAAGAATCGATTTCACCCGTATCCTTGTAGCTCGCCAAATCCATAAGCGTCGTATTATCCAATACATCCTTCACGGCATCGCGAATCCTGATCCAAAGCTGACGCTTCACCGGCTCTTCATCCTCAATTCCCTCAACAGGCGTAATCGGCCCTTCCAAAACACGAATGACATCACCTGAAGTAATCTCCTGAGGATCTTTAGACAGGACATACCCGCCATACGCACCGCGGACACTCTTCACCAACCCTGCATTACGAAGCGGCGCAATCAACTGCTCCAAATAATGCTCCGACAAATTATGCGTCTGGGCAATCGATTTCAAACTCTTCGGGCCTTCTCCATAATGTTTAGCAAGCTCGATCATGATCGTCAAACCATAACGGCCTTTAGTAGATATCTTCATACATATACACCTCAAATTATTTATCCGTTTCTAAATTCTTTTGAAATTATAGCATATTCCCGCCGGAAATGCATTCACCCGCCCTTCCTTTGTCAAATTATCCTAATTGGAGAGGTAGGAAAAGGGAAAATAAAGAATGAAATGTAAACCGATCGAGGGGCTAGATCGAATTATTCGCTCGTGAGGCTAAATCGATTGATAACCCTACAGCACACATTAAATTCCCAAAGAGACTGCCATAATAGGAAATCACCCCTCTTTTTATAGCATAATCAGCGCATTCCCCCCATCAGTTGTGATACCTTATATAAAAAGGAGAGGTGCGCAATGAATATTAAACCGCTTGCTTTCCGGATGCGGCCTCGATCGATTAATGAGATCATCGGGCAGGAGCATCTGGTCGGTGAAGGAAAAATTATCGCTAGGATGGTGAAAGCCAAGCAGCTTTCTTCCATGATCCTGTATGGTCCACCGGGAATTGGCAAGACATCGATCGCAAGTGCGATTGCCGGAAGCACGAAGTTTGCGTTCCGGACGCTGAACGCGGTGACCAATAATAAAAAGGATATGGAAATCGTGGCAGCCGAAGCTAAAATGTCCGGTAAAGTGATTTTGCTGCTTGATGAGGTTCATCGGCTCGATAAGGCAAAGCAGGATTTCCTATTGCCTTATCTTGAAAACGGGATGATCACCCTGATCGGTGCAACGACCAGCAATCCCTATCATGCCATCAATCCGGCCATCAGAAGCCGGTGCCAGATTTTCGAGCTCAAATCATTGGTAACCGATGATATAACCAAAGCGCTGGAACGGGCACTTCATGATGAAGAGCGGGGACTTGGTGCATATAAAACCGAGGTCAGCTTTGATGCCCTTACCCATTTCGCGACTGCTTCGAACGGGGATGTCCGCAGTGCCCTTAACGCACTTGAGCTCGCCGTCATTTCCACAGAACCCGATGAGTCCGGAACCATTCATATAGATCTGCAAATTGCCGAGGAATGCATGCAGAAAAAAAGCTTCTCGCATGACAAGGATGGAGATGCCCATTATGATGTTCTGTCGGCTTTCCAAAAAGTATATGTACATTTTTATATGAGATTTAATAACAAATTCAATATTACCAAAGGGAATATATATTTTCCTCACTGAAAATATATTGTTTTTGAGATTAATTATACTAATAATTAGGATTATAAACACTACAACACCTAAGTGTTCTTTTTAAGTTAAAATAATAAAAAGACTTCTACACTTCCTCAACCATTCGCATTTAAATAAAAAAATTACCTTCTTGGTTTATCTTATTATGACTAAGATTGTTACATAACCCTCTCTTGAATTCATTATTGACAAATTTCTGATTTTCTTAACAATAAAACCAAACACTATTAAAAATCACTAATAGACCGGAATTCATATTGCATATATTGTATTTGGCCCTAATCTAATTCTTGATATGTCTAAATTTCTTAAGGTATATTTACTTCGCGAGGATGTAGTTGTTACCCATACATTTAGTTTTTTGTTTTTTCAAGGATTTCCGTATGTAAGTTATAATAATGTATAAGTTTTAAATGAAGGAGGAAATACTTTAGAATGGACCTATTCGATATACAAAAAGAGAATAATATGCCCCTTTCATATAAAATGAGACCACGAACTATTAATGAAATAGCTGGGCAAAAACATATAATTGGAAAAGATACTGCTTTATATAAAATGATTGTTAACGGTTTTGTTCCTTCTACTTTACTTTATGGACCGCCAGGGGTAGGAAAAACCTCAATAGCTAAAGCGATAGCCGGAACAGTTAACATACCTTTTATATCAATTAATGCTACAACTGCTGGTAAAAAGGATATGGAAAACGCAGTTGAGCAAGCAAAAATAGAAGGTAAACTAATCTTATTTATTGATGAAGTTCACAGATTTAATAAGGCTCAACAAGACTACCTTTTACCACATGTAGAAAAAGGATTAATTACCTTGATTGGAGCTACCACGGAAAATCCTTTCCATGATGTAAATCCTGCTATTCGGAGTCGGTGTGGACAAATTAAGGAACTTAAAGCGTTAAATCCTAGAGATATTAAAGAATTGCTTTCCCGTGCTTTATCTGATGATGAAAGAGGACTTGGAAAGCAAGATATTAACATATCGGACGAAGCAATTGAAATTATTTCAACTTCAACCAATGGCGATGCTCGTTCAGCTTTAAATGTTCTTGAAGAAGTTGTATATGCGTCGCAAGTTAATGAAGATAACAGTATAGTCGTAGAAATAGATTTAGTTAAGGAATGTGTACAAAACAAGGGGTTCTCTCATGATAAGCGTGGGGATATTTTATATTCTTTACTCTCTTCGCTACAAAAATCAATTAGGGGAAGTGATACTACGGCAGCTTTGCACTATCTAGCTCGTCTAATTGAAGGAGGGGACCTAATTTCAATTTGCCGTAGATTAATAGTAATTGCATATGAAGATATTTCACTAGCAGCTCCGGAAGTGGGTGTAAGAACTGTTGCTGCGGTAGATGCAGTAGAAAGGCTTGGTCTTCCCGAGGCTCGTATTCCACTTGCTAATATTGTTATCGAACAATGCTTATCTCCAAAAACAAATAGTGCTTATAAAGCCCTTGATTTAGCCCTAGAAGATGTAAGAAATGGAACATATGGAGAAATACCATTGCATTTAAGGGATGCTCACTATAAGGGGGCTGCTGTCTTGGGGCATGGCCATGGATATAAATATCCTCATGATTATCCCAAGTCATGGGTTAATCAGCAATATTTACCTGACGAATTGTTAAGCAGAAAGTATTACCACCCAAAACAAAATGGACAAGAAAAACATTTTCAGAAAGTATACGAAAGACTAGAACAGCTAAAAGGGAATAAAGAGTGATATTTCAAAAATTCTAAATAGCACATTAAATCTGGAATATATATATAGAAGCATTTTTGCAATTTGAGAAATGGAAATTTATTGTTTTTTTTTGATAGACAGAAAAAGGGCCACTTCTTATTAGAAAGTGGTCCTTATACATTTATTTATTGAATCATTCTCGAATCTTAATAACTTTAACATTGTAAGACAGTTAGAATGGCAATTCCTCGAAGGGAGAAAAGATGGATTCTTTGAAGTTTTTGGATTAAACCTCCTCCAGGTCTTCAATATACTTATTTATTTCTTGTCCTCCTCCAAATATTATTCTTCTCCATCCCATCTACGGCCTTTTATTAATGGATTGGTACGGAAGATCAATTACGTAAACCACAACTTCTTGGAATCTTTCCATTTTGGTCACCTGTTAGTTGGGTATTATCCGACGGGTAAAACGGTAAAAAATATATCTGTGATATTCTTACCAGTTTTTCTTTATTTTTATCAAATCTATCAAAGTCCAATGATCTTTATTTATAAGAAAAGTGATGTTTCGTTAAAATAAGTTCATCTCTCCAGATGGCCTCATAAGCAGCTTGATTCACTATGTGTTCTGCCTCTGCTCCGGTTTTCACCCTACTTCCAATAGTGTCAATCAAAGATGCGTCATATTCAAATCCTGATTTCTTTAAATAATAACTAACCAATTCTTTAGCTTCAATAAGATTAGCAATCGAGACAGTTATATGGATATCAAATCTCCCAGGTCTTAGAACGGCTTCGTCAAGAATGTCTAAATAATTTGTTGTTCCTACCACTAAGACATCAGTTAATGCATCAAATCCATCCATTTGTGACAATAGTTCATTTACTAAATCATTTCCCCCTTTATTTTTCAAACGACTAGGGGCTATTGCATCTATCTCATCGATTATAATCATAGCAGGGGCAAGTTCTCTCGCTTTTTCAAAGTATTTTTTAAGGTTGCCTGCAGAATCACCTTGATATTTGGATAATACATCGGAACCTTTGAGAGAAATAACATTCATACCGAGTTCAGTGGCTAATGCTTTAGCAAGGTATGTTTTTCCAGTACCTGAAGGACCGCTAAATAAAATCCCTTTCGTTTTCCTGATGTTTCTATAAAGGTTTGCAGAACGCCATGGTTTAATTACCTTTTTCTCAAGTTCCTCTTTTACTCGGTAACAGCCAATTACATGATTCCAATTAACAGTTGGAGTATATGCCAACACTTCACGACCGGCAGTAGGAACAATTTGCTTTTTAGCCTGTTTGAAATCTTCTAAATTTACTTTCATATCATTCAAAGCTTTAGTCTCTAGGTTCCCGTCAAGTAATTGTCTTCTTAAAGATTGTAAAGCGGCCTCCTTACAAAGAGCTGTTATATCTGCTCCAACGTAACCATGTAAAGTAGACGATATATCTGTTAAATTCACTGACATATCCAACGGCATTTTTTTAGTATGCACATCCAGTATTTTCTTTCGGCCTTCTTCACTTGGAGGGCCAATATAAATCTCTGTATCAAGTCTACCGGGCCTCCGAAGAGCTGGGTCTAAACTGTTTGGACGATTTGTCGCTGCCATAACAATAACTTGGTCACGTGATTCCATTCCATCCATTAAGGTTAAAAGTTGAGTAACTATCTTGCTGTAATGAGAATTTGTTGAATCCTCGGTTCTTTTTGAACCAATGGCATCAATCTCATCAAAAAAGATAATGCTTGGTTGTTGTTTTTTTGCTGTTTCAAAGATATCTCTTAATTTTCGCTCAGATTCTCCAAACCATTTATCAAAAATTCCAGGACCACTTACCTTAAAAAAATTCATTTTAGACTCATTCGCTACTGCTTTTGCTAATAAAGTTTTTCCTGTTCCAGGTGGACCAAACAACAAGATTCCTTTATAAGGAGTAATACCATAATGTTCAAAAAGTTCTGGATGTGTTATTGGGAGTTCTACACTTTCACGAATCCGCCGGATTTCTTCTTCTAAACCACCAATATCCTCAAAATTAATATTTGTTTCAACCGGTGCTATTTCTTCTTCTTCATCTTGTTTATAATTAAAAGATAGTGGCTGTTTAGAATCTTGTAAAGCTTCATATTCTGCTTTTGTACGAAGTTTAGGAGGTGTTGATTCTTTATCAACTACATATTCCTCTTGATCTACCAAGTTAATATTATTAGGCAATGTATTTATTAAGTCATCTATCCGATCAATTGAAAAATGTGGACATATTGAAATTCTTTTTTGATCAGCCTCATTATTTAATAAGGTTTTTATAGCTTCTTTATCTATGGTAAAAGTTTTATAATCCTCATCAAATGTTCCATAATGATACCAAACAGTATCTTCTCTATAATATGATCTACCCGTGATATCTGGATAGCGTACAACACTATTTAATTGGTTACATGCAAAATATTTTTCGTTTTTCCCTTCATCATGCCCTTCACAGTACCGATTTGGTAAGAGCGACCGTTCTAGATTTTTTGCACATTCCATGACTCTTCGAATCTCAAAAAAATGAATTCCTACAGCCAGTTCATCTTGGATATACATTTCAGTACTCTTCCAATTTCCAACAGTATTCCAAAGTTTCTCTGCCTTTACGTAATTTTCGTAAGAGTAAATAGCCTTATGTATAACAAACTTTCCTTCATCACTTTCTGTATAGTTGTCAGCACTTCTTTTAGCCTGTCTGATTGCCATGGGATAATTTTGTGAATTACTTTTCCCGAACAAAATTGTGATCATAATTTTAATATCCCTTCTCTCTTAATTTAACTACCCCAAGTTTAACCTATTATTCAGATCACACCTATAAAAAACAAATAATTCAAATGTTGAGTATTCTATCTGAGCTCCTTAAGAAAAAGAGTTGATCATCACAGATTTATACACCGGTAGTTATTGAAATTGCATTTTTATATTTTTTTTCAAAAAAGGCATTCGTTTTGATGATTTTATGATACTTTCCATCTAAGTTTTCAACCTTACTAACCAAACTATTGATATATTAACTTATACAAAGTTTTATTTTTATCCCAATTTAGTATAATATAAGATATATAAATTACAGGAAATAAAGTTAATATTTGGTGTGGTGACATATCCCTGATCAAGATAAGACTCTCCAGAACGAAGTTCTAAACCTTATAGGAGAAATACTTATGCGAAAGACGCAAAATTGCTCTTAAACCATTTCAATTTAAACTATAAGTATTAGAAATGTTGAGCGGAATTTTTGAAAGACATATTTTTTAATGGAAGGAGAAAAATAAAATGAGCAAAGATATTGTTTCATTTCAACCAAAGGAATTAAATTGCATTAGGCTTCCATATGATATCGAACTTGATTATTTAATAGGGAAACCAACTAAATTTGAAATGCCTGTGCTTGGTGGCTTATGCGATGAAACAGTTCGAATTTTCACTTTCAAGATAAAAGATAATGAAAACTCACTAGTTGAAATCATATTTGACGAACAAAACAAAAGCTTTTGCAGTATTGATTTCTATTTTCCTGGCATTGAAAGATTAAGTGATGAGGCCTATTGGAAATTAAAGAATAGAATAAAAAAGGAAGAATTATCCATCATTAAACAAGCTCTTATGATTTTGAAGAGAATTAAAAGAACTAGAGTATATTGTAATTCATTAGAAAAATCATTAAAAAATATAATACGGTAACTTGAATGGATGCCTAAAGTCCATTTGAGTATTAAGAATACAATAGGAGAAGGATAGTTAGTCTTTCTGCTTTCCTTACCCCTTGTTCGCAGATATTCCTCACTCAAAATCAAGAAAGACATCGTTTTACGATGCCCCTTCCCGGTGCTATACAGTTTTGTCCCTAAGACAGTATGATAGACACTCATTTTATAATAGGTTTCAACTGCAACAACATCATTTACCTTACGATATTTTTTTTCAAAGCATTTGAAGCTTGGTTAAAGTAGGTATTATCTAATTCGAAACCAATAAAGTTCCGATTTAGATTTATAGCAGCCTGACCTGTTGATCCTGAACCCATAAAACAATCTAATACTGTTTCACCTTCATTGGTATGAGTTGCAATGATTTTTTCGAGAACAGGAACTGGCTTTTGACAAGGATGAAATCTCACTTTTCCGCTAACTATAGGTGATTCATAAGAAGCCTTATCATAATAAGAATTAAATGTTCTTTTTTTCCCTTTAGTATAGGAAATAAAATACTCTCTTRAATTTGACAAATAATTTACTTTCGCATTTATTGGGACCGGATTGGTTTTTTCCCAAATCCCTATTCTTTGTTGTTTCAACTTCAGATTTTCCGCAACTTTTGATATATCACTCATTTTAAAAATATCGTAAAAAATGACCATTGTTCCGCCTGGAACTAGAACTCTTTTAAATTCTTGTAAAAGAGAAAACCAATTTACACTATTCTCTTTTAAATCCCATACACCAAATTCCATTGAAATAGAACCATATTTTTTTTGGTCACCACCGCCACTTTTAAAATTCGTCTTTCTAGATATAAAATATGGCGGATCCGTACAGATTAAATGAACTGAATTACTATCAATCTTTTTAATTTCATTAATGGCGTCACCATTTATTAAATTCAATTTTCTTGCTGATCTATGTACAGTCACTTTATTTATCCCCAATCTGATTTAATTCTCTTAGTTAACTAAGGTGTTTGAATTAAATTCGATATGCCTAATAAAAAACAAGGGGATACATAAACTTCTTTAATAAATTAATTATCTCTTCTCAAAACCTCAGCCTTTGAAGGGCGTTTTTTAGGTTTTTAACTTTTATCCCGTTAAAAAAGCTACCAATGATGGCAGCTTACTTATAGGAGTGCACCTAGGGAAAAAGGTATGACTGCAATTTACTTTGATAATGCAGTTATATCTCCCCTTTACTGACGAAAAGTAATTATTTTTCCTTTTCCTCACCTCTATATTTCTACTTCTTCTTGAAAACACGTATAACATTCTAAGTAAAATCTTTTTTCATCGTTTCACTAGAAAATGTTTAACACATTAACTTAAAAATAAGTGGGTATACGACGAAGAAATCCTGAGATATAATCTTCAACTAAAGAATTGAACGAAACATTCCATAAGCACCCTAAATAAAAAACTCTCCGATTTTCACTAAAGAGTTTTTTTTCAAATATTAACAATGTACAGAACGAGCGTGTACATAGCTATGCCAAGCGATTAAATGGCATAACTTGGATTCACTACCGTGCCCCGCAACTTAAATTATTAATTACCACAATAGTCTAGTAACTATTGCGCTAAAGAAAGACCTGTGAAAGAAATTTTTTTGAATTCTTTTATACTAAATTTTTAAAACTCCATATTTGCTTTGCAATATCTGCGAGGTATTTACTTCTGTTTATGATTTCATCAAAATCCCACTTCTTTTTCTTACATAGTTCTTTTGTTAATAGAATATTGGACTGACCATATCTCTGTTTTTTTTCTTCAAATGGATTATTTGAAGCCCCAATATTCAATTCACTTCCCAAAAGAGTTAGGTTACCAATACGATTAACAAATAGTTGATGCTCAGAAGCTCTTGATCCTAGCTCCTTTTCCCAGGTGCTAACAATTACTTTGGATCTTTTTCGCAATTCCCTAGGCATTATATGTTCTATATGAACATCAGTTCTCGAACTAATCATTTTCTCCTTTGTATTGTTTGTTAAAGCATTTTCAATCATTTCCAAGATATATTTTGTCTGTGGGGACCTTGTAAAGTCTCTACTTTGGAAACTCAAATAGAACTCGGTATCACTCGGGGTCCGCTTTTGTAAGTACCCAATTATATAGTTTATGGGATCTTCTTTATCAAATGCTTCCAAAGACAGGTGATTATAAATCCTGTCAATATCCCTAGTAGAAATGTTGCATATACTTCTTCTAAGGGTGAACACTTCAATAGCTTTTAGAATTTTTAATAATTGCTCATTCTTAAGTTCCATCGAAACGCATTTTATTAGCAATGGATAGCAAGTTGTAGCCTCAATACGAACTAAGGTATTTAATCTTTCATCAACTCTTTTTACACCTAAAATTCCATTGTACAACTTTACGTACACTTCCGATTTAAGCCATATATCCTCAACAAGATTTAAAATATCGTCTGTATTATCAATGAGTTTTTGAAATCTGGAATACAATTTTGGAATAGGGACTATACCGTATTCAATTGAGAATAAATAGTGCCTAAAAAATCGGACCTTATCATGCCGGACAGATTCTATTTCTTCTATATTCTCAATAATTCTATCCCATATCTCTATACATTCTTCCAACATAGATTCATTAGAAGCGATCGTACTTAGAAGGTAGTTTTTTATTAAATCCACTGAAGAAAGAGACAATCCTCGATTATTTAGTGTTTCAAACAGCCTAAATGCATCGTAGTAGGAATCCGTTACCATTAAAACAAGATCAAATGACTCCAATAATCTCGTATACACATTCTGCCACTGTATACCTTTTTCTTGAAGTTTTTCTTTAAAAAAGAAATATGCTTGAATTATTTTTTCTGATTTAGCCTCGTCTTTTGTTACCCGTTTCTCCACTAATCTTTTGAATACCTTATTGTCTTTTCTACCCAGAATGAGTTTAGCTTCTTGGTCATCTATTGTTGAACTCTTTAAAAAATAGTTATTTATATATCCAGCTCGGTCTTTGTCTATTTCCTCCGCAAAATCTCTGATGGCTGTCAGTGCTATTAAGGCAGTAGTAATGCGTTGCTGACCATCGACTACTTCAAAAAAACTAAACCCTTTTTTGCGTTCCGAACCAATGGTAATAACAAAACCAAGAAAATGCGTTTCTTCTCCTTCAAGCTTAATCAAATCCTCCCATAAATCATTCCATTGATCCTTTCCCCAATTATAGGTTCTTTGATAAAGTGGTATCCGGTAAACCTCATTAACACTTCCGAGCATTTTACCAATACTTAATCTCTTTGTATCAATTGACATATTTCCCTCACTCCTAAAGTTGGAACAAATAACAATAAATACATTATGTGCATAAACGCACATTTTTAAACATATTTTGAGCGTTTGCGCTTTTTTTATTTTTTTTCGAAAAATTTTTGTTATGATTATTCCAAAAATATAAATAGGAATTCTATTAACTATGGAGAGGTTTTAATAATGTTAAATATAGGGGAAAAATTAAAGACTTTAAGGCAAGAAAAGAGCTATTCACTAATCAATTTAGAAGAATTGTCAGGTGTTCATAGAACTACTATAAATAGAATAGAAAATAATACACAATCTCCATCGATTGAAACCTTATTAAAGCTTTGTAATTCTTTAGAAACCTCCATTACTTATTTTTTTGACAGTGAGGATATTTCAGCAGATATGATGAACTTAATAGATACTGCAAAAAAACTTTCACCAAATCAGAGACAGAAAATAACTGAAATGATTGAATCCCTTATATCGGGAAAACAGTGTTAAAGAAAATCTATACTAATAAAGACTATTAATCTTGGAATTTTCTTAGGATATTACAACATTGTGGTACTTAAAATAAAGAAACATTGTTATCTTTTTATTGGGGAAATGCTCCGGATAATACTATAAATCAGATAAAAGGCCATTTTTCTGTTATCGAACAATCAGCTGAATAAAGATTGCTGTTGTTGCTCCACTAATAGACTATTGTCACAGCTCCTATTCCTAATAGTAAAGATGTGTATCTAATAAGAAAACATATTATTTGACTGGACTTATTTTCAACAGAAGATATTTGTAAGTAAGTTAAGAGAAGAGAAGAAGATAACTATAAGGTGAATGTGTTTTAATTTCCAAAGGACCACTTATATTGGATTGTCGTGGTCCTCCTCATTTTTTCTTAGCGTGTTAAATATATACCTTTACACCCGTCATACTTATTTCCAAATTAACTGTATAATTTATCCTTTGTCACTCCAAATTGAACTAAACCCGAAATTGGTTAAGCTACAATTTCGCTTGTTTTTTCTCCAGCTCTATATCATTTAATAAATACTCATAGTAAATATCCATTTCGAGTTGTTTTAAGGTTTTCACTTCAATTTCTAAGAAGTACATAAGGATCCATCTTGTTTTATTGCTTAAATTATTTGATAGATGTAATGTATTATCTAAAAAATTACGAAACAAATAATACTGAGCTGGTATGCTCAATTCCTCTATTTTATTTATAATTTGATTACTCCAATCATCTGCTGAATTACTAAAAGTCATTTTATTAACCCCCATCGATCATTTACTCTTAGCTGACTAAGGTATCTGAATTAAATTCTATTTATACCCTAGAGACAAGGGGATAATAATAATATTTTTTATGAACTTTTATTAATAAAGACATTGGTCCAAACCGATATATAAATTTGTTGCTGTAAGGTAACCATAGCATCAGCTAAATCAAGCAAAGATAACACTCCTCAAAGAATATTCAGGCCCTATAGTTTCATATATCAATGTAATTTTTTGAAGAGTTAAGTATTTGAAAGAGGCAGCTCCGGGTATATTGTTGTAGAATAATTTTCACTTGTCGCCCAAATGGTTCCACCGTATTTATCAACAATGGCACGAGCAAGTCCAATACATGCTCCCCCTTATGTTCTTAACGAGATTCATCTACCCGATAAAACCTTTCAAAAATTAATGATAAACTTTCCTTTGATATTTCTACACCCATATTCGTCAAGCGAAATCTCAGTATTGCATTATCTTCTTGTCTAGTAAGATGTACAGACTCATTTTCCGGTGTATAAAGAACAGTATTATCAAATAGGTTAATAAGAACTTGGATCAAGTAAGCCTGATCGATCCATATCTTTGGAAACTTCTCAGGTAAATCCATATCGAATTTTATAGAATTGCCCATTCGGGGAGAAACGTGGTTACAATCTGATGCGTAACTATTCTTACGTTAATCCATCTCGTATAGCTTCTATATAACCGCGAATAGTTGAGAGTGGTGTTCGTAGTTGATGCACCACATCCAGACATGTGTCCGGCGTAACCTTTCAATACTCCCCAACTCCCGGCTTATTTGAAATGAATGAGCTAAGGCAACGTTTTCGTTATTGCTATCAACATCAGCTTGTACACGCTATCCCCTTTTGCAACTTTCTGAGTAAGCTCACGCATTTTATCTAATGGAAAGACGATGGCTCACCCCTTCAGAACATACTCTGAAGGATTTTTTATGTTCATATAACCTAGATTATTAGAAGTTGAGGGTATTAAACTAATAGCCTCGTCTAATAATTAAAACTGATGAATATAATAATCGTGAATTTCATAGAAAAGTGGAATATAAATTTTGAAAGGGGATTTTTATGAGTACGGAAAAACGAAAAAGATTATGTCAGGAATTTGCAAGAATCTTAAACGGAGACGGAATGATTACTCCAGAAGGGGTATGCTTGGTACAAAAGTTTCGTAATATTAGATTTACTATTCTTGACCGTAGAACACAATCTCCATTAGTCAATCCGCAATTTTTTACGTTTGAAAATGTTGATAGTAGGGGAAATGCGTTAAATTTAGGGGAAACAGTTCTTTTACAAGAAGAAGTTAACCCGTTATTAACTGAACTTCGAAAAAGGGACATTTTAGTTACATCTATTCATAATCACTGGTTATTTGAAGAACCACGGGCAATGTATATGCACTTTGAATCGGTTGAACCACCACTAGATTTTGCCAAAAAAGTAAGAGATGCATTTAGAGTATTAAAAGTGTAGTCAGACTATCAAAGGCAAACTTATTGAAGTAATTGCATTAGTTTTAATCTTTCCGGGCTGGCTAACACTTTGGATGGCAGCTTTAAGTGATACAGGCGCTGCATTAATTGTTATATTAAATGCATTAAGGTTGTTAAAATTTAAAGAATAAATGTTAATGAGATGTTTCTACAGAAGAAACATCTCATTTTTTACATCATAGATAATTCTTTATTTTTTCATATCTTTCATCATTTTCATACAATCTTTTTTGCTCATGTTTTTCATCATTTCCATACAATCTTTTTCACTCATTTTTTTCATCATTTCCATACAGTCTTTCTTAGTCATTGTCATACAATCTTCTTCACTCATCGTTTTATGTTCCATAGGACTAGCTGCAAAGACTGTGCCCCCAACTGCCATTAGTGCAACCAAAGATAATCCCGCAAACGCTTTTTTTATATTCATATTTCTTCCCTCCTCTATGTAATAAGGACAAAGTTTATAAAACACTCTATCTACTACTTGATTGTAGTAGAAGAAAAAAATAGTGTCAATATGTTACTACACATTTGTAGTATTTATAATGGCATGAAAGATATAATATGCCACAGAAATGACACACATCCTGTTATCAAAGTAATAAAAATAAAGTGTAGAACCGAGACCATCCATTCTTTTTTAGTTAAAAAGGGCATGGAAAATGTCCCTGTCAAAAGAAACTCAATACGAACATCCTGAAGTTCTCCATTTTGAAAATGAACGGTTGAGAAAGGCATGGACGAAGAATACGACATTAATTTATATAGGGCTGATGCTATGGGTTTTAGCCCCACTTGTTCAATTGCAAACGTATCCGCAGCTAATTCCTTTTTAGTCACATAACGTTGCAATATTTTTTGAGATACAGGCATGAAGAAGAATAGGCGTGCTAAACATTTATATAACGACAATTTAAAAGGATCCTTGTCTTTATAATGACAATATTCATGTTCCAATACAGCTTTTACTTCATCTGAATCTAGTATCTGAACAAGACCTGTACTAATGACAATTTGAGAATAAATAAATCCATACGTAAAAGCTATAGGTCGCTTATCATCAATAACATGAATTCGGATTGAATACTTTTGCTGAAAATTTTCTATCTCTTGAGGGAGCTGCCCCCTTTTATAAGGGATTAGAGTAGAGAGAAATCGTTTTGTTTTTTGAATAACATCTACAAAATAAACGACAAATAATATACATGCAACCAATAGTAAAATAAACAAAAGCTTGAATACTTGTTCCCATGAATGACTATTACAACACATCAGCATTGAATCCCACAAACTTTGATTTTCATGATGGTAGGCAAAAAAGCAGAGGGAAAATAAACTTACGATACTAACTGAGCATGCAATGTAGGTGCTATACAGGCGAGATAAGTGCATTACGATTTTTCACCTTTCTCTAAACTTTGAATGAGCTGTTTTAGTTTATTTAGTTGATCAGGATTATGGCCAACAGCATCTACAAACTGTGCAATAGCAATATCACCATAGTTTCCGAGAATTTGTTCTACTTTCTCAGAAGAAGTCTGTTGAACTAGCTCATCCTGATTATAACGAGCTTTATATAGGTATCCCTTACCTACCTTATTTCGTGTAAGAATTCCCTTTTTATCTAAACGATTCATAATCGTCATGATCGTTGTGTAAGCATAATTATTTTGTTTGTTTAACTCTATCAAGACTTCCTGAACTGTTGCTTCATTTTTAGACCAAATAATTTTCATTACTTCTAATTCAAGAGGACCTAAGATTTTTGGCAACACTTTATAGTAGGGTTCACACATAGGGTTACTTTCACCACCTTCAATTCATTCCTATTTTATATTATCAAAGAAATACACTTATATGTGAAATAAATGTACATATAAAACAATGTTTACTCTATATCAATCTAGTAAGCATAAGTAACGGGAGCTTGTTATGCAAGCTCCTGTCTAAATAGAATTTAGGAAGCTTTACCTACCGGTTGGACACCTGATCCACTACAATATCGACAACATCCTACCCCTAGACAACAACGGCATTTGTGCATACACCCACCTCCATGAAATGACTACACCACGTATTTATATTCGCGGTGCCGGGTTTGAGCATGCCCATGACTACATATATAGCCTTATAGCCTTATAACCTTATATTTGACATTATTGCATTTGTCACTCGACACTTCTTACAGTAAAAAAGCGTCCTGTTATACAGAAACGCCTTTTTAGATATAAGATATAAGATATAAGATGTTACAGTTTACTCAACCTCATGGTTCTTAAATGTTTTCCCATCATGGTAATAAAGTTCAGAGCCTAAATTAACATTTCTTTCTTCTTTCAATTGACGAATAAGCTCTTCACTTTTTGCTTTATTCATTTCTTTATACCAGGTTCCTTGTGGATATAGAACAGCGATTGGACCATGCTTGCATTGGCCGTTACATAATGTTTTTGTTGTGTGGATCTCCTTTTGCAGCTCTAAGTTTTTCAATTCTCCCCTAATGGTCTCTGTTACTTCTTCTGCTCCATTTTTCGTGCATGTTTTCCCGTTGCAAATTAATAGATGTTTGCTAACCCCATCTAAGTTCATAAAAAATTCCCCTTTATTCTTCGAATTTATTTGACCTCTATAACAAATGGATAGCTATTGACTTTACCATCAAATTTAAATTCTCCCCATACTTTGTAAATCCCAGGTTTATCAAATTTTGTTTCAAAGACTGTCTTTTCTTCTGATGTAGGGTGCACATGAACAAATTTTTCACCCATATCATCCAAAATAACAACATGCCCTAGAGCACCCAGATAGGGCTCTGGAGTAGTCTCTTTCGTATCAAAACTTAACGTCACAGCTTTGTTTATCCCTAGCTCTGTAGTGTTTAATTCAACTGTCTTCTCATTGATAGTTTTTGTTAAGTTTGTATCAACCTTTAATGAATTTCCTTCATGTTCACTATGACCTTTACCCACCTGCAGTTCTATCGGACTAACCTGATAAGCAAGGTTTTTTGGTTTAATATCAACAAACGCTTTATAAGAGTTTTCAGGTAGGGCGAACTTCAGAGTATAAACGCCATTTCCTTTTTCCTCAGGATGTAAATGATAATAATCTTCTAAGTCTGCACTTACAATAATTAAATGCATTATTTTTTCATGTGATATTTCTAATTTAGGTGAATTTTGCTCTTTATCCTTCACATCGATGGTAATTATACCTTCTTCATATTTTACGTTTGTGACCACTTCACTTTGTAATTGATCTACATGATCTGAATGCCCTGTATCCTCACCATCACTTTTTTGGCTTGTATGATTATCGTTATGTGCTTGCTCATTAATAGATTCTTTTTCCTCGTTATTTGCCGCATGGGTATCCGTGTGATCGTTATTACTGCCCAAGCTTGCAAATACGGTATATCCGCCAATTACTAACCCGAGATAAACAATGGCTGAAATCGCCCAGGTTAGCATGTTTTTTTGTTTCATAAAAACACTCCTTTCTTTATAGATAGATTATCCTTTTAACTTAATCCTTTGTAATCTGAGTGCGTTTAAAACAACTGAAACTGAACTAAATGCCATTGCTACTCCTGCAAGCCACGGTGCCAGAAATCCTAGGGCTGCAATTGGAACTCCTATAGCATTATAAGCAAAGGCCCAAAATAAATTTTGCTTGATATTTCGAATCGTCATTTTACTCATAAAAATGGCATCGGCAATACTATTTAAGTCTCCTCTGATTAAGGTGATATCAGCAGCTTCCATTGCTACATCCGTACCCGTACCGATTGCCATCCCAATATCAGCAGTAGCTAACGCTGGAGCATCGTTAATTCCATCACCGACCATTGCTACAATCTTTCCAGATTTTTGAAGCTTTTTAACTTCCTCTGCCTTTCCTTCAGGCAGGACTTCTGCTATAACATGGTCAATTCCTACTTCATTTGCAATTGCTTGAGCTGTCTGCTTGTTATCTCCAGTAATCATAACAACCTCCAGACCCATCTCTTTTAACCTTGCGATAGCTTTTTGAGAGGTTTCTTTAATTGTATCCGCGACTGCAATCACTCCAGCAAACTGGTTATCAATGGCTACTAGCATTGCAGTCTTGCCTTGTTTCTCTAAGTTTTCCATCTTGGGTAATATACCCCTAATATCAATGTTATTTTTCTTCATAAGTCGGCGCGTTCCGATCAGCAAGGATTTGGTTTCAACTTTAGACTCGATTCCAAAGCCAGGAATGGCTTCGAAGTGTTCTGAGCTGCCTAGTTCAATCCCTTTTTCTTTAATCCCCTCAACAATCGCCTCAGCTAACGGATGTTCAGAATTTCTCTCTGCAGTACCGACTAATTTTAAAAATTCCTTTTCTTCAAACCCATTTGAGAGAATAACATCTGTAAGTGTTGGTTTTCCATTTGTTACAGTTCCCGTTTTATCAAGAATCACTGTATCCACCCGATGAGTGGTTTCAAGATGTTCTCCGCCTTTAAATAAAATCCCATATTCAGCTGCTCGACCTGACCCTGCCATAATGGACGTAGGAGTAGCTAGGCCTAGAGCACATGGACAGGCGATCACTAATACGGCAATTAATTTTTCAAGAGCTACTGCAAACTCTCCTGGACTTACAAAAAAGTACCACACAAGAAACGTAATAATCGCTATACCCACTACAATAGGGACAAATATTCCTGAGATGACATCGGCTAAGCGTTGAATAGGCGCTTTTGATCCTTGTGCTTCTTCGACTACTTTGATAATTTGAGCTAAGGCGGTATCTTTTCCTACCTTTGTTGCCTTAACCTTTAGAAACCCGTTTTTGTTAATGGTTGAGCCAATTACTAAATCTCCTACTGTTTTATCAACAGGAATACTTTCCCCTGTAATCATTGACTCATCCAGGGCAGATCTCCCTTCAAATATTTCTCCGTCTACAGGCACCTTTTCACCTGGTTTAACATAAACGATATCTCCAGCTATCACCTCTTCGATAGGTAAATTCATTTCTTGACCGTCTCTTAAAACTGTGGCTGTTTTTGCTTGCAAACCCATAAGCTTTTTAATGGCTTCCGATGAACGTCCCTTTGCTTTTGCTTCAAATAACTTACCTAATATAATAAGAGTAATTAACACGGCACTTGTTTCAAAATATAATTCCACCATGTGTGCATCGGACCCTATTGACAAAATGCTTAAATAAACACTATAGAAATAAGCTGCAGAGGTGCCAAGTGCAACTAAAACATCCATGTTTGCACTTTTATTCCTTAATGCTTTAAAGGCGCCTACGTAAAACTGACCTCCAACTAAGAATTGAACAGGAGTCGCAAGTGCGAGTTGGACCCATGGATTCATGAACATCTCTGGTAGCCAAATAAAAGAGGTAAATTCAAAATGACTGACCATCGCCCAAAGTAAAGGGATGGACAAAATAGAAGAGAATATGAATTTTCCTGTTTGTTTCTCAATTTCCTTCTGTCTATGATCAACCTTTTCGCCTGTAGTTTCTTGCTTTTGTTCTAAATGATAACCCAATTTCTTAATGGCATCCTTCATATCTGGGACCGAAACTTCGTCAGGATTATATTCTACAAGGGCTGATTCTAAGGCGAAGTTTACAGTTGCACTTTGTATTCCATCTAACTTGTTTAAACGTTTTTCAATCCTGTTAGCACATGCTGCGCATGTCATACCAGATATATCAAATTCCGCTTTTTCACTAACCACTTTATACCCTAAGGATTCTACTTTATCTTTAAGTTGGTTAACACTTGATTTGGATGGATCAAACGTTACTTTTGATTTTTCTAAAGCAAAATTCACGCTTGCATCCTCTACTCCATCTATTTTTTTTAGACCTTTTTCTATTCTCACTGCACATGCAGCACACGTCATGCCAGCTATTTGAAGTGTTGTTTCTTTTTTATCGCTCATAACCTTACACTCCTATCACCACATACTATAGTGGGGTATATTTTTAGGGAAGAAAACGTGCCGGGACGAGACAGCACGTTTTTTCAATTCCTTAGTGACAACTTTGATCTTTAGATAATTTACTCAGCTCTACATCATAACCTTGGCCCTCTATAATGTCAGTAATTCCCTTTAAAGAAACTACTTTCGGATCAAATGATACCTCTACTTTTTCTTCATTTAAGTGAACCTTTACAAAAAGAACTCCATTCATTTTTCCTACGTTCCCTTCAATTGAATTAATACAATGCCCACATGACATTCCTTTCACTACTAATATTACATTCTCCATTCTTTTGTCCTCCTTAATTTATGTTAGATGATCTATTTTAATAACACAAACCATACCCTGGTATAGTATATGAATTTTAGGAAGAAATCGTGCTTTAATCAGCACGTTCTTTATTAAAATTATTGTATATCATAACCTTGATCTTCTATAACGTCAGTAATTCCCTTTAAAGAGACCATTTTCGAATTAAATGATACTTCTACTTTTTCTTCATTTAAGTGAACTTTTACAAAATGAACACCATTTAATTTCCCTACATTTCCCTCAATTGAATTTATACAATGCCCACATGACATTCCTTTCACTGTTAATATTACATTCTCCATTTCTTACTCCTCCTTATTTTATGTCAGTTGATCTATTTTAATTACTTAAACCATACCCCTGTATAGTATATTAATTTCTGAAAGAAATCGTGCTTTAATCAGCAGGTTCTGTATTAATTTTATTGTACATCATAACCTTGGTCATCAATTGTTTCTTTGATCTTATCAATACTAACTTCGTTCGGATTAAACACTACACTAACAGTTCCAGAATCTAAGTTTACTTTAACAGTGGTAACTCCAGATAATTCGCCTACATTGCCTTCAATTGAATTTATACAATGCCCACATGACATTCCTTTTACGTTAAGAGTCATTTTTTCCATATCGCTTAGTCTCCTTTTATTTTTTCATTAATTTTTGAATTGTCACCATTACCTCATCTAAAATCTCCGTATCCCCTTCTTGAATTCTTTCTAAAACACATGACTTCATATGCCCTTCAAGTAAAATACGAGCGACACTATTTAATGCTGATTGAGTCGCAGATATTTGAGTAATGACATCATCACAATACGTATCCTTTTCAATTAATCCTTTTATTCCTCGAATTTGTCCTTCAATTCGATTCAATCTTGATACTAAATTTTTTTTCACTTTATCTGAATGATGGCTCTTTCTTTCACCGTCTGATGAGCAGTATTGATCAATTTCAACAATTTTATCAAGACATTCTGAATTCATCGACATTGCCTCACCTCCTTAATTACATAATACTATACCCCTCTATGGTATGTGAAGGTTTTTTTATAAAAAGTTTTAAAATAGGTATTTGACATAGATTCTATTTACTTTACTAGGGTTTGCTTAAAAATACTTAAGTGTATCTATACTAACCTAATGCATGTATGAATATATTTTTCATGTTGTTAGTTAAAGATTATTTTAAACTTTTTCCAAAAAGAAATTTCTGATGAAATCAAAAATATACCACCTAAAGTTATAATCCTTTTAAATCCCACTCTCGATTTTAATAAATCCTTATTCAATAACACTCCATTATCTTTATTTAACACGTTGAACAACCACTTCTCAATAATTCTCACCGATCCACTCATTGTATTTTTATGTCTTTTGTTACCAAATGATACGGGAAAATTGCACCAGTATAAAATGATTATTTTTAGCATTTTTTGGAATTTTTTTCTATACCATAGATATGTTATATAAGCTGCAATAGATCGAACCAGGTTCATATCCTGCTGTAGCCATAAGGAATGTAAGTGCTCGGCCGTAGCTTTTCATTCCTACAATATCAATGAAGCATCTGTTTCATGGTTAAACCATTCTGGATTAGCGACTGGACTTTTAATTATGTACTTTACTGCATTTTTTGTGAAATTTTAAGGGATGCCTTAAATAGAAGAATCTAAAAGTTGGTTTTGGAGCAAAAGTATTAATATGTTTGGACTAAAAAGCCTTTTAATGTGGAAGTCAGTTTGTATCTAATTGTACGGGATTTATAAAATTTCATAAGTTTAGGGATTTCTGAAGGCCATTGGATAACGTACGACCAT
Source organism: Peribacillus sp. 05N428 (assembly GCF_056397085.1). Classification (NCBI taxonomy): domain Bacteria; kingdom Bacillati; phylum Bacillota; class Bacilli; order Caryophanales; family Bacillaceae; genus Peribacillus; species Peribacillus sp. 05N428. The sequence goes on along the minus strand of NZ_JBFTMS010000004.1, from coordinate 73,459 downwards.
CATTCAAAAAGGTTACTCTTAGAGTTCAAAACATAATTTTTTACACCGAATGAAAAGTATAATTCATTGCAGTTGTAGGAAAGCACTTAGTGGCATGTAGTCCCCTCAGCCAAGATTCCAATTATTCCAATTAAGCGTTTCAATCCTACAATTAAATAGAGGAGGGGGAGTTATTCACCAAAATGAACAACTCCCCCCTTATTTTTACCTAAGCATTAGCAACAGTTACTACCGCCAATTAAAACTAAGCCTACACCATCTTGATTTTCTTCTTTGTCTAATGTGAATTCCTCAGTTGAAGCAATTTGAGAATCTACTGCCACTTTAATTCCGTTAATGTTCTGGATAACATCTGTTTCTTGTGGGGCATCTAAAGACAATGCCATTTGTGGGCCGCAACAACCTGCGACCGAGTATAGACGAATTCCTTCTGCACCATTTTCATTTAACACATTTTCTAAAAGTTGTTTTGCTTCATCTGTTATCTTCATATTAATTCCTCCCCTTTTCTTTTATACATTAGGAAATATTCTTTTTAATGCTTCTTTCATTTCTGGTTTCACCTTAATTTTAGGACGTGCGGACTTAGCCATTTCCTCTGCTTCTTCAATAGACTTTCCCTTACCCAAAGTCAACAAGGTCACAACGGCAACAGTACCCGTACGATTGCTTCCGCCAGCACAATGAAAATACACTTTTTTTCCTTCATTATATGCTTTTACGACATGAGCGATCGACGTTTTAATGGATTAATCTTGGTGTTCAGCATCATCGACAATGGGACTATGCAGGCGGTTATATGCAGTTTCGTCAGGTGCTTCTGCACTCAAATCAAAAATTATATCTGCCCCCTCATTTTCCATCATTTCTTTCACATCATCTGCTCCACCGATGAAGATGCGATCTTTAATTAATTCATGATAATTCTTTGCGGTCAATTATATTTCCCCTCCAACTAAGGTTTTTTGACCAAAATTTGCACAGTTAATGTGTATAATCTTTCAACTTGTCATATCCGATCTTTTCTTCTAGCATCCATGGAATAATGACACATTTTCCAAATGACTTATCGTTAACTTCATGAATCCATTCTTTTTCTGCCGATGCTTTCCCGCTTAGTACAGGGTCAATCGTATTTGTAGTATATAGAATCTGATTAATCACCCACCACTGTGGGGTAATATTGGCCCTTCTTAAATCATCTTGTAATCGGGATGCTTCTAACACGGGTGTGGCTTCTGCAAGCGTGACAATTACAACAGCTGTTTCTTCTGCATTCCTAATTTGAGGAAGCAGTTTTGTTACACTTTCAGGGACTTCACCTGTTGACTTCGAAATCTCTTTACTATAAGACTGTGCAGCATCCAACAATAACAACGTGTGACCCGTTGGCGCCGTGTCAATAACGACCATTTCATTTTCTGATTTAGCTACAATTTCAGCAAAGGCTCGGAAAACGGCTATTTCCTCTGTACAAGGTGAATTAAGATCTTCCACTAAATAAGCGAGTCCTTCTTCATCTAAATCTGAGCCTGCTTTTGTAATGACATCTGCTTTGTATTTTTCCACTTCTTCTTTTGGATTAATGCTGCTGATCGTTAAGTTTTGATTGAATTGATCATTTTCGAATTGGTAATTCAAGTGCCCCGCAGGATCTGTTGTCGTTAAGTGTACACGGTGCCCCTTTTCCACTAAACCAACGGCAATAGCGGAAGCAACCGTTGTTTTCCCCACTCCGCCTTTCCCCATTGTGAAAATAAGCTTTGTATTATTTGATGAGAAATCAGTGATCATTTCATTCAATCTTGGAAGATTCGCTGTGTAATCTTCATATGTCACCATCTTTGATGGGATCGTGTATTGTTTAAATAAATATCGTAAATTGTCTATCCCTGTTAAGGGAAAAGAAACAAACGGTAACGAATAAACAGCGATCTGTTTTAAATGTTCTGGTATGTGCTGCAATGCGTTTCGTTGTCGGTGATAAAAGGCGGATGACACTTCATCTTCTTCAAGGTGTGTCTGAAGAAGCCCATTCACGATAAGTATTTGGTTTTTCACGCCAATTTCTTTGAGTTCATTGGATGCACGGTCTGCTTCAAATAAGGATGAGGCATCAGGTCTTGTAACTAGGATTAATGTGGTTTTACTTGGATTGGAAAGGACCTCCACAGTTTTAGAATAAAGGTCTTTTTTGTCCGCCAACCCTGATAAAGGACCTAAGCATGACGCACCGTGTGTGCTTTCTTCCAGGAATCCACTCCATGCCGTCGGAAGCTGTAAAAGCCTTAACGTATGCCCAGTTGGAGCGGTGTCAAAGATAATATGGTCATACTGATTGACTATGTCAACATTAGTCAACAAATTGGAAAATTCATCAAATGCAGCAATCTCCACCGTACATGCTCCCGATAATTGTTCTTCCATGGTGGCAACGACCGAATCAGGTAGCTTTCCTTTATATGGACCCACCACTTTGTCACGATACGCTCTCGCTGAAGCTTCTGGATCTAAATTACTGGCAAATAAATTATCAACACCTGGTACGGCTATGGGTGAATTGGTTAACGCTATTCCAAATACATCTTGTAAGTTGGAAGCTGGGTCTGTGCTGATGAGCAACACCTTTTTCCCACTATCAGCTAATGCAACGGCGGTGGCACTGGCTGTCGATGTTTTTCCTACCCCACCTTTTCCTGTTAAAAATAAAAAGGGTGTTTGAATGACATTCTTCGGATTGAAAGATTGAAACATGCTCTTTCCCCTTCTTTCTTTCTTTCTTTCTTATTTCAGTTGATTTAAATCAATGGAAAGACGAGCTTTTGGCTTTTCATTTAACTCATCAGGTTTTATTTCAAACCATTCTCCAAACTCTTCGTTCGTTGGATAACTTCCCTCTTTTACAATCTGATTATTGACTAAAATAATTGGCAAGACGTCAGGTCCTTTTTCATGTAAAGCTTTATTAATCTCAGGGTTATCTACAAACTTAGCAGGATCATTGGTTAATTGATAACGTTTGATATCGAACCCTTTCTTTTCTAAAGAATAAACAGCAGATGCCACCCTTGTTAATTCAGGATCAACACTCGGTCCACATACCCCCGTTGAACAACACATCGCAGGATCAAAGATTTCAACTTTCATCACTTGCTCATCTCCCCTTCATATATAATCATTTACTTATGCCATGGATAAAACGAAAGCCGAGTGATTACTCGGCTTTTCAGTTTTATTTATACGCCCGTTTTAGAGAAACGTTCGATTCTTTCTCTGATTTCATCACGAACACGTTGGAAGGTCGCCCATTTTTCTTCATCGGTTCCTTCCGCTCTTGCTGGGTCATCAAAGCCCCAATGTTCACGCCTCACATGCGGTGGCGTTATTGGACATTTGTCTGCAGCATCGCCACATAATGTGACCACAAAATCGGCATTATTTAAAATGTCAGGGTCAATGATATCGGAAGTTTGATTGGTAATATCCATTCCAACCTCGTTCATCGCTTTAACAGCCTTCGGATTCAAGCCATGTGCTTCAATTCCTGCACTTAGCACTTGCCATTCGTCTCCTAGATATTTCTTACCCCATGCTTCAGCCATTTGACTTCTGCAAGAGTTACCTGTACATAAGAAGTAAAGTGTTTTTTTAGCCATGTTGTTTATCTCCTTTATGAGTAAAATGATGTATTTAGTGAATAATATTCAACCATATATATAAGCCAACTAATGTGATGAACAATGTTGGGATGGTTAAGATGATTCCCGTTTTAAAGTAGGTTCCCCATGAGATTTTCACGCCTTTTAATGAAAGGACATGCAGCCACAATAAGGTAGCCAAAGAACCAATCGGTGTAATTTTTGGTCCCAAGTCCGAACCGATGACATTGGCATAAATAAGGGCTTCCCTAATCGCGCCCGTTGTATTCGTGTCGGAAATGGCAAGAGCGTCTATCATAACCGTCGGCATGTTATTCATAAGCGATGAAAGAATAGCTGCGATGAATCCCATTCCGACAGTAGCAGCGAATAATCCTTGATCAGCCGTTACTTGTATAAGGTCAGCTAAAATGTTCGTCAATCCAACGTTTCTCAATCCATACACCACAACATACATTCCAATGGAGAAGAACACAATCGCCCATGGTGCGCCTTTTACAACAGTTTTGGTATTAACAGCTGGACTTCGCCTTGCCATAAACAAGAAGAAAATGGCGATAACACCTGCAATGATGGATACGGGAATGTTGAAAAATTCACTGATAAAATAACCTACCAACAGAACACCTAAAACAATCCCAGACAGGCGAAACATTTTCACATCCCGAATGGCATCGACTGGCTTCTTCAATTGAGCCATATCATAATTCTTCGGAATGCTCTTTCTGAAGTACAAATATAATACCAGAATGCTTGCTGCTAATGAAAACAGGTTGGGAACGATCATTCTAGATGCGAACTCAATAAACTTGATATCAAAAAAGTCAGCAGAAACAATGTTGACCAAATTACTTACCACAAGCGGTAAGGATGTAGTGTCCGCTATAAACCCACTCGCGATGATAAATGGAAAGATCATTCTCTCTTCCAACTTCAAGTTTCGAACCATCGCCAATACAATCGGAGTTAAGATGAGCGCGGCTCCGTCATTTGCGAAGAACGCAGCGACTAGGGCTCCAAGAATGCTCACATACACAAACATCCTCACTCCATTTCCCTTGGCCGCTCTCGCCATATGTAGAGCTGCCCATTCAAAGAAACCAATTTCATCTAAAATTAAAGAAATAATGATAATAGCAATGAACGCCAACGTCGCGTTCCATACAATACCCGTAACGGTAATTACATCGTTGAAGTCAACAACCCCAACGAGTAAGGCAAGTACCGCACCCCCGCATGCTGACCAGCCGATTGACAATCCCTTGGGTTGCCAGATGACGAATGTCAACGTCAGCAAAAAGATGATACTTGCTAATATAACTATACCCACTGATGTTCTCCTCCTCGTTAGTCACAACAAATTCGTTTTCCTTGTGCTGTTAATTCTTCTAATTTAAATGCTTGACTTGGCAAATCTTTGATGACCGTTTGAATAAATGAGTAATACGGAGATGTTTGATTTAACGAGTAAAATATCCATTGTCCCCTTCTTGCTTCATTCACAATTCCGCTATCTTTCAACTTTCGTAAATGTTGGCTAATAGCAGGTTGGCTCATATCAAACAGGTCAACAAATTCACAGACACAACATTCATGCTCAGACATAATTTTTACCATCGTCAAACGTGTTTTATCACCTAAAAGTTTAAGAACATTTGCCGTAGCTTCTATATCCAACGCTTCATTCGTTTGCATGTTATCCCTCCTAGCCTAATCTAATAAATAATCATATGCTTATGTGGTTATTTAACATCATTGTATAAGTATATTCTTATTTAATCAATCATTAACTATTCAAAACAAAATAATTTTTAATTTTAGTCTGCTTAAAAGAGTTGAAAAAAAATGATACTTATTGAACTTATGTAAGTAAATTGGTTACAGAGTTAAGCTATAAAAGCAATTCTTAATTTTACAAACCAAAGTATTTTTCTTGTTAAATCTAAAGAAAACCAAAGCTCTAATTTTTATGATATTTACGGTGAAGAACATTTTTCTATGACCTTTGAAGTTGATGGGTTAACGCTATTCATGTTAATACATAGATGAGATTGTGAAGTATTGTATTGTATTGTATTAACGTCAATTAGTGAAAAAATTCAAAACTCCCCTTTACCCTGTACTATGGTACAGGGTTTATAATTTATTATGAGGTGAATATGGTGAAATATCTTATAAGTGAGCTTGCAAATAAATGCGGAGTTAATAAAGAAACGATAAGATATTACGAAAGATTTGGACTGATTCCAGAGCCTACTCGAACTAATACTGGTTATAGGACATATCAAGATGTAACCGTCAATCGTATACAGTTCATTAAACGAATGCAAGATTTAGGATTTTCTTTATCAGAAATTGATAAATTACTTGGAGTCGTTGATAAAGACGATGAACGATGTATAGATATGTATGATTTTGTAATTCAAAAAATAGATGAAGTCCAAAAGAAGATAAGAGACTTAAAAAAGATCGAACAAATGCTTAATAATTTAAAAGAATGTTGTCCTGTTGAAAAAACTTTACATGAATGTCCTATTATCGAAACTTTAATGGGTGAAAACAAGAAAACGGAATAAGGCTTATAAAAATATAAATTGTAAAGGTGGAGGAATGATGGAAGATTGTTGTAGTAACCTAAAAACAATAAAAATCGATAATAATGGTAATTGTCCATCTTGTGAAAATAAAGCTAAAAATGTAAAGTTAATTACACTAAAATCATTGCTTAGACCATCTGCATTAGAAACATTAAATGCTAAAGACAATCACTATTTTTGTTCAACCAAAGATTGTGAAGTAGTCTATTTTGATACAAGTAAAAAAAAGTACATTGTATCTGACATAAAGGTAGCTGTTCATCAAAAAAATGACTCAGTGACTACACCAATTTGTTATTGTTTTGATTGGACAAAGGAAAAAATTAAACAATATGTAGAAAAAGGAATTAATCCTAATCCAGTAGAACATATTCGTGAAAACATAAAAGAAAATAGATGTGGTTGTGAGGTAAACAACCCTCAAGGTAGTTGTTGTTTAGGAAATGTTACAAAGTTTACTAATCAATTATCATAGGAGGATTTTATGGATTATTGTGAAGTTATGAGAGAAATGATTGGAAATTCCCCATTGATAGTAGTAAGGCCAAGTGTAGCTATTATTAATAATAAAGGAGAAATTATACTGTATAGATATGCAGGTGGAACATGGGGGATTCCTGGTGGTATTTTGCAGTTAAATGAGTCAGTTGAGGAATGTATTAAAAGAAATGTACAAGAAGATTTTGGGTTAACGTTAAATTCATTACAATTATTTGGTGTTTATTCTGGTATGGAATTATCTAAGAAACCAGAGGACGTTGGTGATGAGTATCACATTGTTGCAATAGGATATTTATGTACTCACTATGAAGGAGAATTAACTCCTGATGAGAATCAGGCAATTGAGGCTCAATTTTTTAAACTAGATCAATTACCTGAAGAAACAGATCCATTCATTAAGAACAAGTTAGTTGAATTAAAAGGGCAAATTATAAATGTAGTTACACCGTAATGAAGTTGCAGACAAAAAAAATAAAGTATGAATCAATTCTATATTGGGTTTAAGAATCGATTTTCTTAATGAACTAACATGTGCTTTACTTCATTATCAGGAGCTGACCAGCAGCTCCTTTTCTTATGCAACTATCGGGGCAGGATAATTCAGTAACGTCGCATAAGACATATAGTGAACAAATAAAAAAAGACAGTGTACCATGTGGTATTATCCCCTTCAAGTAGACAGAGAAAAAAGAGAACATGATAAAATGTTCTTAACTGTCAATCTGGAGGGGATTTTTTGTATGGCAAAAAAGGGGCAAACGTTTCAAGCGTATACAGAAGAATTAAAGAGAGAAGTGGTTCGTCTGAAGGTGGAGGAAGGTTGGTCATATCGCCAGATTCGTGAGCGTTTTGGTATTAAAAGTGATGCACAGGTAGCGAGTTGGGTGAAGAAAGTGCAGAATAACGAGTCTTTTGAAGATCAACGTGGTGTATGGAACCGTAAGAATTTTTCTAGTGTCGAAGAGGAAAATGCCTATCTAAAAGCGCAGGTGGATTATTTAAAAAAGCGCAATCCAAATCTACATGGGAAGGAATGGTCCTGAAAGCCGAAAGGTTTCAAATAATCGATGGTTTGAGGAAAACGCACCCACTTTCGTGGCTATTAAAAATCGCTGAAGTTTCAAAGGCTGGATACTACAAATGGCGGAAGGCACAGTCTGCTCGTTCTTTGCGACTTGAGAAAAATCTATGGATAAAAGAACATATTTTAGCCATCCATAAGCTACACCCCTACTACGGATATAAACGGATGACTGGAGCTTTGTCCAGAGAAGGAATCGTTGTAAACCACAAGCGTGTTCGTCGATTGATGAGAGAGTTGGGGGTCCAATCTGTCATTCGGAAGAAACGCCCTTTCTACGGCCGAAGAGGGTCAGTTGTATTTCATAATGTCTTAAATCGTGAATTCTACGCAGAGATGAGGTTTCATAAGTTAGTAACAGATATAACCTATGTACGGATTGGAGACACGTTTGCCTACCTTTCCGCCGAATTAGATTTGTATAATAATGAAATTGTTGCATGGGAAGTTTCTACACGAAATGATCTTGAATTGGTTCATAATACACTAAACCAGCTAAGGGACAAGCCGTTTAGCAAGGGGGCTCTCCTGCACTCAGATCAAGGATTCCAATATACGACGAAATCATATGAAAATCAGGTGAAGGAACTCGGCATTCGAGGAAGCCACTCTCGTCGTGGCAATTGTCACGACAACGCGTGTATAGAAAGCTTCTTCTCACATTTAAAAACAGAAAAGTTATATTTAAAATGTCCAAAAACAGCAGAGCAAGCTTATCTAGCTATTCAAGAGTATATAGAGTTTTACAATACGGCTCGCTTTCAAGAGAAATTCAACGGCCTTTCCCCAATTGAATATCGAGAAAAGGCCGCAGCTTAAAAAATACTCTTTTTTTATTGTCTACTTGACAGGGTTATGTGCAATGCTGCCTCTTTTTTTATGGGTTAAAGAACACGCAGAATTATTTAATCTTATCTAATGAAATTATTCTATGTTTTAATTCTGAATTCATATCTAAAACACCTATCACAATTTGATTATCTTCCGTCAATGTTATGTATCTAAAATAATCATCATCAGAAATCAACAAATCGGTGTCATTCGTCGTTTTTTCCATTTTGGCAAATACATCTACTGTGTACTCAAGGTGAAAAAAATCATCCAATCCTTTGCTTGAGCTACCTACCCAGGTATACAGAAAATCTTTCAGTGTGATTTGTTCAATTCCCGATAATTGTTTCTTGAATTTTAACTTATCTACTGTAACGCTTATCAATTTCATCACTCCTTAACGAGTCTTAATTATATATATTGAAGTCTCCTCCAACAATGCTATTTGCGTAACATTCCGTTTACAGTTTAGTTACTAAGGGACAGGTTTGTTGCAAAAGCTTTTGGGAAAGATACCTACAAAATTAAAAGTAGGTGGTTCTTATTGAAGAAAAAACTCTATGTGATTTTCTGTATCTTGTTTTTTATAAATAATACTGCTGTTTTTGCAAGGCAAGAAGCACCAAGTCAAGAATTAATTAATAAGTATTATTTCGATGTTAATTTAAATGGGGTTAAAGATATATATTTCTTCAGAGAATTTCCCTTCTATAATGATAAAGGACAAGTTTCACTTTTAGGTAGGGCAGTATTATCTGTATTACAGGGTGATATATGGACGTGGGTTAGGGAGCCAAGGATTTATGTTAAAGAAAACATTGCTTATATACATGCAGTCAAGTTAGATGGATTAAATTTTTTATATACACTAAAAAAAGAAAATAACGTCTGGAAAGTCGTTAAAACTGAGAAGAAGAAACTTCCTACGGTCGGTAGTGAAGTTATACTCGAACAGGCATTTTTGAGATCTATCGGTACAGAGATACTCAATGTAACAAAAAAGTATTATGGTGAATCAAGGCTCTTTGATTCGGAAAGAGTTATCGATATTGTTCGTGATGAATTCGATGATAAATACGATATAACAATTCAAATTGTTACTTATGAAGGACCTAGAATGCCACCTTACGGTTTCGATACAATTACTTTACGAATACCAGGTTTTGAAGTGATAAAATACGAGCATATTGACGTTTCGAATATTGGAAAAATACCATTAGAAGCCCACTAAAATATAAAACATCTTATAGAACTCCCATGAAAATTAAAAAAGCTCAAAATCCAAAAAAATCACAACAAAATAGACCCAGTAAAAACGCTTTTAAAAAAAAGGCTGAGCCTTATGAGTGATCTGATTGAGTTTGATCAATCGTTAAACAAAAACCTCCAATTATAGCAAATTAAGTAGAGGCTAGCGCGACAGTCGGTGGTACACCGTGGTCGTCGGAGTCAGACTAACGGATGGGCTCAAAGGCACCATAGTTCAACGACCTTCTTCGCCAGCCATTAAAACATTATCGACATAGAGACCAATTTTCATTCTCTGTGGTGAAGCGCTGATTTTTGCGCTTCATGGATGGCTAACGGGTGCGGTAGCTCCATGGGCAAAAGAAGACACAATAAGTGGTCCGACTATCCAAAAATAATTTAATATTGCATCTCGAAATAAAAAGTATCAAAAAAGACCAGCCTAATTTCAGACTGGTCTTTTGGTTTATTCGCAACAAGAATTATTTTTGATCTCCAATCTCGCTAACACAGGACTGCCACAGCATGAACCATCCTTTGTTTCATTTGCAGGAAGATCAGATTCGCAAGAATTAGATGCAAGATTCACACTGCAAACTCCTGTTTCAGGGAGTTCCAAGTGTACTTCTTTTGCCCCCTCTACATCCCCTGTGAGATAAGCCACCACGGAACGGACTTGTTCGTAGCCTGTCGCCAGTAAGAATGTAGGTGCTCTTCCATAACTCTTCATGCCAACAATATAGAAGTTCTTTTCAGGATGTCGTAGTTCTTGTTCACCATGCGGCCGCACCGTTCCACAACTATGAATATTAGGATCAATTAACGGAGCAAGCGCTTCTATGCTTTCCACAGCTGAATCAAGGTTTATCCTTATTTCATTTAAAAAGGATGTATCTGGTCTGAACCCCGTACTCACAACGATTTCATTGATCTCACCGATTGTGGTTTTTTCTCCGTCAAGTTCCCCCACCACAGTGATTTTATTGTTCGTTGGATACACTCCGTTAATATGGAAGGGAGTAAGAATATTGATTCGTCCAGACTCCACTAATTGCTGAATTCTAGTGCCCAATTCTCCACGAGCTGCCAAGCCATCGTTTTCTTGCCCGCCGTACACTTCATGGATTTGTTTTTTACGAAGAACCCAGTAGATCTTTGTATCCGTAAATTTCTGCTGTAAAGTGGCCAAATCCAATAGAGCATTTATGGCAGAATGACCGCTTCCGATCACCACGGTGGATTTATTTTGATATCTGTTTTCTAATTGTTCGACGTTAGGGATGCCATAGTGGATTTGATTGTGTAATTGTTTCTCCGCATTCGTCCAAATTCCACTTGAAAGGATGGGGTTTGGATTGGTCCAAGTACCTGAGGAATCAATCACTGCTTTCGCTTCAATGACTTGTGTGTCACCATTCACTTCTACATACAGTTGAAAGGGAACCGTGTCTCGTTCTCCTGTTTTTAATTTATCATGAGCCTTTTTGGCAACACCGACTACTTTTGCCTGTAACATAATCTGTTCTTTTATTTCTGGAAGGTTACTTAGCGGAAGAAGGTACTCTTCTACCAGTTCGCGACCTGTTGGCAAAGCATTTTCGTCAGGTGACGTCCATCCTGCGTTCTCCAGCAGTTCCTTTGCTGTTTGATCGATGTTATACTGCCATGGGGAAAACATTCTGACATGCCCCCACTCCAGCATGCTGGAACCAACCGAATCTCCCGCTTCCAGTACGATAAACTTCTCCCCTTTTTTCAGTAAATGAGCGGCAGCGGCAAGCCCTACAGGACCCCCGCCTATAATTGCTACGGGTAAAGCACTTTCATCAAATTGAACCATCATTATTCCCTCCTATATTTCGTTTAAAAAAGTTGTAATTTGCAAGTATTGTCGAAAAATTATACTACCCCCAAGGAGTAGTACAACATACGGAAGACTTCAACATTCGATCATTAAGCAATGTCAGAGACCGCACGACGGATTCCTTTTCAAACTCATTCATCGTCTTGAAGATTTCATTCAAATAATCATTTATTTGTTGATCGATGGTTTGATTGATTTTCACGCCTTCATCGGTTAGGGAAAGGATAGAAATTCTCCGATCTTCTACATCAGGCGTTTTAGTGACTAAATTCAATTTTATTAGGGATTGGATTTGTCGACTGAACGTCGTAATATCCGTTCCTAGTGTTTCTGCAATCTGCTGGATGGAAGCTTTTTTTTGTCTGTTTATTTCATACAGGATATGGCTTTGAACGAGGGATATCTCAATTCCATCAGCGCTGCAACAATTTTTATTCAATAATCCAAAACGTCTTGTCAAGAGTTGGAAGAGACCTCTAAGGTTTTCATTTTCCATTACTTTCACCTCTCTTTATTTATACGCTAATTATTTGCATTTTGCAACTATTTGATTCAACTATTTTTTTATTGATCCTTTTAGCTTATTAAAAGCAGCCATGAAATTTCGGTGAGTTTGCTCGCCATAATAACACGCTTCTCCTTTAAAAAAGTTGGTTTCAATGAAATCTTTTGCCTTTTCCAACCCAGGTTCACGAGAAGCTAAAACCAGCTTGAAATAAGCATCAAAATAACCAACAGACAATACGCTTGAATGGTTCACTGTCATAATCCTCCTACCCCCTAATTGTTTAAAGTAATTTCTCCATAGCCATCACATCGACAAATTCCCCGTCTAAAATCCCCTGGTTCTTAAACACTCCCACTTCGCGATACCCCCGTTTTTGGTACAATCCTTGACCCATCTGGTTAAAGGGAAAAGTGAATAACACAATTTTATTGAAGTCATTTTCTTTTGCGAGCTTTTCGATGGATTGCAGCAATAAACAGCCAATCCCTTTTCCTCGATGATCTCTTGAGATATAAACGGATAAGTCAGCAACCCCTTTATAAGCATCGCGGCTGTTATACGGATTCAAGGAAGCCCATCCAACGATTTCCCCTTCTTGGTCAGCGACAATTACCTTAAAGCGTCCGATGTGTTTGGCGAACCACTCCTCCATGTAGGCTTGATCCTTCAGTTCTGTTTCTAACGTGGCAATTCTATCCTCAATCCCTTGATTGTAAATTTCTTTGATGGAATCTATGTCCGCTGCCATCGCTTCACGAATGATCATACCTTTCCCCTTCTCCTTTCACTTGTAAACATTATTTATTACAAATATTCTATATCCAATTTATAACACCAACATTTGCAAGTTGCAAGTATAATTTATGAAATTCACATTTTAAGTGATACAAACATTACGTTTTCGAAAAGTCATTTGTGGCGTTCCTCGTCTTTGCATTTTCCTAATCGAATCACACTACCGTTAGGCTTTTATGATTCATATTTGTTTATATGCAAAAAAACCTCAGCAAATGCCGAGGTTTTATAAAATCAATTGATAGTGCACTTCAGGGTTTATTTCAAACTACGGTTCAAGAAAGCTTTCGTTCGCTCGAACTGGGGGTTTGTAAACAACTCTGTCGGATCACCTGATTCGATAATTTCCCCATTATCCATGAAAATGGCCCTGTTTGCTACTTCCTTTGCAAACCCCATCTCATGCGTCACCACAATCATAGTCATTTGCTCTTCAGCTAGATCCTTCATTACTTCTAGTACTTCACCGGTCAATTCAGGATCCAAAGCCGAAGTGGGCTCATCAAACAGCAGGATTTCTGGATTCATCATAAGTGCCCTTGCAATGGCTACTCTTTGTTTTTGTCCGCCCGAAAGATTCTCCGGGTAAGCTGTCTCCCGGTCAGAAAGACCAACCTTCTCCAAGAGCTCCCTGCTTTGCTTGTGAAGCTCTGTGTTTGTCCCCTTTTTCGCCATTCTGGGGGCGACTTCTAGATTTTCTTTAACAGTTAGGTGCGGGAAGAGATTAAAATGTTGGAAGACCATCCCCATTTTGGAGGTGATTTGCTTGATCTCTTGCGGTTTCGAGTAGATGCCATCCCTCACCAGATAATCTCCGGATATACAGATGCTACCTTCGTTGATTTCTTCGAGATAAATCAAACTGCGGAGCATCGTGCTTTTTCCTGAACCGGAGGGGCCGATTATTGCAACCACATCGTTCTTATTTACATCAAAAGTAAATTGTTTTAATACATCAAGTTTGTCATATGACTTTTTGAGGTTAGTTACTTCAATTATAGCCACATTCCCCACCCCTTCTTATTCAAATTTGAACCTTCGTTCTAGAAATTTAAAGAATACTGTTAAAATGAGCGTCATGATTAAGTAAATGATACCTGCTAAGAAAAATGGAACAATTGTAAAGTCACGATTCACTGCTGTCTGCGCAAAGTGTAATAGTTCCGGTACAGCAACTGCATAGAGCAGAGCAGTATCCTTAACAAGTGTCACCGATTCATTGGAAACGGCCGGAAGCGCCACGCGGAACATTTGAGGCAGAATGATTTTCCTCATTGTCTGCCATTTAGTCAAACCCAATACTTGGGATGCCTCATATTGGCCTTTATCAATAGCGAGAAGACCTCCTCGGAAAATCTCGGCATAATAGGCAGCATAATTTAAAATAAAGCCCAAACATGCAGCTACAAAGCGATCCAAAACCATATATTCGCCAATCACGGGAATCATCGGAAGCCCGAAACAGATAAATAGCAATTGAAGCAACAGCGGTGTACCGCGCATCAAGTAAATATAGGTATGGGCAAGCCAGGCTAAAGGCTTGATCTTGCTTCTTACAGCCAGAGTTAGCAAGAAGCCCAAAGGAATGGACAAGACTATGGCGATCAAAAATAAGAGGACCGTCATCTGTGCCCCTTCGAGCATAGGCTTAAGTATTGATAAAATATAATCTGCGGACATGAATGGATTCCCCCAAAAACAAAACAGGGTTTCCATAGGAAATCCTGTTTGCTTAATATTGTACGTTCAATTACTTTAATACCTTATTTTCCCCGAACCATTTCTCAGAGATTTTAGCGGCAGTGCCGTCCTCATTCAGTTCATCAAGTGCACCTTGAAGCTGCTTCAGAAGATCTTCATTCCCTTTTTTCACGCCTACTCCATATTCCTCTGGTACAAGCGACTCATCAAGAATTTTAAAGGTTTCTTTTTCTTTTGACATGTAATATTTAATAACAACTTCATCAATGACGACAGCATCAACACGGCCAGATTTAAGGTCACTTAGAGCCAATACGTTATCGGAGAATTCCGTGATCGTCTTGATTTTAGATTGAATCGGATTAGCATTCAATGCATCTGATGCGGAAGAAAGCGATTGAAGGCCCACTACTTTTCCTTTTAAATCATCCAGTTTAGTAAGCTTCGAATCTTCACGTGTTACAACCACCTGTGCATTTTTTAAATAGGGCTTTGTAAAAAGAACCTTCTCTTTACGCTCATCCGTAATTGTGTACCCATTCCAAATGAGGTCTATACGACCACTGCTTAGTTCGGATTCTTTTGTTTTCCAGTCGATGGGTTGAAATTTAACCTTTACCCCCATTTTTTCTGCAGCAGCTTTAGCATAGTCAATATCAAAACCAGTGATTTTGTTATTCTCATCTCGGAATCCCATGGGGGCAAATTTATCGTCGATGCCAATCACCAGCGTGTTATCTTTCTCCTCCTGTTTGGAAGAACATGCTGCAAGTAGTGAAAATACAGCTACTATCGTCAGCATAATTGTCGCTATTCGTTTCATATTAAAAACCACCTTTGGCTTTAGTATTACTCTGTTTACTTTAGTTTACTAATGTATTAGAGTGATGAAATATCGTAATATAAAGTTAACACAATTTTAAAATGCATGTCAACGGAATTATTTAGTGTATTAGCATACTAAAGTATTTGTTTTTTCCCTGAATTAAAATATCACTTTTCCCCCATTTAATACCAGTTAGATATCTCCTTTCTAACTTCGTATATATAACAAAAAAAGACCGATGGGAACATATCACCCATAAGTCTGTCTAGTAAATAAATGTAGTTAAAATCTTTTAACAAGATTGTAGGAAGTTAACCCGGCAGTCTTTTCTGATTTTCCCCCTAATTGATATGAGTTTAAAAAAAGATGACTCTTGTTCAATACAGAAATCATCTTTTTCAACCTGCCTAGGCTTTTTTAAACTGTCCTTTACAAAGGGTACATTTCATAACAGATTGAGGGCTTTATGGGTACGTGTAAATAAACGACAAATTGACAGAATACAATTGTCTATTATTTCGTACACCACTCCTTTCCGCTAAGAGTTCGGTGTGCATTCTAGGTAGGTCTCCTGGCTTTTAGATCAACGCACTCCATCGTCTTCCCCAACTATATTGTTGAGTGACATAAATGATAGAGAACTCCTTAATTACAGTGGCGGGACCGCTCGGGACTTACACCCGATTCCCTATCATCCCTTGTTTCTCAAGGGCACCTAGTTTGCAAAATAATATTTTAACTCATTATATTAATTATACTTAGAAATTAACATCATATTTTTTATTCAATGAAAATAGGTGAAGAAGTATAAAAAACCCTTTCTGCATACTTTCTTGAAAAACATTTGCTAAAATAAAGCATCAATTAATTGAAAGGAGCTATCATGTACGACTTCCTAAATAAAATTAGCCTATTTTTCTCTGATCCAGTCTTACAATTGACGAATAGTTCAATAGCCTTTCCTCTTATCGGTGCCTTACTATTAGGGATCCTCGGTTCCTTAGCACCCTGTCAGATTACTGGGAATTTCACTTCTATAGCCTATTTTGGAAATAAAGCAGTGGGGAAAAAAGCCCCTTGGGTGGAAATATCCTTATTCATCCTGGGAAAACTATTGGTATATTCCCTCTTTGGAGTTTTAATTTGGTTATTAGGAAGAGAGTTTCAATCTACCTTAACCACCTATTTCGCATATTTTCGCAAAAGCATTGGATTCTTAAACATAATTGTTGGCCTTTTTCTATTAGGTTATTTAAAATTCATTTGGATTTCGCATCTTTTTAAGTGGAGAGGATTCCGGAATTCAAACGGGAAATTAGGAGCCCTTTTATTAGGCATAAGCTATTCAATCGCCTTTTGCCCAACTATGTTTGTCCTATTTTTTGTACAACTTATGCCTTTAGTATTATCTAATACATATGGTTTTGCCTTGACACCGATTTTTGGGATTGGGACTGCTTTACCCCTTATTATCACCCTATTATTAATTTGGAGTTTTGGAGCAGAGGGTTATTTAATAAAAAAAAGGAAGAAGTTTGGCAATACCGTTCAAAAATGTGCAGGGGCGGTTATCATCATTATAGGTCTTCTCGATATCGTCACGTATTGGTAGATTACAATTAAAATAAATAAAAGCCAGTCTCTTAAAAAAGAACTGGCCGTTATTACTATTACATTCTTTTTGCTCCTAAATATCTCTGTTTCCAATAACTATTATCCATGGAGGAAATGCCTACACCTGATGAGGAGCTGTGTATGAATTGATTATCCCCGATGTATATACCCGCATGGGAGGCACCAGGTTTGTAGGTTTCATAAAAGACTAGGTCCCCAACTTGTGGTTTGGATACCTTTGTCCCCTTCTTATAAATTTCCGCTACCGTTCTTGGCAAAGTGATATCTGTACTTTTTTCGAATACGTACTTTAGGAATCCGCTGCAATCAAAACCTTTTGGTGTACTCCCGCCCCAAACATACGGTACATTCATATATTTTTTTGCTTCCTTCACTAACGCTGCAGATTTATTACTTGTATTATTCACATTAGCTACCTTGGTTGTCTGCTTTTTTACGCCCAATGCTTTATACGTATTCGGACCTACAATTCCGTCAGCTTTTAAGCCTTTGCTTTTTTGAAACTTTACTACCGCACCTTTAGTAACCGTCCCAAAGTAGGTAGTGGTATCTGTTTTAAAATATCCCTTTTTCTTTAAATTCTCTTGTAATTGTTTCACATCTGTATGTGTCATTCCACTTTTTAATGTACGATCTCCTAATGCAGCATTACTGACCAATGGATTTGATAGTAACAATCCCGTCACTACAACTGACGCTATAATTTTTTTCATTTTCTATTTTTCCCCCGATTAAGTTCTTTTTTTATTATTCTATCATCCTTAAGTGATACCTGAATTTACATTATCGTTACAAAATTATGCAGAATGTGTGCACAAATGACAAAACACCTATAATAACCCAAAATTCTCCCAAAAAACGATATGACAATTGTGCACCATAAAATTAATTACAATTTTTATGTAAACTCCTTATTTTCTACATATTTTGTTGTTATGTTTCTTGTAGTTCCTTAAAAATTTTCAAGGAAGCTCAAAATAACAATAGGTAGGTGGATTTTATGTGCGGTTTTGTTGGGTGTGTTCATAACGAGCCTAAAGCCATACATTCTGATATAAAGGAAAAGTTGAAAAAGATGAATAACATCATTACCCATAGAGGCCCAGATGATGAAGGGTATTTTTTCGATGAATTTGTGAATTTTGGCTTTAGAAGATTAAGCATCATCGATATAGATAACGGAAACCAGCCCCTCTCATATGAAAATGAAAGATACTGGATTATCTTCAATGGCGAAATTTATAATTATATTGAGCTAAGGAAGGAATTAGTCGATAATGGCCACGAATTTACGACAGATTCTGATACCGAAGTCATTATAGCCCTCTATAGTAGTATAAAGGAGCAATCCGTTCGTAAACTGCGTGGGATGTTCGCTTTTGTCATTTGGGACAAAGAAGAAGAAAAACTTTTTGGTGCAAGGGATCACTTTGGGATAAAACCCTTTTTCTATTGTGAGCAAGATGAAACTACTTACTTTGCGTCCGAGAAAAAAAGTATTCTTACGGCAATCAGTGAAGAGTTAGACGTAGATTCTTTACAACATTATCTTAGTTTCCAATATGTACCGGAGCCTGCAACGCTTACAAAATCGATAAAAAAGCTACCACCTGGACATTTTTTCACTAAAAAACCCGGGGAAAAAATGGACATAAAAAAATACTGGAAACCGAATTTCCAACCCACAAATATGAGAGATTCCAAATTAATTAAAGAAGTCCAAGATACCTTGCTCGACTCAGTAAACGTACATATGAGGAGTGATGTTCCAGTTGGTTCCTTCTTATCTGGAGGAATCGATTCTTCATTTATCGTTTCAATTGCGAAACAGATTAATCCTAAAATTAAAACCTTTTCGGTAGGTTTTGAAAGAGAAGGTTATAGCGAAATAAACGTTGCAGAAGAAACGGCCAACGCTCTAAATGTAGAAAATATTAGTTATGTAATAACCCCTGAAGAATTTCTTGCTGAGCTACCAAAAATCATATGGCATATGGACGATCCTTTAGCTGATCCTGCGGCTGTACCTTTGTACTTTGTAGCGCGGGAAGCAAGGAAACAAGTCAAGGTTGCTTTGTCCGGTGAAGGTGCAGATGAATTGTTCGGCGGTTATAACATATATAGGGAACCTCAATCCCTTCGCATGTTTTCCTATATTCCGTCTCCAGTAAAACATGTTTTAAAAGCCCTCTCCTCAGCACTTCCAGAAGGAGTGAAAGGAAAGAGCTTTATAGAACGAGGGGTTACACCCTTAGAAGAACGGTATATCGGAAACGCAAATATGTTTGATGAAAAAGAGAAAAAACTTTTGCTTGTGAATTATATAAACAATTTAGAGAATGAAAAAGTGACGGGTTCCATTTATTCTAGTTCTTTAGATTATGACGCCATTACAAAAATGCAAAATATTGATATTCATACATGGCTAAAGGGAGACATTTTACTAAAAGCCGATAAAATGTCCATGGCAAACTCCCTAGAAGTGAGAGTACCCTTTTTGGACAAACATGTCTTTAATATCGCATCAAAAGTTTGCAGCCATCAAAAAGTTCGGAATGGCACGACTAAATATATCCTCCGTAAAGCTGCAGAAGGTATAGTTCCAGAGCATGTATGGAGCAGAAAGAAACTAGGTTTCCCTGTCCCCATCCGCCATTGGTTGAAAGCAGAACTTTATGATTGGGCCATACAGTTAATTCATAATAGCCCTACTGACTATATTTTTAACAAACAGGAAATCCTAAAACTATTGGACAATCATGTTCAAAACAAAATGGACAATAGCCGTAAATTGTGGACCATTTTAATCTTTATGGTATGGCATCAAATTTATGTTGAACATTTATATGACTTTAACCTATCCAGACAAAAGATTGAGCAATTAGCAACGAACTGATCATTTCTTATTGTGGGTGCCTACGATACAACAGCATATGCGGTTACCTACACTCCGACTACCGGAGGACCAAAAGTGAAAAATCATAAATGGGTTATAGAAAGTAAACTTTCAGCTAATAATTGAGCATAGAGTTTGTTATGAAAGATAAAATATGATTAAATAACGAGTGTTTAGATGAAAAGTGGGATCGCTGGTTGATTCCTCTTTTTTTATTGTGCTTAAAGGTACAGCAAGCCTATGAAATTTCTAAAAAAAGATCATCGTACCTCATCAAGTAAATTGGTTAAAATCTGATTTCGATGATATCTTTTTTTTTAGCAATCAATTTAACATATCATAATAAAAAAAGACTAAACGATTTGTTTAGCCATACACTTATTTCTATACTTCTATTGGAAGGGTAATGATAAATTCAGTCCCTTGTCCAACTGCACTATTAACTTCAATCGTCCCTCCCAATACGTTGACCAATTCCCTAACGATAGCAAGTCCAAGACCAGTACCCCCCATTTGCCTAGATCGAGATTTTTCTACTCGATAAAACCGTTCGAAAATAAAGGGCAAATCATTTGGAGGTATCCCTATTCCTGAGTCTTTGATAGTGATTATGACGAAATCCTTATTTGCACGAGAAGTAATAACAATTCCCCCATGATTTGTGTATCTTATAGAATTTTCGATAAGGTTAGTTAAGATTTGTTCTAATCTCATCCCATCAGATAAAATCATTTTCAAATGTTTACCGGGTTCATATTTCAAAATAACATTTTTCTTATTTGCGCTCAGTTTGGACCTGTTCAGGACCCCCTCAATTAATTCCTCGACATCAATCCATTCTTTGTATAATTCAATCTTGTTTTCTTCCATTTTTGACAGTTCAAATAAGTCATTAATAAGAAGTGTCAATCTCGAGGCTTCATTCTCTATAATAGCTAGGTACTCTTCCTTTTCCTGGTCATTATTGTATAGATTTTTTCTTATCACCGACGCATAACCAGATAAATAAGATATAGGGGTTCTAAGCTCATGAGAGATATTCGCTAAAAATTCACTTCTATTCGTCCGATATTCCTTTAGTTCTATGGCAAGGTCATTAATGGCTTGAGCAAGCGATCCAATTTCATCGTTAGAAGTTTTTTTGATATTTATATTAAGATCGCCTTTTGAGATCCTTCTTGTTATCTTTTCCATATCAATAAGAGGCTTCGATAGCTTCTTGGATACAAAGAAAGTAAAACCTGC
Source organism: Peribacillus sp. 05N428 (assembly GCF_056397085.1). NCBI lineage: Bacteria > Bacillati > Bacillota > Bacilli > Caryophanales > Bacillaceae > Peribacillus > Peribacillus sp. 05N428. Next base: position 52,072 of record NZ_JBFTMS010000004.1, on the reverse strand, counting down.
AGCAAGCAGTAATGCACCTAAAATTGCAATAACAAGGTAAGTCCTTAATTTATGAATCGAATCATGAATGGAATCTAAAGAGGAGAATACAAAAACTCCACCTTCAAAATTTTCATTAATTATAATTGGGCGTCCGGATAAAAAATAATAATTTTTAGTTTTGGGATCCACATAATCCTGGTGAATTTTATTCGTTTTTTTAATCTTAGACAACAAGTCAGGGTTAAAACCCTCCCCTTTTTCATAGAGATTGGAGGTTGTAAGAACCTTTCCAGCTTTATCGACGATCACTAATTCAGTTTTTGTATGATTCGCCATTTTTTCGTATAGTCCCAATTCGTTTTGATCATCGAGATATGAAATGGAGTTTATGATGTCTAAAGAAACTTCATCAATATATTCATGAGTTTGACCATAATAAAAACCGAAAAATATTCTATCTATTACATAGCCTAAGGGCACTAAAATAAACATAAATAAAATCATTATAGTAATGCCTAACTTACTCCCTATACTATTAATTTTGATTTTCTTCATGGCTTGCCCATATCCTCAAATTTATAGCCAATTCCCCAAACTGTCTTTATTGGGTTTGATTTGCACTGAGTTTCCCTTAACTTCACTCGGATGTTCTTAATGTGAGTATCCACTGTTCGAAACTCACGCTCATCATGTATTCCCCATATTTTGTCAAGCAATAATTCACGAGTAAAAATTTGAGTTGAATTACTAGCCAATAGCCACAATAAATCAAACTCCTTTGGAGTGAATTCCACTATTTCACCCTCTATTTTAACTCTCCTGCTTTCATAATGGATTTCTAAACCACTAGAAATTATTACTTGCTCTTTTGGCTCAATGGTTTGTTTTACTATTGACCTTCGTATTAATGCATGAACACGTGCTGCCAATTCCTCAAATGCAAAAGGTTTAACTAGATAATCATCTGCCCCTATCTCTAATCCACGAACTTTATCTTTCAATTCATTCCTTGCTGTTAGCATTAAAATCGGTATATTATATTTTTCTCTAATAATTTCACACATTTCCCAACCACTGATATACGGCATCATAATATCTAAGATAATTAAATCAAATGATTGCTTATCTAGGCATTTTAATGCCTCATGCCCATTGTCCGAAACGACAATATTATAATTATTAGATAAATGTATCTTTATTAGATTTAACATATTCCATTCATCATCAACAACTAATACATTTCTTTTCATTCTAATGACCCTCCAAAGGAATATTGCGTTTTTTAGCAGAGATGGAATAAATCATAGGTCATGGATCCTTCCTTTTAACAACATTCTAAAAGGACGCATTATAGTATCCCTATAATTCATTTACAAGTGACTCCTTAAAAAAAAGTTACCATTTCGATTATATAAAAAATTCATGCAGAAAATATGGAGATTTAGTAAGTTCTTTTACTGTTCCTCCTATAATCAAAATCTATTGATTAAAGATTTCCTAAATAAATATTACCAAGGAAGCTTTCTAACTCTACTGGTTCCGGTTGCTCGAATTACGAAAGAAGATAGCATTTGAAGAACAAGTCAAACAAATGCTTGTTTCATCTTGTCAAAAAGCTAACCATACTACTATTAAGATGTTAAGAAGTGCATAAAAAAACCTCTATGTAGGAGGTTTTACTACTTCAATTCAATGTTTTTTAAACCAAAACTCCAATGCCTCCATTGGCTCTTCTCTTGTATGTGCATAATATAATTTCACATCACTTGGTTGGTAGAGGGGAGAACGAATTTGAATTTAAATTGTTTATCTGTATGTAAATCAAAAATTTGCGGTTCTAATTGAGGGTGATATTCTTTTCCAGCCCAATAATGTACTTCTCCATTAAAAATTTCCAATCCATATCTTTGTAGTCTTTTACCCTATTTCGTTTTACGTTGGAGACTTTTTTTATTTTCTGGAACATAGAACACGAGAAAATCCGAAGGAAATCTATTCGCATCAAAACTTTCTTTCCACCTGCCCTCCACAAAGTATGTTTCATTTTCTGTATGAACAAAAAATTCTAAAGAATCAGGTGTTGTATGATACGACGTTTGATAAACAAAATATCCAAAAAAAGTGAAAACTGTTAGCAAAGGACTTAATAAAATTATCGATAATATCCTTTTTCTCTTCCAAAGACGAGTTCCTCCAAAAATACAGCCAATAATGATAATCATTGCAAAAAGAGGACATATAAATTTCCCCTTTAAAGATTTTATTAATGAATATATTGTAATTTTACCACGATTAATACGAATTCCTTTAAATGTGAAAATTTATCTCTACTAGCAACAATCTTTAAGAAAACAGCCACTTAAAAAGAGACACTGGTACAATCACCAATGTCTCTCCAAGCTTTATAGCTTAACTCTTTGCAAACGAAGTGCATTTAATATGACCGACACAGAACTGAATGCCATTGCGGCACCTGCTAGCCAAGGGGCAAGTAGCCCAATCGCTGCTATTGGAATCCCTAATGTGTTATAGGCAAAGGCCCAAAACAGATTTTGTCTAATATTCCTCATCGTTTTCCGGCTCATTAGTATAGCGTCCGCTATACTGTTCAAATCTCCACGAATCAAGGTAATATCAGCAGCTTCCATGGCTACGTCTGTACCCGTACCAATCGCCATACCGATATCGGCTAGAGCAAGAGCAGGGGCATCATTAATTCCATCTCCAACCATTGCGACCTTTTTGCCTGTAGCCTGAAGCTTTTTCACTTCCTCCGCTTTTCCTTCCGGAAGTACTTCAGCAATGACATGGTCGATACCTACCTGTTTGCCAATTGCCATTGCAGTACGCTCGTTATCACCAGTTATCATAATGACATCAATGTCCATCTCTTTTAATCGATCTATGGCTTTTTTAGAGGTGTCTTTAATCGTATCAGCAACTGCAATCAGACCAGCATATTTTCCATCAATGCTGGCTAGCATTGCAGTCTTCCCATTTGCTTCTAAGTCTTCCATATCAGTTAAGACCTTTGACACATCCACGTTATATTGCTTCATAAGTTTTCGAGTCCCTACCAAGATCTCTTTTTGATTGACTCTCGTTTTAACCCCATACCCTGGAATCGCCTCAAATTCCTGAACGAGGCTAAGGGATATACCCCTTTCTTGTATTCCTTGAACAATCGCCTCGGCAAGTGGGTGTTCAGATTGTTTTTCAGCTGCCCCTATTAAGGATAGGAATTCCTCTTCATTTATTCCATTATCCACAATAACATCTGTCAATTCTGGTTTACCATTTGTAACTGTTCCTGTCTTATCTAAGATGACAGTATCAATATGGTGGGTAGTTTCAAGGTGTTCCCCACCTTTAAAAAGAATACCGAATTCTGCTGCACGTCCTGAACCAGCCATAATCGAAGTCGGAGTTGCAAGTCCTAAGGCACACGGACAAGCTATGACAAGAACTGCAATCAAAGCTTCGAGAGCAGGTGTAAACTCTCCAGGATTGACCCAAATGAGCCAAACAAGAAATGTCAAAAAGGCAATGCCGACGACAATCGGTACGAAAACTCCAGAAATTTGGTCCGCAAGCCTTTGTATAGGGGCCTTGGAGCCTTGGGCATCTTCCACAACTTTAATGATTTGGGAAAGAGCCGTGTCTCTGCCAATTTTAGTGGCTTTCATTTTTATAAAACCATTTTTATTCAGGGTTGAACCTATAACGGCATCTCCTAGACTTTTATCTACCGGAAGGCTTTCTCCAGTCAACATGGATTCGTCGACGGCAGAATTCCCTTCAATTACCTCTCCATCTACCGGTATTTTTTCACCCGGCTTCACCAAAAGTATATCTCCTACGATAACTTCTTCAAGCGGGATTTCAAGTTCTTCCCCATTCCTTATTACCAAGGCTGTTTTAGCTTGCAGTCCCATGAGCTTCTTAATCGCTTCAGAAGATCGTCCTTTTGCTTTTGCCTCGAAAAGCTTACCTAAGATAATAAGCGTGATGAGTATGGAACTTGTTTCAAAGTATAGTTGTGCCATATGATGATTCCCAATGGAAATAAAGGCCTGATAGACACTGTAAAAATAAGCGGCCGATGTCCCCATAGCGACCAATACATCCATATTGGCACTCTTATTCCTAAGCGCTTTGAAAGCACCCACATAGAATTGCTTACCAATAAAAAATTGTACGGGTGATGCCAGCGCCATTTGTACCCAAGGATTCATGAGAAAATCCGGCAGGTATATAAATGATGTAAAACTAAAATGACTTACCATCGCCCATAACAACGGGAATGACAAAATAACGGAGAAAATAAATTTTCTTTTTTGTTTTTGGATTTCTTTATGACGATAGTCAACAGAACTCTTATTATCATCCTTAATAATTGCCCCGTATCCCAACTTTTCCACTCGTTGAATAATATCTATAGGGGAAGTTTGGGAAGGATCATATTCAACCGTGGCATTTTCAAGCGCAAGGTTCACATTTGCCTTGGATATTCCATCCATTTTATTTAGACCCTTTTCAATCCTTGTTGCACACGCTGCACAGGTCATCCCTGTAATGGCAAACTCCTTTTTCTCTTTGACTACATCATAGCCTAAATCCCGAATTTTTTTTTCGAAATCCTGAGCGTTCACCTTTTCTGCGTCATATTTAATGACTGACTTCTCAAGGGCTAAATTGACATTGGCTTCTTCTACACCCTCCATTTTTTTTAACCCTTTTTCGATTCGTGTTGCACAAGCGGCACAAGTCATTCCTGTAATTTGCAAACTTGTTTCCTTTATATCATTACTCATTTGTTTTCACCTCTTCATACCATATGGGGGTATATTTTTTTGTAAAAAAGAGTGCTAAAAAGCACTCTTACAACTTATTTAACTTCGTAGCCTTGGTCATCGATTGTTTCTTTTATTTTTTCGAGGGAAACTTTTTCATTATCAAAAGAGACATCAACTGTTCCTGCTTCTAAATGTACTTTTACACTTTCTACACCGGTAAGCTTTCCTACATTTCCCTCAACAGCATTCACACAATGACCACATGACATTCCACTTACATTCAATGTTACATTTTCCATTTCATTCACTTCTCCTTTATTTTTTCATTAGTTTTTGTATGGTTACTAATACCTCATCAATAACTTCTGTATCTCCCTCATTAAGTCGGTCGACTACACAATTTTTCATATGTCCTTCTAATAATATCTTTGCTACGCCATTTAGTGCGCTTTGAGTGGCTGCAATTTGAGTAATAACGTCATCACAATAGGTATCCTTTTCAATAAGACCTTTTATACCACGTATTTGTCCTTCAATCCGATTTAGACGGGTAGTTAAATTCTTTTTTACTGCTTCTGAGTGATGACTTTTTCTTTCAGAAGTGGGGGATACACAGCATTCATCGTCAACCGGATAAACATTTTCCTTCATCTCTTTATCCATATCTCGACCTCCTTGAATACAATATACCATACCCCACCACCCTATGCAATGAGTAAACATATTGTTACTAAATTTTTTACTCTTTTAATATTTGCTTCTTGAGATTATCTATTCCATACTTATTAATAAATTTGGGAGGCTTCTCTTTTTTTCATTTTTCCTATATATGGAAATTACTTTTTGTACACTAATTAATAGCTCCTGATTGGAAATGCACTCACTGAATAAAAGGCCTTTGCATCGATACCTTTTGCTTTACCACTCCCAAATACACTTCATATGTATCTTTCCTTTTTATCCTTTGCAAAAATTACAGGTTCGACTGCTTTTAACATTCTAATTCTTCGACTATTCTTTCTAGCTGTCGTTCTTTTACCTTCTTTTCGCCCTTCTTGTACAACATAACCTACCTTCCTATAATAATCTTCTTAGGTCCTTGTTTTCTTAAGGAAAAAGAGCTTATCCATTTAAGGTATAAGCTCTTTTGATTGGTTCGAATATGTCATTTTGACTAAACATTATTCAGCAGGTAATAATTCACTCTCTGTTACCCATTTATGGTTTTCAACTACTTCACCGCCGGTTGTCGGAGTGTAATCGACCATATAAACAGTGCTTTTTTCGACTGAGTCAATTTCAGCTTTTGCTCCCTTCATCCCATTCATATGATCTGCCTCTAATATAACTTCCGATCCAGGTTTAAAAGTTTTTTCCCCCGCATCTTTAATATCTTCCTGAATGACCCATTTGTGATTTTCCACTCTTTTTCCACCAGTTGTTGGATTAAATGAAACAGCATAAATCGACGTGTCATAGGCACCGACAATCGTTGCTTTTGCATCCTTCATGCCTTCCATGTGATCTGCGTTGATAATCGCTTTACTTCCAACTTCATAGGTTGGATTTTTTGCCAATTTCATACCTTCGGGAACATCTCCTGAGTCGTCCATGTTCATATTGCTATGATCCATGCCTTCCATGTTCCCATTGCTTTCTGTTTTCTCCGTGCTTTCTTTGTTTCCTGATTTTTCATCATTTGCATTAGAGCAGGCACCCAGTACTAAGATAAGGGCTGCAAATAACGATAAGATGGTGGACTTTTTCATTCTTTTTTTCAACATGTAAATGATTCCTCCTTTGGCTTTAGACAATATGATACCAATAAATTGTGCAGAAATTGTGGAGCACGCTCATGAAAATGGTTAACGGAATACCTTACTCTGTTTCCCCATTTGATAGAATTTCATTCCACTTCTTCTCCTGCCCTTCGCTAACAAACACATCATTCTTTGTGGTTACCATCATCATTTCGCCTTCTTTCAAAGGGTTCGCCTCTAGGTAAATCGGTATGTTTTCTTTATCCAATGAAGGGGCAACTAGTGAAGAATCCCTTTTATCGTTCAAACTGATTTCATGAAGGCTCACTTTGTCATTTTCAAGCATGGAATAGACCATGGAATCTTCCTTAAAGGTTAATGAAGTCACCGTCGACGTTGTCGGGATTAGGGAAAAGTCCTTTCCATAGTTTTTAGATAAAAAGACTCCTTCCTCTCCATAAATGGCCATCATGTTATCCCTTGATGGATGAATATCAAGGCCCCCAATTTTGGTAGAAGTCATACCGTTGAGCTCTAATTGTGTCCAGTCTTCCCCTTTATTTTTGGAATAAAAAAAGCCTGGTCCCATTTTTGAATTTTGAGCTTCATTATATGTATAAACAGTACCGGTTTCATAACTGGCCCCTAAGTAATGAAAGTCCGTTTCTCCATAGAAAGCAAGCTTTTCCAGACTTTCCCCTTTATCCGTACTTTTCACAAGACCTAAGGGATTTTTTAAATCTGAACCCTCTTCAGGGTGCCCACTTGAATAGAAACCGTCTTTTATTGTCTGGAACCCCATGTAATCGTGATTGTTACGTGATGTTTTGTACCAGGACCCATCCCTATATTCAAATGGCCCCCCATGGGTTGCTATAACTGGGGTTCCCTCTTTACTCCAGTATCCCGCTCCATGGATATGTTCAATTGTTTCATTCTCAGCTTTAATAAAATACTCCTTTGGCTCATCATTTGAACAGGCTGCTAGAAGTAAGTTTATAGATGTGAAAGATAATAAGCCCCATTTTAAGTGTTTCAATGGTATCCTCTCCTGTCTAATTTGTACCTTTTTTATGTTTTTTATTGACAAATTTCCGTTATTCCTTGGGCACCCACTTATATCCAACTCCCCATACAGTTGAGAGATATAGATCTATAGGAAAATTTGCCTGCCTTAATTTGTCTCGGATATTACGGACATGGGAATCTATCGTCCTATCCTCTGTAAAAGCTTTATTCTCCCAAATACTTTCCAGTAAATGCGCACGAGAAAAGACTTTATTTGGGTTTTTTAATAATAGTCCCAGTAAGGAAAACTCCTTTGGAGTGAGTTGAATCTGCTGTCCTTCATACGTCAATTCATGAGATTCCTCATCCAATTTTAATCCCTTGAAATGAACTGCCTTCGTGTCTTTATCATCCATTCTTCTGAAAAGTGCATCTATTCTAGCCAATAATTCCCCCTCATCAAATGGTTTTGTTACATAATCGTCTGCCCCTAATTGGAAACCTTTAACCACATCCGATTTTTCATTTCGAGCCGTCAGCATAATAATGGGTACTTTAGAAAATTCGCGAATTTTAGCGCAAGCACTCCAACCATCCATTTCCGGCATCATCACATCCAACAATATTAAATCAGCATATGAATTTTTCATATGAACAACGGCTTCACGTCCTGAATTCACCTTGATGCAGTGATAAACGGGAGATAAGTATATACTCAACAAATCGAGCATTCTTGCTTCATCATCTACAAGCAATAAGGTTTTCATTACGGCAACTCCTTTAACGAAATGAAAAAGGCTGTTCCTTTTCCTTGTTCACTTTTTATCTCTATCGTACCATCGTGAGCTTCTATTAGTTCTTTGACGATGGATAGTCCAAGTCCTGACCCTCCAGTGTCCCTAGATCGAGACTTATCCACTCGATAAAAACGATCAAAGATATGAGGAAGGTCCGTTTTAGGAATCCCATGGCCTTCATCTTTTATAATTAGCGCTACCATTCCCTTTTCACTTTTTACAGATATACTTGTTTCAGTATTGGGATTGGAATATTTGATCGCATTATCTAATAAGTTAAACATTACCTGTTCAAATCTCATAGGGTCTATAAAGACATTTACATTTTTCTTACATTCAACGATAAGTTCCATCCCATTTTCCGTGAAAGCAGGTAGCATTTTCTCATAAATAGAGTGTAAAAAGGAACAAAGCTTTACTTCAACTCGATTTATGACAAAGGTATTTTTGTCTAACTTAGCCAAATCAAATAAATCTTTTATCATATCAGACAATTTTTTTGTTTCCTCAAAAATAATGCTCAGATACTGATCGCGGGTGGATTCGTCTATATCTTTTCTCCTTGATACGTCTGCATATCCCTTAATATAGGTAAGCGGTGTTCTTAACTCATGAGAAATGCTGGCCAAAAACTCACTTCTTTCCCCCTTTAGGTGTTTTAAGTCCTCCGCAAGGATTTTTATAGATCTGGATAGCTCTCCCAGCTCATCATCACCCATGTCAGGGAGATTGACAGAGAAGTCACCCGTGCTAAGTTTCTCCGTAGCCCGCTTCATCCTAATCAGAGGCGTAGTCAAAGCCTTGGATAAAAATAGGATGGTGATGATCATTAAAGAAAGAATCATGATGGCACCTGCAATAAAATGATGGTTCAGTCGTGAAATTAAGGTTTGAATCTGATCCGTACTCCGGAACATGTACACATACCCTTTTTGGTTTTGGTTAATTTTAAAAGGCGTGACTGTGGATATATACTTTTCACTTTTCCACCTATTTTCCAGTGTTTCTCCATCACGGGGTACTCGACCTATTTCTTTGGCAATAATCTTTTGCTCTTCATTATCTAATTTCGAGGATGAAATAATAATGTTTTGATTTAATCCCGTGATGATGACCTCTGTATCAGCTTTTGCTTCCATTACAGCAATATGATGTAATGTTTCCTGATTATAGGAATTTTCAAGCACGTCCCGATGACTATTGCCTCTTGCCTGAAGTGCAGCTAATTCTTCTTCTATTCTTGAATCTACAATGCTTGTATGGAGAAAAAAGAACAAAAACATTTCAAGAATAAGCATGGCACCTAAAAACCAGATCCCGAATTTCAGGGATATTTTATTCAAATTAATCACCGCTTTTTCGAATTACTATCACCATCATAATGAAAAAATATCAAAAAATTGTGCAGTTTTTAAGGAGTTTTTGATATTTCGTTAAAAAATAGTTGAGCTGGGTAGAATATGAGTGTTGAACAACAAAATTCTTAGGAGGTTTTATTTGTGAATACCACTTATGAAGAATGTATTAGAGCGTGTCTAGAATGCATGGAGGCCTGTAACACATGTTATGATGCATGCTTAAAGGAAGAAGATCTTAAAATGATGGCTACTTGTATAAGGATAGACAGGGAATGTGCGGATATCTGTGCATTTGCAGCTAAAGCCATGCAATCCAACAGTCCCTTTGCCCATCAGATTTGTCAACTTTGTGCAGACATTTGTGAAGCATGTGGAAACGAATGCAAAAAGCACGATCATGAACATTGTCAAAAATGTGCGGAAGTATGCTTCAAATGTGCAGAAGCATGCCGTAAAATGTCCGCTTAATGAAGAGTCAACAATAATAATATACGTGTGACACCAGAAAACCCATTTCCAACATTTTAATATGGAGATGGGTTTTTCTATTTTCCTCCATTAATACTAATTGAGTCCACCCACTAAATAGTCCCATGCTTTTTATCTAGTAAATATAAGATTGTTTCTTTATCGGAAGTCACTGGCAATGAAAAATCTTGTTTATAACTCTCATGCCCTTTTCCCGTAACGATTACCCAATCACCTTTTTTAGCCATCTTTAAGACAGTCTGTATCGCCAATGTTCTATCTGGAATTACCAGACCATTCTCTGCAATATATTTGTGATATAGATCGATTAAAGTAGCTTTCATATCGAGATAGTCCTCTGTATTTAAATCATCCATAGTTAAGATTGATACATCGCTTAGTTCTGAAGAAACCTTGACCATTTCAGCTCTCTTGTTTTTGTCACGGCCACCTCTAAAGCCAAATATATGAAAAATCCGCTCGACACCTAATTCCTTAGCGGTTTGCAGACAGTAAAAAATCGCGTCTGCAGTATGGGCATAATCAATAACAATAGTTGGGCCATATTCGTCCTTATACACTTCAAATCTTCCTGGAACACCAGGAAACTTCTTAAGAGCTAGTAGAATATCCTCTTTTCCAATTTTCAGCTTCCGAGCAACTGCGTATGCTACTGCTGCATTATATAAATTATGCATTCCAGGCATTGGCAAAATAATTCGTACGATCTCGCCCCCATCATTCAGTAAAACAAAAGCCTTAGTTGCCGTATCATAATCATGGATTGATAGATCACAGAACTTGGATTCGCCAATGACACACGTATTCACTTTCCGTTTTTTCAGGTACTCATGCAGCTTTTCTCCCCAAAAATTATCTCCATTAAGGATAGCCATTCCATTCGGCTTTAATTTTTCAAATAGGAGGGCCTTTGCCTGAAAATAATTTTCCATGGTTCCATGATAATCGAGGTGGTCATGATAGAGGTTGGTGAAAATACCATAATCAAATTCAATTCCCTCTAAACGATATTGAACCAATGCATGTGAGGACACTTCCATTATGACTATCTTGTCCTCGCTGGAAGCGAGTAAGGAATAAAGTTCAAGCGCACTTGGTGTGGTATTATGAGAATCAATTGTTTTTCCATTAATAATATGTTGAATCGTCCCTATGAGGGAGCACGACATCCCACTTTCTTTAATAATTTGATGCAGCATATAGCTTGTCGTTGTTTTTCCGTTGGTTCCGGTAATTCCAATCATGATTTTTTGTTTACTTGGATCTACATAAAATTGCTTTGCAATCTTGCCTAATGCTTTTCGGCTGTTATTCACTTGTAGGTAAGGAACCTCCAAGTTACCTATATCGAGCTCTCCTATCACAGCTGAAGCACCAAGTCGCACGGCATCCTGTATATAATTATGACCGTCGACACTATACCCACTCACAGCCACAAAGAGATATCCCTTTTGGATATCTCTCGAGTTATCCGTAACACCTAAAATCGATATATCTGCAACATTCATTCCTGTTAAATTCTCGATACCGGCATCTTCTATCAATTTTTTTAACATCATAGGTTGGTTTGACTCCTTATTTTCAAATAATCCCCCTTATCTTAGTTTTTAAATATGTAGAAATTATGGAGAATCATTATTGAAATAAAATCTTAATATTATTAAAGGAAGTACCACAGTAATTTTCACGGGCAAATTTATCCTAGTACTCTTTAGTCCTCTCCTTTTTTACAAAAGGATGTATAAATAAAATGATATATATACTTTAATCCTCAAAGAAGAATTTACTTACATATCATTTCATCAACCTTTTTATCCTGCTTTTATGTTGCTTTTATGTCCCGATTAAACATTATAGGAAAATTCCCCTTTATAAAATCATCCCTATTTTGCCCATACTGTTATAACATTATAAATGGAAATACATGCACCAAGTACAATCTAACAGGTAACATCCTTAAGTTTATAGTTACATTACAGTAATTTCCCCAACCATCCCCGCTTCCTTATGTCCGGGAAGTGTACAATAAAATATATAGTTTCCCGCAGGTAGAGAACCTATTTTAGCCGATGCCGACTCTCCTGCTTTTGCATGTAGATGAAAGCTTCCCTCACCATGAAAATCTTCTGTATTTTTTTTATAAAACTCATCACGGCTTACTATATTTATATCATGCTCGTCATTCCCATCATTTTTTAAAGTAATTTCATACTCTTTCCCTCGGTTAATGGATATATTTCGAGGCTCATAACTAAAATCGAGAGCCTTGACCTCTAAGGCTAAGGAGTTACTTATGTTTTCTTTTGGTGCAGTTTCCTGGTTGTGTTGATGCTGCTCGTTTCCGATGTCCTTTGCCATAATTGGCCCTGTAAAGTTTAATAAATAAATCGAGAAGAGCAAAAATCCTCCAGAAAATAAAGGATTTTTCATTAGCTTGACCACAATGTTGGTTTGTTTTTCTCTTATTTCAGACAAAAGGTGATAAATCATAAGTAGATGAACACCCATAAAGAGAATAAATAATATCTTTAATAGCTGTTCAATATTTTCAGAGGGGATCATTTCCCCCAGCATGGCTCCCATCATTCCTCCCATAAGACCCGACAATACACCATCAGTTACCGCTAAAATTCCAAAAGGCATACCCGTTATAAATCCAATAATTATTCCAACAAGTATTCCCCATACCGTCGATTGAAATAGATCTCCTGATTGGTATATGGCAATGATGGTACCACCAACGATTCCACTAACCATTCCTGTAGCCATAGAGACCATCATACCCGACATGAGTCTAATCTGTTTGTACAAAACAGCACACAATATGAAGATGCCTACCAACAATCCAACTGAAACAATTAATATCCAAAGCAGGGAATGAGACAAGAGGATTCCTCCCTAAAAAGTATGTTTGTACATATCTATTGAAAACAACCATAAAAAATACTTATAAAAGACAGATATAGCTAGGATAATGTAGTAAATGTAAAAGTCCTTAGAATCTTGATAAAGTCTGCAAACTTTCTTCACATTTATTTCTTATGATTTCTTTTTAAGGTTCTAATTAAAGTACATGGGATGGGTTTATTCAATAATCCTAAAGACAAAATAAATGAAGAATTCAATAAATGCTTTCAGCTGGTCTCTGTACTGTACACATGTGGAAAGGAAAGTCTTGATTAATTGGTCGGATTATAAAATGTAATATGACTAGGAATGGTACAAGGATGGAAGAATTAGTTTTAAATTGGTTTTCACAGTGGGGAATATTTTCAATTTTTTTGAGCATTCTCATTAATATTGTTATAAGTATATTCGGAGTAATACCCAGTTTTTTTTTAACAGCTAGTAATATTACTTTTTATGGATTTGAAACAGGGATTTTCATTTCCTATATTGGAGAGTGCTTGGGTGCTGGCATGAGCTTTCTCTTATATAGAAAAGGGTTTAAATATGTGAAACATCATGTTCCTTCAAATTCAAAATATCTAAATAAACTCATGCGTTCAAAAGGGAAAGAGGCAGCTATATTAATTGTAGCTCTTCGGCTTTTTCCATTTATACCATCCGGATTGATCAATCTCGGAGCAGCCCTAAGTAAAATCAGCACACTTCACTTTACATTAGCTAGTGCTATAGGAAAAATTCCAGCAATGCTAATTGAAGGATACTCCGTTAAAGAAGTGTTATCCTGGGAAGCTGAAGGGAAAATTGCCTTATTTATTGTTTCATTGATGATATTGATGATTAATTGGTTGATAAAAAGGAAGCGTACCGACGTTTAAGTTTTTGTTTTTCTATTCAAAAAAGAGGCAGATTCGTAAATCCTGCCTCTTCACATGCACTTATCAAAAATTCGCTTAAAAATATGACCCTTTGACAAGGCAAATTCAATTCATCTCTTCAAGAATCCAGGTATTCTTTTGCGGCTAGGCCCTTTCTCCTTCGAATTATCATAATGATAATGGAACCTAAAATTAGTACAAGGGACATGAGTTGAGCCATTCTGATTACATCAAATAGCATAAGCGAGTCTGTACGCATTCCTTCTATAAAAAACCTTCCAAATGAATACCAAATTAGATAAGACAAAAACATTTCCCCATGACGGATATGGGTTCTTCTTAATAAAAGTAAGAATAGAAACCCTGCTACATTCCATAGTGACTCATATAAAAAGGTGGGATGATGATAAACACCATTTATATACATTTGATTAATGATAAAATCGGGAAGCATTAGGTTCTCTAAGAAGCCCCTGCTTACATTCTCTCCGAATGCCTCTTGATTCATAAAATTTCCCCATCGACCGATCGCCTGGCTAAGGATAAGACTAGGTGCAGCTATATCAGCAATCTTCCAAAAAGAAACCTTTTTAACCCTTGAAAAAAAGTATGCTGTTACGAACGCCCCAATTAGGGCTCCGTGAATAGCAATGCCACCGTTCCATACTTGAATAATCTGTTCTGGATACTTTGAATAATAAGACCATTCAAACAGTACATAATAGATTCGAGCGGAAACGATGGATATAGGAACCGCGTAAAGAATTAAGTCCATAAATATTTCCTTATTAAGTCCTCTTTTTTCAGATTCTTTCATTGCCAGCAACAAGCCAATTAAAACTGCTGCCGCGATGATTAATCCATACCAGTGAATCTCTATAGGTCCCAAACTTAATGCTATTGGGTCGAGAGGCAGTTTTTCGTTTTCCAATGTATTTCGTCCCCCTGTATTTTGATTTTTTTATTTGATTAGTATACAGAATAAGTTTGCAGAATTTATGAAGTTTATTAATTTCCCCAGTTCGTTTTACAAACAAAAAACCCTTATAAAGACATAAGGGTCATTGGTAAATGATAAAGTTAGATAAGCATAAACTAAACGAATAGTATTCAAGTTTATTTTTTCAGGGTGCTTTATCCACTGAGATTGTACGTACTATTTCTTTTTCTGTCTTATTAACAATACCTACGATTATTAATAGTATGGATATCCATTGCAATAAGGATAATTGTAAACTTATAATTTCTTGAGGAGAAAGGAAAGAAAAAAACATTCCACAAGCCCCAAGAATAATGGCCGTTTTCCTAGAAAGCTCCCCATGACTTTTTTTAAGATCCGTTTTAAAAGCAATAAATAAGAATATCCCAAATACAATTGCGAAATACAGATGTATGGGATGATATTTAATGGATGAATCAGCCATAGATAACCCCCAAGGAAGATTCGTTGAGTATCCATAGATGGGATTGAAAAGATTGTATAGAAATAAAGAGGATAGAATACCGATAAATAAATAATCAAAAAGCTCCATTAATGCAATCATCATTTTTCTCGACTTGATGTATAAGTACAGAATTGTTAATATACCACCTAATATAAATGACTTATCGTTGCCATTTGTATACAAAATAAGAGAGGGATTTTGAAATAATTCTGTTAGTTGGAAAAGAACAGGACCAAATTTCCAAGTGAATAAAAGTAAAAATGCTGCCCCAGAAAATATGTCTGTCACTTGTTTCCTAAAGGGATTTTTTATGTACCTAAATCGAAAGTCTAATATAAGATAACCGGCTATTCCGCTAATGATGATTATAAGCAGTTTATATTGTAATAGAAAGGGCCCTACATTTATGACGTCATCCATTTAATTAACCTCATTTTCGACTAATCTTTGAAATTTTTCTTCAAATATTTTTTCTCCAGCAAAACCCATAATTTGATCAACAATAATTCCATCTTTATTGATAAAAAAGGTAGTTGGAATAGCTTGGATATGATACTTTTTAGACACGGCATCATCAACATCAAGTAAGACTGGAAATTTAAATCCATAGGTTTCAGCAAAAGATCGAGCACCATCTATAGAGTCACCTGATGTGATGTTTACAGCATAAATTTGTACCTTTTCCCCGTATCTTTCGTTTAATTTTACTAACTCCGGCGCTTCTATTTTACATGGGCCACACCATGAGGCCCAAAAATTAATCACTAAAGGTTTTGATACATCAGACGTAGAGTATTTTTTTCCATCTAACGCCTTTAGTGTAAAACTAGGTCTCTTAAAATTTACTTGGGGAGCCTCTTCCATTTTATTTAAATTTTCTGCGGAAGTGTTTAGGCTATTTTCCTTATTAATTGTAGTAACAAAAGTCCATAATAAAGCAAATAATAATATACCGCTTAGTAATTTCTTCACAATACTCCCTCCAAATCTCATAGCTAAAAAAACTGAATTTTTTTATTGTCCATTTTGGACTCTCCTTGACAGTGTCCGAAACATTCTAAATTACATTAGTAAAGTAGGCTATCAAAATAATAAATACGGACCATATAATAAAAAAAACACAGGTGAAATCCTTTCCTTTTTCCTGGTTTTTCGTTTGCTGCAGCACCCCATCCTACATCCTCCATTTCTTATTATTAATTCTTGAGGTTATTTTACACGTTAAATTTGCAGAATTTATGAAAAAAACTAAAGTAAGCCTTAATTACCTGTGTGAGTAAATCATTATTTTATGGAAAATTCCAAAAAAGCACTTTTACATCCCCTAATTACTTGAAATTCTACTTCCTCTATTTTTCATGATTTTTTATTTTAACAATTTATAAAGCTAAGAACGTAAAACATTTGTTGTTCCTCTACAATCGAGAATATTTAAGGTTAAAAAGATTGAGCAAGCTGATTATTCTTTTCCTTCAGGTAATTGTATTAGTCTCGGATAACCTGCTTATCTGAATAGAGTTAGGCTAAAATAAAAAGCCGTATTTCTAATGAAATGCGGCTTTTTTCCGAATAATTTGTTAACACACAAATTGGATAATAAGGTATATTGGTCACGTCGAGCAGGAGATGCTGCACCTACGGTTGTAGAACATTACGTTTCTCCTGCTGCTTACGCCACCCGTACCTTGTTATGCCTCGAGGCTTGTACACCGACAGTGTCGTAATCACGAGCAACACCACTAGAGCACCAACGGCATGGTTCATGCCTGCCCCCATTGCGCGAAGAACTGTCAAAGAGGTTTTCGGATCCGCTGCTACGCCGACCATGCCGCTAATTGACTGTGTGAATCCCAGCAAAATGATTGTAGCCAAAACGGTAAGCATAAGTTTGAAAATGACCCAATAGTGCCGGAACAATCCCCACGGGGTGCCTAGTGACATGATAAGCCCAGTAAGTAGAGAGGCGAAAGCTAACGGAACGAGGGCGTACCCCGTAATCGGTTCCAACGCTATATAGGCGGAACGCACCAGCTGAACATCCTTACTTGTCTGAGTGACTACGGCGAGCGCAAGGTAGGATACGACTGCACCTATCCAGCCTACTGAAGCTGAGATATGTGCGGTAAGCGCGAACTTGCGTAGGAGGGGTGTCATGATCATCAATGGCCACCTCCAGTAGGTGTATGTTCAGGTGCGTCACCACCAGACGCATCTCTCTCTATCTGTTCAGCCGGCTCCCCCCCAGGTATGTGGCGACCAGGACCATGGTTACCACCGAAGCCGGTGATTTTCAGGATGACAATTAGCAGGACAAGGACGATTGCAATAGTTCCAGACACCCTCACCCAGCGTGGTGTCCTAGGTGGTCGATCCTCAGTGCCGGTGTCATTGCCGTTACGGTTGGAGTTTGGTAATTTATTCATTAAAAAATCCTCCTCTTTTTACTTGATCTATTTATGAAATATCCCAAATTGCTTTATATGCATACCGTTAAACATATTGTAAACGGGCAAAATAAAACACTAATAAAATGAAAATAAAAAGTTATAAAGCAAATCTAAAAAATTATAAAGTGGCAAGTAAAAAAACCTTCAGTTTCAACTGAAAGTTTTTATCACAAATAGTTATGCTACAAGTGGAAGGCTAAACCGAATTCCCAATCCTCCATAATTTGAATGAAAAGCACTAATTTCTCCACCATGATGTTCAATTATCGATTTACAACTGGCTAGGCCTAGCCCACTACCACCATTATCCATTTGTCTGGACTTATCGACCGTAAAAAATTTATGGAACAGAGAAGACATCTGCTGATCCGGCACTCCCACGCCATCATCCTCAATTTGAAAATATGCATAGTCTCTCCGCGTATACCCGCTCATATAGACATTTAGATCATTCTTTTCACCGTATCTTAAAGCGTTACTGAAAAGATTCCCATACACTCGCCGTATCATATGTTCATTAACCATTATAAGCTGGTTCGGTTTGAAGGAATGGTCCCATTTCAGTTTATAATCAAGCCCCGATAATTCAGTTTCATATTCATCAGCGATGTTTTCAAAAAGACTATGTACCTCCACCTGTTTCATATCAATAGTTTCAAGTGTAAACTCATCCCTCGAAAAAACAGAGAAAGCGTCAATCAATCCCACCATGTGCTTTGATTTCTGGATAATAAGCTTATAGTATTCCTGCTTTTCTCTTTCTGAAATATGTTTCTGGATCGTGAGCAATTCCATAAATCCGCTAATTGTCGTGAGCGGAGTCTTTAAATCGTGGGCGATGGCATCAATCATATTGACCTGTTCTTTATGTGCCTGATAAAGCCTTTCTTCCATCTCATTAAAATGATTGTACAGTTCTCCGATTTCATCGTTCCTTCTTGATTGCAGAGAGGTGCGAGAATGACCGATAGTTACTTTTGATAGCCTTGAATTAAGGATCTGTATCGGTTTGGTAATGTTGAAATGAAGATAAACGGTTAAAACAACAAATATTAATCCGGTTAACATACATAGAAACAGAAGCATTTGTAGATGAATCGGACTAAATACATTTCTTAGCCACATATGCATTTGCCCTTCATCTGTTACTTCTACTAAAGATATCAAATATAAAATAATAATAATGTTGATCAGCACAAAAAGCAGCAGAAACAGTAAAGGAATCTTGATTTTCAGCTTCATGTTCACTCGTTCCCTTCAACATATTTGTATCCGACACCCCAGATAGTTTTTATAAAATCGTACTTCGCGCCGAGCTTTTTCCGGATATTCTTGATGTGCACCGTAACGGTGTTTAATTCTCCGTAGTCGTCTCCCCATACGTTCTCATAAATTTGTTCGCGGGTTAATACGTTATTAGGGTGGTTCTTCAGAAAGGATAAAATCTGGAATTCCTTTGTCGACAGGTCCAGCTGTTGATTATTTAAAGAAGCGACGAACGTCTTTTCATTCAAAACAAGCGACGAACTATAAGCTTGAGTATTCATATCCTTATCTTGAGTGAGACTATTCCATTCCTTATACAAGCGATCCACCTTTCTGAAATGAGCTTTAATTCGCGACGTAAGCTCTTGTATGCTAAACGGCTTAGTCATATAATCATCAGCTCCTATTTCCAATCCGATAATCTTATCCATATCCCTGTTGCGAGCGCTTAGTAACAGAATGGGGATGTTGTATTCACTTCTGATATTCCTACAAACTTCTAACCCGTCTATTTCCGGCATCATGATATCAAGAACAACAAAATCAATCTTGTTTTCTCTCAAAATAGATAAGGCTTCTCTTCCGCTATATGCCGGTATCGCTATAAATTGTTCAAATTTTAAGCTTTCTGTGATTAGCATTACGATATCCCGATCATCATCAGCAACCAAAACGGTTTTCTCCATTTTTCACCAACCCTATTCTTTTTTCATTATTTTCATTTTTAGTAGTAAAAACATTTCAGTATAAAATTCCCTTTGTTTAGTTATTTCATAAAGAGATTCTAAAAAAAAGAGAAAGAGTTAGGAAATCCCTAACTCTTTTGGTAGAAATCAGTGTATCTATATAAAAAAACACTAAAGGAAAAGCTTTATTTTTAATACCTTATGTTATCTCTTAGGCTGTAGGATATCTACTTTTTATTTAATACCTTCCGTCTCTGTTCATACTCTTCTTCATTAATTTCACCCTTGGCATAACGCTCTTTTAATAACTTGAGTGGATGATCTGTCACTTTGCTATTTCTCATCAAGGAGCGAACAACTAAGTAAACGATCACTGCATTGATCAGGATCAAAAGAAGGAATCCAACGAACATCATCATGCACATTCCCATCATAGAAGTACCACCCATCATTCCATCCATCATTGTCCTCAACTCCTATTTAGGTTATTTAAGCCCGCCTATAAATTAGGAAGGTTTGCAACCAATTTTGTTTAGAACACGGTTCCCTTATTACATGAATTCCCTATTTATTAGGCATTCTTTCTGATGGCTGTAGGGTTCTTCTTAATATATAATTCATGACTTTGTTATATTTTTTGTAATTTTGTATTTGAAGAATTGAAGATTTGGCTCGGAGGCAAAATCGAGGTAAGAAGAACCCTCATCTTCAACTATGCACTAGGTTCGAAGAACTGAACGTGCGTCGCCGTTAGTCCGAGGCAGCTCCGTGACGGATGGAAAGAAATGTGGTAGCCAACCCACGCATATCAGTTTGCATACCACCGTCAGCATTTTTGCCTTCGTGCCAAGTCTTTGAGGTTTTCCTTTTCAACTTTTAGGATTGTATCCATTTCTGAATGAAACCCCATTTAAAACCATTTGGGTGTGGTGGGTTGACAGTTTAGTTCATATCAGTTAAAGATAAGCTTATCATTTATAAAAAATCTACAACTCGAATGATCAACTCAATTCAACTTGGAGATTAATCTATATTTAATTAGAGGGGTTTGCTTAATTAAATAACTTCAACTTGACCCATCATACCATTTTCTTCATGTTCAAGAATATGACAGTGGAACATATAGACACCTTTATTATTGAATTTCACTGCCAATTTTACTGTTTTTCCAGCTTCAACTCCAATGGAATCCTTCCATCCTTGCTGACTTATTGGTGGTTCTTTTCCATCGATTGAAACAATTTTAAATTGTGTACCATGAATATGGAATGGATGAGTCATACCACCCATCTTATCAGGCTTGTTATATATTTCCCAAATTTCTGTTTCACCTTGTTTTTGCGTGAAATCAATACGGTTCATATCAAATTGTTTTCCATTAATATATACCATTTTTCCCATACCGAATAGCTCCAGTTTTTTCGTAACAGGTAGATTTTTTTCCTCTTCTGTAACTATATAATCATTTAATGTTTCCGGAATCTCAATTGAGTTTGTTTTTTGTCCTTCGATTTTGAATGGTAATAAAATTGTATCCTCTTCATTTACAAGAGCAATGTCACTTTCTGCATTATATTTTGAAAAATCTACAATAATTTCTGCTCTTTCACCTGGAGTTAATGTAATTTCATTCATCTCATTTGCTTCATTCACCAAACCACCATCCGTTGCAATTTGTTTGAATGAATCTCCTGTATTTAATTTAAAAGTATAGTTACGCGCATTTGAGCCGTTTAATAAACGTAAACGAACTTTTTCTTTCCCAACGGTAAGTTTTGGATTCAACGTACCATTAATTAATAATGTATCTCCAATTGTACCATCTTCATTAAGAACAGCTTGGTAATCGAATTGTTTTTCCTCAGTAAATTGTCTATCTTGGAATACTACTGGAAAATCGTTTTCCCCATATTCATCGGGTAACCTAAGTTTTTTAGAATTTTCATCTTCTACATAAATGAAACCTGCTAAACCTTTATATACTTGTTCTGCAGTGGCACCTACTGGATGTGGATGGAACCATAATGTCGCAGCACCTTGATTTACTGTAAATTCAACATCTTTAGCTTCACCAGGTTGTATTACTTGATGTGGTCCACCATCGCCTTCTCCAGGTATCTCGACTCCATGCCAGTGAAACGTTGTTGGTTCCGACATCTCATTCCCTGTTCTAAATGTTACTTTTTCACCTTGATTTATACGAATAACCGGTCCTAAGAATGAACCATTATATCCTAAAGTTTCTGTTTGAACTCCTTTAAATATTTCAGTTGTTCCTTGTTGAGCAGTAATATCAACAATTCCATCCTTTGGTTCAACTAATGGCGGAATTGCAAGTTCATTTTCTCCAGTAGAGTTATTTAATGCTAATTGATTTGTATGGCCTGCATCGCCATTTTCCATATCCATACCTTCCATATTAGCCATATCTTTTTCAGTCATGTTGGAATGATCCATGCCTTCCATATCTGCCATTTCTTCTTCGGTCATATTGGAATTGTCCATTGAATTTCCATCAGAATCAGAACCACTCGCACTACAGCCGCCAATGATGGCTGCACTTACTAATAATGTAAAAATCCATAATTTCGATTTCATCTTACTTCCTCCCTCTGTTTATTATAAAAAGACTGTAACAAAAAAATATGCAGAAATTATGGAATTAATAAAAGTAAATTAATTTTATAAATTTGGAGAATTGTTGATGAAAAATCTGTAGAATTCATTTGATAAACGTAACTTTCTAAATTTTTTGATCGTAAAATCCTTGTCCATTCGTTATCAAAACTATTATCAAAAACAAATTAACAATAACACCTTTTAATGATAAGGTTGGTACTATCAAAAGGTGGGAGTACAATACATTACACTTATGGATATGCAAGAGTTAGTACCAAGCAACAGATTTGATTGTGCAATTAGATTTGTTGAGCAAATACAACTGCACCGAAATACTAACAGAGAAAATGTCAGGTACAAAAACGAATAGACCCGAACTTATTCGATTAAAGGATAAAGTTAGACCCGGAGATTCAATCGTTGTAGAGAGTTTTCCGAGATTAGGTCGAAGTACAAAAGATTTGATAGAGTTAGTTGAGTACTTTGAAAGTAAAAATGTTAAATTGATTAGCATAAAAGAGAATTTTGATACGAATACACCACAAGGTAAACTTATGCTTACTGTATTTCAAGCATTCAGCCAATTCGAAAGAGATCTAATTGCTCAACGAACAAAATAGGGTTTAGAGAGTGCAAGAGCCAGAGGAAGAAATGGCGGCCGTCCAAAAGTGAAAGAAAAACAGATAAATAAAGCTCTAAATCTATATCACTTTAAGGAATACAGCATTAGCAGATTGTGGAAATTCCCGAGATAAGTCAAGCAACATTGTATCGTTTCATACGAACAACACGGAAAGGCAAAGAGAAACCAGCTCAAATTGATCTAGAAAACACTGCAAAAATAAGAATGGGGCTGCGAATAGAAAATAACAATAAATTTGTACGTGGCAAAGGGAAAGTAAGAGAAAGTATCGAACAGTTCCTAAAAGATATTACAAAATGGAGATCATAGCTAACGAGTATATAATATACGTCCCCTACACAACTGTCGATGCGTTAGAAAAGACAGTGTATAATATTCTCGGTGAATTGGATAGTGAGGCAGATATGAGAAATTGTTTTATTGAAGCAGACGTTTATTGCGATGAATTAGGACTCACAGGGTAATTTCAATGCGTTTATTTTTGTTTTTTCCTATTGTCATTTCTTTTTTATTACCTTATTTAACAATTAAATTACTTTTATTGGATGGAAGTAATCCTGCAGACTAGAGCAGCTACCCTGTCACTAGGCCTTATAGGAAATAGTGAGAACGATTACGCACTCATTTTCGGAGTATTAGCTTTTCCCCACCAATTGAAAGTTCCATCGCAAGTAAGCTTTTGTGGTCTATCTTCTGTAGTTTCCTGATTTCAGCAGGGATCGTAATTCCACCAAAGTGAAAGACACAATTATTATAAATATTTTCTTTCAGACTCTTTTCAATAATTATGTCGCTGCCTTTTTGATATACAGAAACCATTTCCCCTTCCTTAAATGGCAGGAAATTACGAATAGCTTTTGGAATATATAATTGTCCGTTTAAATTAATTTTTAAAATGTCTTTGATTATAACATTATTACTCAACACTATCAGTCCCCTAATTGAAATGAGAAAATATTTAAGGTGTTAACTCTATATCAGCGAAAAGAACCCTCACAAGGCTGTAGTAAACTGTTCTTCGAATAAATTCTCTGACCTTTATCGAGTTATTATAAAAAAAAATGTGGAGAAATTGTGGAGATTGTTAAATAAGTACACATAAACAACTTTCATCTAATTCGACTCTTTCTTTATTCGATACAAAGAATTTATTGGATTAACCACAGGGAATAAAATTCTAACAGTATTTTTTGAAACGCTTTTTGTTTCTTCTAAATCTGAAGAAGAAGCAAAGTATTGAAATACCTAAAAGTAAAGAAACAATATGATAATAAGAATATTTTTTTGGGTTTAAACCTTCATCTTGTTTTTCTTTTTGCCGGCCTTCAATCGTTTCAGGCTTTTTTGCCTTATTTAACTGAAAGGAAGCAATAAGAGCCTGGTCTTGATTCCTGATTTCAAGAACCCCAGCACCCGTTATGTCTTCTCTGACTTTTTCATTTTTTGATATAGGAAAGGATTTATTAGCCTCAGTAACGAACGTATTGTTATTAGTCTTAAATTCTTTTCCCTTAGGGATATCGATAACTTTAAAACCTGTAAAGGCATAGTCTAAAAGCTCAATTGTATCGTTATAGGACACAGCTTGTGTCTGCCCTTTCAATATTACAGCAATTACCGACATCCCTTCTCTCGTGGCTGTTGTAATTAAAGTTTGGCCAGACTGGTCGACGTAGCCAGTCTTACCTCCTGTTACCCCTTCATATGGTCGTTCTCTCATTAATTTATGGTGGTTAAAAAGAGTGGTTTCCCAAGCCACTCCTTCCCACTTCAGCTCTTTCGTTCCAAAGATTTCACGAAATTCTTCATTTTTCATGGCATATTGTGTAATCTTTGCTAGATCACGTGCAGTGGTTGTATGTTTGGGATTAAATAAACCGTGTGGATTTTCAAAGTTAGTATCTTGTAGTCCAATTCCCCACACATATTTGTTCAAGGTTGTTGCAAATGCCTTTTCTGAACTATCCATGTGCTCTGCAATGGCCACACCTGCATCATTTCCAGAGTTAATAAGTAAACCCTGTACCAGTTTTTTCAATGGCACCTTTTCACCTTCTTCTAAATAAACCCTTGTTCCATCCACGTTCCTAGCATTTTTACTAACCGAAACGATATCGTTTAGATTCCCCTTTTCTATTGCATAGATGGCCGTTGCCACCTTGGTTAGGCTCGCCGGGTACATGTTCAAGTCCGCATTCTTTTCATAAAGGACTCGTCCCGTTTTTTCTTCCATTAAAATAACCGCTTCACTATTAACATAAGGTGAATTTTTAAAATCCGCTGCTAGTACCTTAGAATAAAAAGGGATATTCAATGTTATGGTAATCAAGCAAAAAACCAATATTTTCTTCATAACTCTACGTAATCTATTGTCAATGAGAGGCACTGTTTTCTTATCAGAATGTATACCTACTTCTCTTATTGCGTCCTTTATAATCATAAAAATTTCTACTCCTTATTTATTTAGCAAGCTACATCACCGTTTATGTTAGAGCAAAAATATGAAGAAATTATGGAGAACTAACTTTTGTAATATAGTATTAACAATAGTTTGTGTATTGTAATATAAAATGAAAGAATTTAGATATGAAATCCATTCACACATTTTTTTAGTATTTCTCCAAAAGGATACAAAAAAAAGCATGAAGATAAGTCTAATAAAATGGACTGTCTCTTCACGCTTTTATAGTTTTGGAAATTGAATACTTACCTTCAACCCTCAATGTTTAATTTCTATTTATCTTTATCCATATCCATATTTTCATGATCCATATTATTCATATCTTCTACCTTCTCGCCCTTGCCGTTCTTCTCTTCGTCATTATTTGAACAAGCCCCCAATGCAAGAAATGTCGCTAAAATAATGGATAAGCTCAATGTTACCCTTAACTTTTAAACACAGTATCCCTCCTCGGATAATTAAGTAAATATCTTGTCATGAACATGTGTAGAAATTATGGATATGGTACTAACTGAAGATTATTCTAGTAAGGGAATATTAAGGAATATAATTTTGTGATTCCGAAGATTTTATATATAGTAAGATTTCTCAGCTTTTTGAATTTGCTAATAAAAATACCCCTTTCACTACCTCCATAAGCCATATTTTTTTTATTTTCGTGATATCTCCTCGGAAACCAAATTTACTGTCGCTATGGTCATGCCCGTACCAAAACAGGCTATGACAAAGCTAGATAAACCGAAAAAATTATACATCCATAACGTAATGGCAAATGTTAACATCAAAATAATATGGGAACGTTTCACTATCTTATCCATTCACTTCCTCCGCTTCCCAATAGTTATCACTAAAAACCTCTGCAAATGCTTTAATGGTATTGGAAAGTTCAGTTAAATTGTTATCAACTCCACCAAATTCAATCAATAAGGCTTTATCGGAAATATCTTGGTTGTATATCCCATTACCCTCGTCTTTCCCTTTTATGAAAATACCACGACTTAGTCCAGGATATTTTCCCTCAAATTTTTTGTTGATTTTTTTTGCGTATTCTAAATTTTTCTCGTAATTTTTATTCTCTTTTCCAACAATGAAAAACAGCCTTGCATACTCTTTACCTTGAATAGTAGTTGTTGTGACTGCTTTACGTTGTGAATCTCTATGGATATCAATCAGTATTTTTAATTTATCGTTAAATCCCATTGCTTCCTGAACGTCTTTACGAGTTAAATTGTATGAGCTCCTGTAGTCCAATTTTTTACTTTTTAAATTTGCAGCCATGTTTTCTGTATTGTGCTCTACCCCTATCCCTTTGTTGATTAATTCAAGGCTTAATAAATCGCCAACAGCAATGACATTGGCCCTTTGATCAGAACTAACAGCTTCATTTGGTGTTGTTGCCCCTTTTATAAAAGGGAGAAAAGCCTCCCAACTATGTGAATGATAAATATATACAGACTTTTCCTGTGGGTTTATTGCATCTTCTTGTTTTCCATCCTCTTCTGGTTGTTTTAAATTCTCTTCGGCAATTTCTCTATCTTTAAGGTAAATATCTAATGGTGGCCCTGATTCAACCGGCAAATTTGTTATATTGGTTCCTTTCCCCGCCACAGCGATTTCCGTGTTATAGATCGATAAGCCTGGTAGTTCCAGGCCAAGCAATGTGCGAGTGTCATTTATTTTAAAATTTGTCATGGATTCAAAAGATAATTCCATCAGGGATGGTGAATTCATACTTTGCTTTTGATAAAAGTAATGATTCTCACTGTTCAATGCCAATATTAATACTTGATCTATAGCAGAGTTGCCAATTATGCCATTTACAGTTCTGGAAGTGAAATTTAATGGGGATGTGACGAGAAAAGCTACTAATGAAAAGGTTAGTATCATTCCAAAAAGCACCATTGCCATGTACCTGATGGGAGTAGTTATATATCTTTTTCTATTGTTCATATAATCACTCCTTTTCCCCAATTAAATATAAATGGGTAATCTAGAATCTTTTATTTTTGTTCAATGGAAATCTTCCAAAAATTATATATATCTGCCTCATCACTTACTTCCTACCCCCAAAGATAAACTCTTTATTCCTTCTCAGTCCTATTTTCTTAGAATTCTTTCGAGACATCCAGATGACAACTCTAAGGTCATTTATCCAATCATTACAAGAGTATTAATTGTATATTTTATAACGAATATAATTGTAGTTTGATGTTGGAATAACTTTTATAACCTTTCCACTCTTATCTTTGTAGAGTTCATATTCACGATAAGTATCTACAAGATAACCATCAATGACATCTTTATCAATAAGCCTTTCATCTAATTCAAAGAGTAATGGTTCTTCCTTTTGTTCTTTAGATTCAGCCATAGCTGGTTCACTTTCATTTACACTTTCTTGTCCATAAAAAGGGGGTCAGTATTATACAAAGAATCCAAATAAGACGATTCTAGATATAAAGTAGGTAACATGAGCATTAAAAGGAAAAATACAGGACTTATTTTCACCCTCTTTTTCACAAAAAGATCTTCCTTTCCTGTTTAATTTTATTTTTTATCATTTTATGGGTACTCATTTAATTAAATGTCTTTATTGATAAATATGCAGATTCTATGGAGATTCTTATCTAATGATTTACTGATTAAATATAAAGGCATCACAGATTAAATCTCTTTACCCTAGCTAAAACTGATAGATTATATTGAGTGAAGATTACAACGAAACAGAGAAGAGATACTTTGATAAAAGTAAAAAAACTAGAGAATATAAAAATAAAAAAACTCGTCTAGATTTGACGAGTTTTTTGCATTATTGCTGTTCATTACAGTTTATCAAACGCACCTCTTCTATATCAAAGCCACGCGAACTTAATATTGAAAAGAAAAATTCTTCATCTAAGTATTCTCCCTCCTTGTTATAATACTCTTCTACAAAAGCACTAGAACGGTGTTTAAAAGCTGATTTATAGTCTGTTTGATGATATATAGGTATTCTTGTTACGTTTTTTAATGGAATATATTCCTCTCCAGTAAGAGGACATTTATTCAATCTTTCTAAGTGTTTTTCATCTAATGACCTATCTATATTTTTTTTGAATTTAAGGTAACCCATCAACAGTCCAGGTTCAAACCAAAGGCCTTTTTGAAACACATAGCTGTGAGTGTAAAAAGTATATGCTGCACCACGGATACTAAAGTTCATATATACTGTATCGATTTCTATATCTTTTCTTGCTACACCATATAACCTTTTTTTCAAGAGAACAGAATTTGGTATTTTCCATTTAAGTATATAAACATCCTCAATCATAATCTCTTTTATAAAATCATCTTTATTGATTAACAAATTATTCATTAACATCACCCCTTTCACAGAAGTATACTTAAATTTTCTGATTAAATAAAAAAAAATAAAAAAACTTAAATTTAGTCGGGAATACACTCATCAAAGCGAAATGAATGTACGATCAGAAAGAAGTGTAGAAAGTTAATTTAATTTTAAAAGGTTACAGCCTGCTACAATATCGTGTAGCAAGGCTATCTAAAGTTAATTAATTCGGAACCCGACACTTTATTAGTCTTTAGTTATGACCCTTATTTTCAATAACTTAATTATTTAGTACAAAACCTTATTATAGAAAAGAAGGCCACTAAATTGTGAAGTGAACCCAAAAAGTTTAATTTGTTATGAAATGGAAAAACGAACAATTTTAACTAGTCTTTTAGTTGTGAATAAAGTACTATTAAATTAGTAATCATTAAGTTAAAACAACAATAAAGAATGGGGATTTTTATGCATGAGTATACTGTGATTGACCATCCTAAACACAAGATATTATTTGGGATTGCAATGGCATCTATGGGTTTATCTAGCCTGGTATCAAATCGTATCCAACCTTGGGTTCAAGAAGTCCTTAATGCCCCCATTGTTGCTACTATCTCTCTAAGTGGTGTGACTTTATTTTACGCACTCTATCTATTGTTTAATCTCTTAGTTTGGAAAGTCCCTCTGTTCCAGAAAATCTTTAACTTTCCAAATTTAGATGGTGTATGGGAATGTTCCGGACTATCAAATAACATTAGATTGAATAAACAATTTAAGTGGGATGGAACTATAACTATAAGGCAAAGATGGGACAAAATCTTGATTACTTTAAAAACTAAAAATTCCGATTCTAGTTCATTAAGTACCACGGGTGGAATTAAGTACTATGCAGGGATGGGATATAAGTTATCATATCATTATGAAAATAATCCAAGTGCTAACTCAGATAAGGATCTAAGAAAACATGATGGGTATTGCATTTTAACCTTTAGCGAGGATGGAAAAACAGCTGAAGGCTGCTATTTTAATAACATGAAAGATAGACAATCTTATGGGGATATGAAGTTGAATAGGAGGAAAGAAAAAAAATGGGGAATTTTGACTACTCTAAAAGGTTGGATAACCTTAAAAAAAGAAGACAAGAAGATGGCGAGTTAATTAAGTCCGAATTTGGTGAGTATGAAGTAATAAAGGAATCCTATGAAGAACTAAAAGAGTCTTCCACTATAAAGTACGTAATCGGTGCAATGAATCCGGTTGATTTAAAGTATACCCATAATACAATTGCAGAAGGGGAAAGAGTAAAGAATCAACTTTCAAAACTTAAAGACAGTGGTTTTGATGTTGAGTTTCGATATCAGGGATCAGTCACCAATAATACACATATCAAGGCCCACAGCGATATTGATTTATTAACGCTGCATTCAGGTTTCTATTCACTGGAAGCCCCTCAAAAACCTACATATCCGTATGCAGGAGATCCGGTGAAGGATTTATGTGAACTGAGAGAGGAATGTTATTCTATTCTGTCAAGTGCTTTTCCGGCAGCAGACGTTGATAACTCAGGTGCGAAATCAATTGGGTTACAAGGAGGCTCCTTAAGAAGAAAAGTCGATGTAGTACCATCAAACTGGTATAACACAAATTTGTATAATCAAACGAAAGAAGAATACCATCGAGGGGTCAAGATCCTGGATTATCATAATAAAGCACGATTAGCAAACACACCTTTTTATCATAATAAGCTTCTGAATGATAAAGATCTTCAAACAGCAACAAATTATAAAAAGGTTGTGAGATTATTAAAGACATTAAAGGCTGACGGTGATGCAAAAATTAATCTCAGTAGTTATGATATTGCTGCGCTTATGTATCACCAGGATAATTCTTCTTACTTAGTTGGCCAATCACCGTTGAGGATTATTACAAACTCCCTTTCATTTTTGAAAAATGTTTATGACAATAAATCATATAGAACTGGTTTGTTAGTCCCTGACAAATCAAGAACTATATTCGAGAAGGCAACTGTCGATGATTTAGAATTAATGATATTTGAATTAGATAAGGTGGCCCAGGATATCATAAATGATCTTTCAGCATCAGGAAGTACAATAAATAAAGAAATTGTTGCGTAAAAGAAATTGTTGCTGAAAGATTCTTTCAGCAATTTTAATAATTGGGAAAGGATTGAGAGAATCTATCCCTAAAACAGCCTTTGCTCAACGGGAGTAAAGGCTGTTTTTGACGAGTTTCTTCTATTTTCCTGCTTTCCATCGATTATTTTTTATTTAGAAGAAATCCAATAGTTGCCACTAAAATCACTAGAAAGATACCTATACAGGCAGTAACTATGCATTCTGTTTTGTCTTTTGCATAAAAACAAATATATGTATTAAAATAGAAAAAAATTAATAAAATTAATAACTTTGTAACGAAGTTAATTGAATTTATTGCTCTCACAGTAAATCACATTCCTTAATGGTGAATTAACGATATCAAATAAAAAATAATTTGAACCTTTAAAAAAATAATAACAATAAAGAGTAATTATTCATAAGTGTAAAATAATCCATTTCCTTATGGAACTAACCTCCCTCACCATCTATGAGCATGTATCTTTTGCTGTTTCTCTAGGAAAACTTCTTGAACCCTCATTTATTAAACTTGCCCCCTATATTAAACATAGTAGACATATTTTCTTAAATCTTCTTAATCATTTTAATATACAAAAAAAGAGAATTGAATGGTCGTATATTGAACATTTTATCCTCTAATTATTATAGTATAGTTAAAAAATGAGGTCAGTTTTAAATTCCCTGAATAGTTTCCAGGTAGATATTCCGGATGGTTCATTATTTATCAAGACCTAAATTGAAAAAAGTTATACAAACTAAAGGTTTGCACATATTAGTCATGTATAGTATGTAAACTTTAAATCTCGCACTTCTTTGATGTAAAATCCTGTTAAGCCAGTTTTTTTTATTTTATTAAAAAGGGTCCTACCAACAAAACGCGGAAAATATACGCTAAGCAATTTTCGACAAGAAGAAAGCCGACTTTTCCTACGCTAAGGAATCATCGGCTTTTTAGTCACTATTCTGGTCGTGTTATTCTTTGTATAAATCCCGATACATTACCATTTGGTTATTCACGATAATCAATCCAAATATGCTGGTACTTGCCACTTTTAGGGTTCCTTTGTGGCAACTCATTAGATTTTTCTATTGAAATGGTAATTAGCCCCTGTGTTGCAAAGTAATCTAATAGGGCTTCTCTAACATTTTCCCAGACTTGATCTCTTGAATTACCCTCGTCCATTTCTAAACGTACTGTTAACTGATCCGATGCTGTTTGAATCAGTTGAAAACGCTTTACTCCTGGTATTTCCTCGACAATGGTTTTCAAAGCCAATGGCAGTATATTGACGATTTGTCCGTTGGTGGCAGAGAATTTTAAAATGTCATCGGTTCGCCCTTCGACTTGTATAACCGGGAATGGTCTTCCGCATTTACATGGTTCTAGAGACATGATGACACGGTCGGTTAATTCATAACGAATAAGGGGCTGAATTCTGTTGGCCAGATTAGTAATTAGAACCGAATGGGATTGCTTCCCTGGTGGCACAGGTTGGTAATACTCATCTACCGGTTCAAAGATGATCCAATCGGTATTTACATGAAAATGACCTTCTTCACATTCGAAAGTCATGGCTGTTGCTTCCGTACTTCCATACATATCTAGAACGCGAGCTTGGAAAACAGATTCTAATTTCGCACGAATATTGGGATATAACTTTTCTCCACCTAAAAGGATCGCCACAGGCTGAATATGTAACCGGCCTGCTTTATGTTCTTCTGCCAGAATTTCCATCACGGTTGCATACCCTCCCAATACAACCGGTTGATATTCATTCAATTCTTTGACAAGTGTGGAAAGGGGGGAGTGGATAGAAAAAACTTTTATTTTTCCATTTGATGGCCGTTTTAAGCGCAAGCGTTCAGCAGTGGAGAATGCTGTAAAATGTCCGGCTGTAGAGCATACCGCCGCATTTCGTCCACCTTTGACCACAATTTTCAACATGTCACTCCATTTCAATTTTATCATTCCTCGAAAAGCTACTAAAGATTTCATGACCGTATCTGAACCTTTATCTTGAATAAAAATCCCTGGCACACCTGTCGACCCCGAGGTAGTCGAAACCATATACCGCCCTAAATACAGATGTCCGATTAACGACATATCTGATACGAATTCTTTCACACTTTCGATGGTGACTTCTGGGTCCGTCGCCCAATCATTAAAATGGGTCATGAGCTCGGATTTCGTGACCGGAGGGAGTTGCTGTAAGCTTGTGATATGCTCTGGCAACTCCCTGTATTTTTGTGCGTAATATCGAGAGTTCGATCTTGCAAAACTGATAAGGTCGGCTAAACGAGATTGTTGCCGGGGTAGAATGTCTTCCGGTTTGCTTCGTTTAACCTTCCAGATATCCAAAATTGCATTGAAAGGTGAAATCTTCTCCATGTATGTCATTCCCATCTCTCTTTATTAAAATTGTCAGTGCTACTCACACCTTTAAAGTAAAATGAAGATAAAAAAATTCATACTTAAAATGAAAGAAGTCTGAATAAAAATCAAACAGCTTATGGCTTGAAGGCTTTATATGCCCTTAGTGTGCCTGTGATAGTTGAAAATTGACCAGTTTCTTCAATTGAGACAAATCCAGATTCTTTTAAAAGATTAGGAATAATCCCTTTAACATGGGTTGAAGTTGTTTCAAACCCATCTAAAAATTGTATAGGGAAAAAAGCGACACGCATCAACCAATTTTGTGGCTTCTCAAAATCAATAATATGAAATTGGCCACCAGATCTGAGTGTCCGAAGAACTTCTTTAAATGTTTTCTTTTTTATCTCTAGAGTTAAATGATGAATAAATAGACTTGTAAATATATGATGAAATAGGTTATTGGAAAAGGGAAGTTTATCAGAAAACCCTTCCTCAAATGTGATATTACTAACTTGAGTTTCTTTAATTTTCTCCTTAGCAATTAATAATATTTTAGGATCAGCATCAACCCCAATTACTTGCACACCAGGTTGTAATTGCTGTATTAAAAGTGCAAGTGTACCTGTACCGCAAGCTAAATCCATTATCGTTTCATTTGGTTGGAGAGTTGCTTGTTTTACTAAATGTGTTTTAAACTTTTTTTCCTGCATTCCCCATTGAATTAATGGATCATAAAATCGAGTCATCCAATGGTATTTTAGTGCAGGTATATACTCATCTGTCTTTTTTTTATCCATTAAAAATTCATCCCTTCATTCATAATAAGTTATGATTTGATTACTCTCACACGTTTTTTGCTAAGATCTGATATACGTAACACATAATTTAGATTTGCTTACGCATTAAGACATAAGAGAATATGAAACACTTCACGTTATTATTCAAGTAATTATCTGAATGTTGACATGAATGCTTACTCATTATAAGCTAATCACATATTTTTTAATGAGGTGGGAGAATTGTCTTTAGTTGATAAAAATATGAAAGAATCTCTAGAAGATGAATGTGAGATATATTGTTATGACCCTATAAAAGTAGCAAAGTTACAAGATTTGTTAAGTTCTAAAAACACACTTCATCTATCGGAAAAATTTAAACTTCTTGCTGATGAGACACGATTAAAGATTATTCTTTCATTAGCTATGGAAGGGGAACTTTGCGTATGTGATGTGGCTAATATTATTCGGTCCTCAATTGCTACAGCTTCATATCATTTGCGGTTCTTAAAACGATCAGGTGTAGCTAATTATAGAAAGGAAGGTAAATTAGCATTTTACTATATTGATGATGAAATTTTTAAGTCGATGGTTCTACTCTCTTTTCATCATATGGAGAGTTGAATTTGAATAAAAATTCAAATACGTTTTTGTTTTTAACACAGTTAAAAACATACTTTCGATTTACATAAATGGAGGGGTTCTACAAAATTATCCCCCTCCAGGTGCCTGGATAAAAAAAAATTGGATTTTTCAAATTAACTTTTAACTTGTTTTTAAAAAAAAACATAATTGCTAATAATTTTTCTTTTATGCATATGAATGTAGACCAGCAATAATTAGGTTAACGAAAATTAAGTTGAAAATAATAATCGCAAAACCAATGACTCCGAGCCATGCTGATTTCTCACCCTGCCAGCCCTTTGTTAACCGTAAATGTAAATACGCAGCATAAAATAACCATGTAATTAAGGCCCATACTTCCTTAGGATCCCATCCCCAGAAACGCGTCCATGCAATTTGAGCCCAAATCATCGCAAAAATGAGTGCACCCAAAGTAAAGACTGGAAAGCCTATTGCAACCGATCTGTATCCAATTTCATCGACCAAATCAAGTTTGATATTTTTCGTTAGTGGCTGAAGGGCTGCAGAAATACGTTTTCTTAAAATCAGTCTTAGCATCCCGTATAAAAATAAACCTGTAGATGCTGACCAAATGACGGTGTTTAATTTTCCTGCTGCAATGATAGCTGGTACTTCAACAAAGGCTTTCATTTTATCCTTTGTAAGTAATTCGCCTTGATGGGGACCTACAATCGAAGGTAGATTATATGTCATTTCAACCTCTTGATCATTTTTATCAACCCATTTGTAGACGGCTTCGTACTCCACTCCTCTGAAAACACTTGTAATCACTACAAAAGCAAGTATTCCCACAATCGTGTACATGACAATTTCAAGCCAAAAAGTTCCCTTTGAGCGTTTAGTTTGATCAACAGAACGAAGTAAATAAATGACCCCTGCTATGAAACTACTGGCTAAAATTGCCGAACCTAGTGCCGTTGTTGTTACATGGATAGCAAGCCAATCGCTTTGCAATGCTGGTATTAATGGAGAGATGTCTGTTGGGAACATACTTGCATAGGCAATAATTAATAATGTAATTGGTAAGGTGAATAAACCTAAAATGGCTACTTTATATAAAAAGTAAAGGATCATGAATCCCATTACAAACATCATAGAGAATGCGGTTATAAACTCAAACATATTGCTCACCGGTGCGTGTCCAGAAGCTGTCCATCTAGTGACAAAATAACCAAGATGTGCAACAAAACCTAATATTGTGACACTTATTGCAACTGTCGCCCATTTGCTCGGCTTTTCGTATTGCTTTCTCTTATCTCGAATGGCTCCTCCAAATAGAAATGTTGCAATTAGATATAGTAAGAATGCTGCATATAGTAAATTGCTACTAAGAGCTACCACATCTTTTCCTCCTTTACTCATTTTTACTTCTCTCGCTTGTTTGATTGGTCTAAACTTGCTAATAATAGAAAATATAGTTTGTTAAAATTGAAATACAGTTGTCCTAGAAATCCTAAAAACCTTTTTAAAATCCTGTAAATCCTCCAAACAATCTTGTTAACACTGCAATAATTTTAGTCATCATATCAAAGTACAATAATACTCCCATCGCAATCATCAAAATGCCTCCTATAGACATAAAGATTGCACTGTGTTTCTTTAGAAAAGTCATCTTATCGATAAATAAAGACATTAATAGAAAAGGAATGGAAAAACCTAAGACATAAAAAATCATGTATAATAGTCCTTTTCCTGGGTCTGATACACCTAACGCAATGACTCCAGCAAGGATTGGACCTGTACAAGGAGTCCATCCTGCCGCAAAACCAATCCCAATTAAAATCGATCCTACATAACCTGAAGGTCTCTTTTGAAAATGAATTTTCTTATCAGAAAGTAGGAAATTGAATTTAAAAACCCCTGTTAGGACTAAACCAAAAAACACCATCAAAATAGCTCCAAGTTGTCTTAGTAAATCTTGATAATTCAAAAAAAATCTACCGATAAAAGAAGTGGACAGCCCTAACGCTAAAAAGATGATTGAAAATCCTACTAAAAACAGGATGGTATGAATGATAGCTTTACTTCGTAAAATCCCTTTTTCTTTTTTTAAATCATTTACAGACACTCCTGTAATATATGAAAGAAATGCCGGATACAAAGGAAGTGAACAAGGTGAAAGAAATGATAAAAAACCCGCACCAAATGCAAGAAATAAATTAAGCTGTTCCATGATTATCCCACCTAAAAATTATTATAGAGTTTATGGTTTTATTTCTTCCATGTAGTTTGAAATATCCCTTTCTGTCATACTTCCCGTTATTACCTTGGTTACTATACCGTTCTTATCTATCAAAAAAGTAGTCGGAATAGGGGTAATATCATAGGTTTCTGTAACAACACTTTTTTTATCTTTCAGTATCGGAAATGTTAGGCCATACCGTTTTGCAAATGTTTCGATTGCAACGTCACTTTCCCCTATATTAACTGCTAATACTTCAACCCCTTGATTTTTGAAATAATTGTATTGACGTTCCATAAAGGGCATTTCTTTTTCACATGGTTTGCACCATGTTCCCCAAAAGTTCAAGAATACGCCTTTTCCTTTGAGTTCGGATAACTGAACTTTATTTCCTTCCATATTTTCAAGCACAAAGTCAGGTGCTTGATCCCCTGCTTGAACGCGTGTTTTTTCCATGAAGAAATTTAGATAAAGAGCATAAGCCACTGCTAAAGCCATAAGTAGTAGAAGGCTAATACGTACAATAGATCTGGTTCTTTTGTTTTTCATTTTACTCTCCCCTTTCTTTTTCATTCAAACAATCATTTTAATGTTGACATTTTACGTTAATAATTTTAATCTAAAATTACAATATATTCAAACAAATATTTGAATAAGTAGTTCCATTATTTGTAGATTAAAAAACTCTCCGCCTACTTACGGATAGCAATGTGAACTTGTAAATTTTCAAATGACAACTTTTAGGGGGGAAATGCAAAAAGGGACCAACCTCTGGTCACTCTTGGACTAATTAGACTAATTAAATTCTCTTCATTTATTTATAAAACTCTGAGGTGACAACTATGTACTGGATCATTTTATTAACACTAAGTATTGATCAACTATTTAAATATTTAGTTAGAAATTTTATGGACTATGGGCAATCCATCCCGATTATCAATGGTTTTTTCCAATTGACATCTCATCGAAATGCAGGTGCTGCTTGGGGAATTTTTTCAGGACAAAAAATATTTTTAATAAGTATTGCGATTATTGTGATAGTTTCGGGCCTAACTTATTCTCGTAAAGTCTCTGATAGGTTGACACGAATAGCCATTGGTTTTTTTTTAGGTGGGGCAACGGGAAACGTTATAGATCGGCTGATTTTCGGGGAAGTAACAGATATGTTCGAGATTACATTTATTAATTATCCTATTTTTAATACTGCGGATGTATTTTTGTTTTGTGGCGTTGTCTTATTTATTATTAGCTCTTTTAAGGAGTCAAAATTAGAGAGAAAACAATCCTAAGGAGAGGATTCGGATGCAAATTCATCTTTCATTTCATGTAATTTTCTTTACTTAAGGGAAAGCTTTTATGATTTTTGATTTTTAAATTTCGATCTTGCCTGTTTTCGTAATTCAAATATATGGGTATAATGAGGACAAAGGAGGGTGAAATTATTGAAAAAATTACTTGCGTTTATGGCAGCTTTAGCATTGATTCTTGGTATTAGCACTGCTGCTCTTGCACATTCAAACAACACTCCTAGTCATGGAAATGGAAATTTGCAACAAATGATGGATTATTGTTCTGAAATGATGAACTCTTTCATGAATAATCAAAACAATATCCCTAATGAAACCTCCACATCAAAGAATGTAAGTACACCACATACAAATTCAAATGATAGTACGCAAAGTACCACGAATAACCATCAAAGCCAAAACTATTCCATGTATGATGATTGTTATTGAAATGTGAATGAGCCAAAGAGAAAGAGCTGGGACATTTGAACCCATCTCTTTCTTTTTTGATATATATTTCATTTTCCCACAAATAAAAAAGCTTTGAAATCATTAACTTGTTTACCACATCTTCATTCATTGGAAAGAGACCTTCCCAAAGGGCACATCTGTCGTAATTAAGAGTTTATTATGTTTCGTTGTTGTTTAAACAATAGATGCAGAAACTTATCATGAAATTTAATCTATTTAGAATAAACAAATCATCTTAATAAACATTTAACGAATGGCACAACGATTTGGCCCAATCTCCATTTCCTTTTCTTGATCTTCTTCCGGAGCAATTTTCCCCAGATTGGTTTGGCGGATTTCCTCATAGGAGTGAGGTTGGGGTGGTAAATTTTCTGTTACAGCCTTACTGAATTCTTCATCACTCTGTATATTCAAGCCATGATTTTCTTGATATAAAACTCCCAGCCTTTCAGAAATAATTCCATCATTATTCATTTCGTCAATCCCCATGAAATGAGCTGGTAAGACTATCAACTCATCTGCGAGTTCCCTATAACGTTTATATAGAGTTTGTCGTAAGTCCGTAACCCAATCTGCTGCTTTTCCAGCTAAATCTGGACGCCCTATAGAATCGATAAATAAAATATCTCCGGTTAATAAATATTGATTGTCTATGATAAAAGATGTACTTCCGATAGTGTGTCCCGGTGAATAAAGAGCTTGTATGACGGTATTTCCAATTTTAAATTCGTTTCCATCTTCTATAGGAACAAATTTAAATTCTGCTTCTCTGGCATCTTTAGAAGGTAGATAATAGGTTGCTCCTAGTTTACCAGCAAGTTTTCTTCCACCTGAAATATGATCCGCATGAAGATGTGTGTCCAATACATATTTAATGCTAATATTATACTCCTTCGTAAGCCGTTCATAAGTATCGATCATACGATTACTATCGATGATAGCCCCTACACCATTTGAAGAAATCAAATAGGATAAACACCCTTTTCCTAGACGTATAATTTGATAAATTGCACCTCCACTATTCAAATCACCAATTTTTACAGGCTCAAGATGTTCGCTCCATGCCCTCATCCCACCTTCAATGGAATAAACATCTTCACAACCTGCTTGTTCCAACAGTTCCGCCATCATCTTTGAAGAATTCCCCTTAGCGCAAACAGTGTAAATTCTTCTGTCTTTAGGCAGTTTATGTACATATTGTCCTATATTCTCCTTCACCTCTGAGTAAGGTAAATTGATAACCTCGGCGTTTTTCCCTTCAATTTTCCAATCCTCAAAATCATTCTGATTTCTCGCATCTACTATAAATAAGCTCTCATGATTCATGACTTTTTTAGCAAATTCCTTTACAGAAACTATTTTTACTCCCATAAAAATACATACCTCCTAAACGATCTAATTAATGAAATTAAAAATAGTGATTCATAAGATCTTCTTTCCCATTCATAATCCTTTACACGAACATTTCAATTCCCACAAAGCATTTTATATAATGCCCCTAATGATGTGAAAACAAACACTTTATGAAAAACAAAACCCTTTGGAAAATTCCAAAGGGAGGATGTGGTAACATATTTAATTCAGTAAATTCCACAGGGTACTAAAAGTATTACTTTCTAGCATGATATATATACCTAATCCAATAAAGACAATAGGAATAATCCATCTTCCATATTTCTCTAATATTTCAGAAACATGCCTAAAGGCTGCTAAACGATAACCTATATAACACCAAATGGCCACCATGACTAAAAATGTAATAACTGTAATGCTTAATTGATTTGTACCTAAAGTCGAGAAAAACGGAACATAAATTCCGATGTTATCTCCACCATTGGCAAATGTAATGAAGGCTACACTCATAAAGAGTTTACTAAATCTTCCTGAGTTTAAACTAGAAATGATCGCACCTTCATCTTCATCTTCACCCTTGATAAACAGCTTAATCCCTAAATATATCGGGATTAGACCAAGTAATCCTACCCATTGTTCTGGAATTAACATCACACCAAAAGTTCCTAAAAGACTAATCAAAACTAACAAGGAAAATCCTAAATATTGTCCAATTACTATATCTCTAGGGTAGATCAGATTTTTCTTTGTCTGCATGTTAATCTTTCCAACGTCGGTCACATTAGTATGTGCTTTTGACTGGGAGAACAGTAGCATCAAAACAAAAATGTCATCAATATTGGTTACGATGAATGCTCCAATTGCAGAAATAATGGTTGCGCCCACTTTTTTACCAACTCCATTATAATTTCATTAAAACCTTTATACAAATATTTGAATATATCTAAATAAAATATATCATTTTAGTTATAATTTAAAGCACCAAGGTGTGCTTTGATGAGAATGTTGATGAGTTTTTTCTCCAAAATGAAAATGGGGAGGAAGAAATAGCTAGAATAAAAAGTTCGACCCAAATCCCATAATAATAAACATGCACTAAATTAATAAAGTTCCAACGATTCTGGCATGGCAATAAATAAAGCCAGCCAAGACATTAGCAAAGTCCTAAATAAAGACGTAAAACAGTATATCCATTATTTCCACTCAGTTAAAATTGAAAAATTCAACCTGCACTTATGCTGAGTGCAGGTCGCCTGTTCTCACATCATTGCTTTTTATTTAGCATATGAATAGCATGTCCCATAACACCTTCCGCAGCTTCCATTAATGGCTCAGGTAGAGTTGGATGGGCATGAATCGTAAGGCTAAGATCTTCTGCGGTTGCCCCTGACTCAATGGCAAAAACTGCTTCAGCAATAAGTGATGATACTTCTGGCCCTACCATTTGTACCCCTAACACCCGATTAGTTTCCTTATCTGCCACAACTTGTACAAAACCATCGGCATCAGAAACAGATAATGCTCTGCCGTTAGCTTGAAATGGAAAACGACTAGAAACCGTTTCGTATCCTTCTTCCTTTGCTTCCTTTTCCGTTAAACCTGTATAGGCTACTTCAGGGTCGCTAAAAATAACAAAAGGCATTGCTTGGTAATCAATTACACTCTTTAACCCACTTATCACCTCTGCAGCTATCTTACCTTCGTAGCTTGCTTTATGAGCAAGAAGGTAACCACCGGCACAGTCACCAATCGCATAAACATGTTCAACGTTTGTTTGACATTTATCATTTATCTTAATAAACCCGCGTTGGTCAAGATCTACTCCAACATTTTCTAACCCGATTTTTCCTGTGTTCGGTTTTCTTCCAATGGAAACCAAACAATAATCCCCTTTAATTATCTCTTCTTTCCCATTAACCTGAACCTTAACGTTTACTTCATCGCCTGTATTTTCTCCGCCTTGGACTAAAGCATTCGTTATTACTGTTATTCCAAGTTCCTTTAAATGACGTTTTACTACATTTGTAAGCATAGGATCCGTCCCTGGAAGAATTGTTTCTGATCCCTCAAGAATGGTCACTTTAGCCCCGAATTTGGCATAAGCAGTCCCCAACTCCAAACCAATATACCCACCACCTACTACAACTAAATGTTTTGGTACTTCTTGAAGCATCAGTGCCTCAGTTGAAGAGATGATTCTTTTTTTATCAAATGGCATATTTTTTAACTCGAAAGGAAGAGATCCGATCGCAATAATTAAATCTTTGTAAGAATATAATTGTTCTTCGTTACCAATTTTGATTTTGGCAGCATAGGGTTCGGTGAGATAAGCTTCCCCACTAATTACTTCCACTCCATTGCCTTTTAGCAAAGTTTGAACCCCATTCGTAAGTTTATTCACTATACCGTCCTTCCACTTCACTACTTCTGGCATATCTACTTCAACTTCACCAGAAACCTTTATTCCCATTGAGTTGGCCTGTTTTATGTGTTTTACTCGTTCAGAAGCACTAATGAGAGCCTTTGAAGGTATACACCCACGGTTAAGGCAAACTCCTCCTAATTCTGCTTTATCCACCAAAACCACTTTTTTACCTAACTGAGCAGCTCGTATTGCAGCTACATAACCTCCTGATCCTGCGCCTATAACTAACAAATCTAGATCCTTTTTAACTTTATCAGTCATTTCAGTTCCTCCTTCGATAATTTGATGATGAATGAAGACAATTATTTTTAATTATTATAATTAGAATCGTTATTGTTCCATATGAGGCGTATGTAATATACAACCTGATGTTTTACTTATACCCAATCTTTTCATTTTTAATTAGACTGAATATTTAGATTTCACACTATAATGTTTTCATTTTTAGAAAAAAGGCTTTCCAAGCTGTCTGGAAAGCCCTTTTCCCTTTATTCTTTCACTTTCATAAGTCGTAAACTATTTAATGCTACCAGAAGGGTTGCGCCCATATCTGAAAGGATGGCAATCCAGAGCGTTAACCAACCTGGGATAACCAATAGTAAGGCAATTAATTTAATCGCAATGGCAAAAGTGATGTTAGCTTTGATTATATTTAGAGATTTTCGGCTAAGCTTTACAATGAATGGAAGTTTTGTTAAATCGTCTCCCATTAGAGCCACGTCTGCTGTTTCCAGGGCTGTATCTGTACCAGCTCCACCCATTGCAATCCCAACTGTAGAAGCTGCTAACGCAGGAGCATCATTGACACCATCTCCAACCATAGCTACGTTTCCGTACTCGGATCTTAATTGTTTAATATAGTCTAATTTGTCCTGTGGCATCAGTTCAGCTTGAATATCTGATACTCCGACATGACCGCCTATTGCATTCGCAGTACCCTTATTATCACCTGTAAGCATAACAGTCTTTTTGATTCCAAGTTGATGTAGTTTTTGAATGATTTCTTTACTTGATTCACGTACTTCATCAGCTACGGCAATAACAGCGAGTATTTCTTTGTCAGTTCCAACAACCATCGCTGTTTTCCCTTGATTTTGAAGAGTTGTTACATTTTGTTCTAAGTCTAAATCGAAATCAGTTGTCAACAATTCCTTAAAGAGTTTAGGGCTACCGATATAATAAGTAATCCCGTTTACAATGCCTTTGATACCCTTACCAGTAATTGATGAAAAGTCCTCAACCAGTACGTCAGTATAAGCAATGTTCACCTCTTCTGCTTTTTTCATGATAGCTGATGCAAGTGGATGCTGAGAACGATACTCTAATGCAGTAATGATGGATAGTAATTCTTTTTCATTTATCTGTTTGTTAAGCACATTAAAATCAGTCACAACTGGGACACCTTTTGTTAATGTACCTGTTTTATCGAACGCTATGGCCTTTAAGGCACCCATTTCTTCTAAATACACTCCGCCTTTTACAAGAACACCTTTTTTCGCAGCATTCCCAATCGCTGAAACAATTGAAATCGGAGTCGATATGACCAACGCACAAGGACACCCAACAACAAGAACAGCTAATCCTTG
Source organism: Peribacillus sp. 05N428 (assembly GCF_056397085.1). Taxonomy (NCBI): domain Bacteria; kingdom Bacillati; phylum Bacillota; class Bacilli; order Caryophanales; family Bacillaceae; genus Peribacillus; species Peribacillus sp. 05N428. Next base: position 7,975 of record NZ_JBFTMS010000004.1, on the reverse strand, counting down.
ATACACCCATGTTTCCCAACTGCCATCAAAGAATATAGGAGGGACTATAGCAACTAATGCTGCAATGATCATAATAATCGGCGTGTAATATTTCGCGAATTTATCGACAAAGGCTTGCGAAGGAGCTCGTTCTCCTTGTGCTTCCTCAACAAGATGAATAATTTTAGAAATCGTTGTATCTTCTACAAGTTTCGTTATTTTTACTTCAAGTAATCCTTCTTCATTTAACGTACCTGCAAATACTTCATCATCAACCGTTTTCTCGACAGGGACTGATTCACCTGTAATAGCTGCTTGGTTGACGGCAGAGTAGCCACTTACGACTAAACCATCCATCGCAATCTTTTGTCCAGGTTTTACAATCATGATATCCCCAACAGCAATATCATCGACATGAATCATTATTTCCTGTCCATTCCGTCTAACGAGTGCCTCTTTAGGAGCGATATCCATTAATGAACGAATGGACTGCCTTGCTTTATCCATAGAGAATCGCTCAAGTGCTTCACTAATTGCAAAGAGAATAACAACAACGGCAACTTCTGCCCATTCTCCAATAATAGCACCACCTATAACTGCCACTGTCATAAGGGTTTTCATATCAAAGTCAAAGCGTAGTAAGTTTTGCAAACCGACTTTAAAAAGTGATAACCCTCCGATAATCATGGATGCTAAAAACAATAAGGTAGTAACAATGTTCTCTTCTCCATTCACAAACGAGGAAAGGTATCCAAAGGCAATGAATAAGGAAGCATAAAGTAGAGAACTATGCCTTTTATAAAATGGTACTTTATCTTCTTTTATATCCTCTTGTTTAGCTTCTCGTATAGGTTTGTCAGGAGTCACTTTTAGATTCTCAAACGAACCTGCTTTTTCTAGTTCTTCAATCGTTGCATTACCGTAAACGGCAATTTTAGATGCACCAAAATTTACCTTTGCATCCTCAACTCCAGGAAGCTGTTTTACGTTACCCTCAAATTTCCCTGCACAGTTTGCGCAAGTGAATCCTTCAACACGGTATACGCTTTTATCCTCTTTAACCTCTGGTTTAGCTTGCCTCCTGGGTTTTTCCGGAGCAACTTTAAGATTCTCGAATGCTCCAGCTTTTTCTAGCTCTTCAATTGTTGTATCACCGTAAACGGATATCTTAGATGCTCCAAAATTCACTTTTGCATCCTGTACTCCCGGAAGTTTTTTTACATTATTTTCAAACTTCCCTGCACAATTTGCACATGTAAACCCCTGAACCCGGTAAACATTTTTTTCAGTCTCTAATGCTTTTGCTTCAGACAATTTTAACAACCTCCTTCTGATGTGCAAATGCAACCTGTATTAGTTGCTTTACATGCTCATCATCTAATGAATAGTAGACTAACTTTCCTTCTTTTCGATAATTAGCTAATCCAAGATTTTTAAGTAACCTCAAATGATGAGATGTAGTGGCAGTTGTAGCACCAACAATATTTGCTACATCACATACACACAATTCATCTTCTAAAGAGAGACTATAGGCAATTTTAATCCTAGTATCGTCTGATAATGCTTTAAAAATTTTGGCTACTTCCAAAGGATTTTGTTGGATTAGTTCATTTTTAACTCTTATGACTTTTTCTTCATCTATACACGTAACTTCACATGCATCATTTTGCAAGTTTTCCACCCCATATCAATCAAATGTTTGTTTGATTATTATTATATGCAAACAAAAACAAATAGTCAAATATATGTTTGAATATGATTCAAAAAATATTCTTTATATTTTTTAGTTTGTAATAAATAATTCTATATATAACTAAATTTAATTTCCATTTATGTAGAACACCTAAAGGTAGTAGTCAGGTAAACACAGATTTAAACATAGAGGTTTTTTCACTATAAAAGGCCCGATTTCTCCATGTTAGAAAAATCAGGCTTTGTTTTTTAAGTTCTCAATAAACATTAGGGGGTCTGCCTATAAAACCGTTTTCCGATAATTATGGAGTCACTTTTTTATTTATCTTTCTAATGAATATCCATAATTTAGTGTGATTACAACTTTCGTTTAACATTCTTTATCACTACTTTGCTATGTGGAATACTTGGTATGCTTACCAGGCTGTAACTTAAATCCTGGTCAGGAATTTCATATTCCATTCGTTTGGCCAGAAAATCAAGACTCACTTTCATGATTTCAATGGTGACCCACTCTCCAGCACAGCGATGTCCCATAAAGTAATCACCACCACCTTGCGGAATGAAGCTAAAAGGGCTTCCTTCCCACTTGGCAAACCGATCAGGACTGAACACATCAGGATTTTCCCAAATTTCATGATCATGATTTGTGCCATATAGATCAAGCAAGGTTAACGTGCCTTCTTCAAATTTATAGCCGTTCCAGATGAAATCTTTTTTTACCAATGCCGCGACAAAAGGAAAAAACGGATAAAAACGGCGAACTTCCTGTACAAACATCTGAGCATATTTTTCATCACTGGATTCAAGTTTCTCCCTTTCTTCCGGATAATGATGCACCGCCAGCGCAGTAAAATTGATGAATATAGCAATCGCCACAATCGGCCTCAGGATATTAATTACTTCTACAGAAGCCGTATTTGTAGCTAATAGATTCCCTTCTTGATCACGGTGCCAGGCAAATCTATGTAAAGCTGTATCTTCTGGAGGTTTTAGTTCCCCATTACGCACTTTATCAACTAACTCGCCAATCCTTTTTTCCACGTTATTCCGTGCATTTCTCCCTAGCCAATGGTTTGGGCCTACTGCAGCCGGAGACTCGAACATCGCTGCCAAGTCTTTTGTCATTTTCTTAACATCTTCTTCTTCCAACGGTACGCCTGCCCACTGGCATGCTGTTCTGCACATGATCTCCTTTACTTCTTCATAAAGAATAACTTTGTCCATCTGTTCCCATTTATTTAGTGCTGTACTCCACTGTATTTTTGTAATGTTTGTTAAGCCTTGAATCCCTTCAGGGGACATGTTGGACATAAACATATCTTTTCGATATTTGTGATCTTGTCCATCCAACGCCTGAACACCATTCTTCCCGAACAGTGTTTGAACCGCCCGGTTCGGTGCTGCATCTTTCCTTTTGAATTTCTCAGTGTCATAAAAAACTTCCGCAGCTTCCTTTCCTACCATGCAGATCGCTTTCTTGCCAAGCAATCGGGTCTCGAATATATCAGAATTAAAACTGTGACGTCTGTTCAAAATGTACATATAACCTTCTCTCATAAGGCTCAAGCTATGATCTATTCCTTCTTCCCGAGGCATTTGATTTGTATCTGACATATCATTCATTCATCTCCATTCATTAGTGATGATGTTATCTTTTGTAACTTTTCCCTATTTACTCTTAATAAAACTTAAATCTTTCCTATTACATGTTCAATTGGATATAGATTATAACCTTCTTATTAAAAAGAACTTCTAATGACTCTTTAGTTTAATCTCCAATTTAGTTTTGTGAGAGCTACTTCTATTCCGTACATGGGTACGGAAACGATTTGCAGTTTAGGAGCACCTGCTAGCAATACGCTAAGACAATTTCTGGATAAGAAAAGCCGATTTCCTACTATAAGGAATCCGGCTTAATATATGGAGTACAGACATCAAAACTGAAAATACGTTTTGAATAATGATCTACTTTGAGGGCACTATATGATTGTTAAGTTTTCAATTTAACAATGTGAATAGGAGGATATTTATGGCTCATAATCAAGAACATCATCACTCTCATAAAACTGGTGAACAAGTAATGGAAACAGGTCATTATATTGATTCAGATGGGGATCATGTTGAATTAAATGCTGGACAAAAGTTTCCTAGTTGTCCTTCTTCAGGACAATCTACAAGTTGGAAACATGAACAATAGAAAATGATTTTAGATAAAAAGACAGATTATCCTTGGGGTAGTAGAAAATGTAGTAATAGAATTTAAACTTTTTTTCAAGCTTTTTGGATGGCAAGATTCACTTGTGTGCTTGCAACTATAAAAGCTAAAACGATGAAAGTCCAAAACATACTGTAGGTTGCTACGTACGGTACTTTGAGTAGGCACATTAAAGGGGTACCACCAACATTTTGACAAGAAACCCACGCTAAGGAAATTCCTGTAAACGTTTCTTTGACTTTATATAGGGATTTTGAATAAGGGAAGAGTTTAGGGATTAAAAAGCGTTTGTTTTAACCATTATTGTCATTTGTGGAGATAAATTGCACTTGTTTTAAGTGTTATTTTGCACTATATATAGACATAAAAAAGCTATCATGGAATTGATAGCTTTTTTATAACTAAGTACGATTATTTTAATACTCCTTATTACACTAAAGCACCCGTTAGTTCATTAAGTAAAAGCGATTCTTATTAAAGAATCGCGCCCGATTATTCAAGTTTATGAGTTTCTATTAGCTAATTTAGCTCAATAAAGGGTACCACCAACATTTAATCCTGTGGGAACTAAGATGGAAAACTTCATTTTGATGCATTCAAATTTTTTCAAGTTGCCCTTTTAATTCAACCAACTTATTCTTAATAAACGGAGCTGTTTCTTCAGGCAACTGTTCTAATTTAAAAAATCCAGCTTCAATTTCTTGATTTTCATCAGGCGTTACTTCTCCTTCATAGTCCGTACATAAGTATCCTATCGCAACGATGTGATACTCATCTTCACCGTCCTCTGGCTTCATATAGAGTTCCAGACCAGAATAAACACCAAATAATTGTAATGAATTTATTGTTAGTCCTAAATCATCTTGTACATTTCTTTTAATACATTCCTCAACTGACTCATTTAATTGCAAAATTCCGCCAGGAATTCCCCAAGTTGCACCTGAATATCTATTCAGTAAAATTTCTCCTTTATTATTTATAATGGCTACACTTGGCCGCACCACTATCAGTGGAGAATTTCCAATCATTTCTCTTATATCTTCACAATAACCCATAAAACCCTCCTATGAAAATTGATTAATAAACTTTGTAACATTTCCTAAGCAACAACTACCTTGAGGGTTGTTTACCTCACATCCACATCGGTTTTCTTTTATATTTTCGCGAATATGTTCTACTGGATTAGGAGTAAGTACTTTTTCCGCATATTGTTTAATTTTTTCTTTTGTCCAATCAAAACAATAACAAATGGGTGTAGTTGCTGAGTCATCTTTTTGATGAACAGCTACCTTAATATCAGATACAAGGTACTTTTTATTATTCGTATCAAAATAGACTACATTACAATCTTCAGTTGAACAAAAATACTGAATTTCTTTAGCGTTTAATGTTTCTAATGCAGATGGTTTAAGCAATGATTTTAATGTAATCAGCTTTACATTTCTAGCTTTATTTTTACATGATGGACACTCACCATTATTTTCAATTTTTATTTCTTTAAGGTTACTACAACAATCTTCCATCATTTTTCCACCTTTACATTTTATTATTTCTATAAATATTTTTCTGTTTTCTTTTCTTCATACATTAAAGTTTCAATAATAGGACATTCGTAAATATCTTTGTTTTCAGGACATCTCTCTTTAAGGTCTATCAACATTTGTTCAATTTTTTTAAGATCTTCAATTTTACGCCGGATGTCCTCTAATTTAAGAACAGTGAAATCATATATGTCACGGCACTTTGCTTCATTGCGATCGACAACCCCTAGCAATTTATCAATTTCATTTAAGGTAAATCCCAATTCCTGCATCCGTTTTATGAAATTCAATCGATCGACCGTTTGTTGGGAATACATTCGGTATCCTTTTTCGGTACGATTAGGCTCTGGAATTAAGCCTAAACGCTCATAATATCGAATGGTCTCCTTGTTAACGCCACACTTTTCAGCTAGTTCTCCAATACGATATTGCATCTATCTCACCTCATATAAAGTATAAACCCTGTACCATAGTACAGGGTCAAGGGAAGTATTATTTACTATATTATCGATCCACTTTCTTAAACTAAACTGCCATTTTTCAGTAAGCCTTATTCAATAATATGGCCCAATTGTTGAACAAAGATCAAACAGCACTCTTCAACTAATCTGCCCCTATAGTTGCATAAAGAAAAAGCTGCCTTAAAGTATACTTCTCTAATTAGAATGCGTACTTATAGAGACCAAAATACAATGGACCGAGTAAAAGTACAAATACTACAGCAATAATGATGTATTTGACTGGAGGTGAAACACCCTCGAACTCCTCCCCGTAGTCAGCTAGGAAGAAGCTGTAGATTAAGTCCCAAAATAACGCCCCAAAAAACACGATTTGCCATAAAGAAGTATTTATTATTTGGATATTTGATACGTAACCAAAAAGTCCTATCCAGGTAATAATCGAAATTACAAAATCTAGTTTTGCTGGAAAAGTCTTATATTTTCCTTTAATAAGATATCCAATAGCAACAGCACCAAGTATTCCTAAATAAATTGTCCAAAACATATTAACAAACATAATCCATTTCCTCTTTCCTCTGTTTCCCTGAATCATTAATTCAAGATTAACCCCTATTTATTTATAAAAATTATAATTCAACTTGATTAATTTTGAATACAGGGGTTTTATTCCAAACATTTAACTCTACAGAAATTTGTATAGGACCGATCTTGAAAAAGGCGCATCTCACTTTATGAAATGCGCCTGATTGCGGAGATCAAGATAATGATTATTCAACAATATGGCCCAATTGTTGAAAAAAGATTAAACAGCACTCTTCAACTCCCTCAGTTTAATACGATTTTCTCACAAATACTCGCTTATTCGCAGGATTTCATCACCTTTGAATTTAAGTTCACGGGTAAAGGGAGTGATTTCAGGACATGAAGATTTCGTGAAGGCATAGTGAAATAAAGGAGTTGTACAAGACTCCACATTTTACCATATAATGTACATTCTCCACGCCGCCCCAGGAGGCTTTTCCTCCCATGTCTCAACGGGTCAATTGCCCTATCATTCCTTCGTCATGCCTATCCAAGGGGTGAAGGCCAGTTATGCTAACCTGATGGGTCGGTGCCCTTTTGTTCAAGAAATCTGGTACTCCGTACATATTTGAAATCCTACGAATAAGCCAACATTCGTAAAAAGAAAAAGTCTATGAAAATTAGTTGTTGAAGGTTCCCTTCGAGAACCCTATTAAAAAATCCCCCTTTAAAACTACGCAACCAGTTCAGTTATAGGTTGAACTTTATCTGCACAATAAGACTCGTTTCTGCGTGCTATTCCAACAAATATCCTGGCTAGCTTACCTATCAATTTCATAATCGATTTCATTTTCTTCATTTTTTTCACCTTAACATTATGGGAGTGAATGGCTCGAAATTCCATGTTATTCATCACAAGGCTCATGGTGGCTAAGTAAAGGAAACGCCTTAGCCTGGATCTTCCTCGCTTAGAGATGACCATTTGGCCTTTCCACTTTCCAGAGCTTGCTTCAGCCAGATGCAACCCAGCGTGCCGAAGTAAAGAATTACCGTGTGAAAAACCACTTAGATCTCCTGCTTCACCTAATATTCCGGCTAATGAAATTTCACTAATTCCCTTAATGGCAAGAAGCTTCTTGGCAAAAGGTATTTGTTTTAATACATCCTTAACCTCTTGTTCCACTCTTTCGAGTTGTAAGACTGCGAGATCATACTCCTCTAATAATTGTTCCAAATGAAATTTATACGCTTCAAGTGCTTGTCTTGTGCCGACAGATTTCCTAGCTAACTGAAGAAGTAATTGAGCTTTCTTTAATCCAGGCTGCCTCTTCATTATTGATTTCCATCCTGAAACAACATCATGAGGTTTCAGGGAACGCAGTTCCATTGGAGATGGAAATAAACGAAGTGTGGCGATCGCCCCTTTACCAGTAATGTCTTTAAATACTTGCCTGAGTTCGGGAAAGACAATATCCACCCAACGGTTTAATTGATTAATAGTGCTAACGAGTCGTTTAACTACCACATCACGGTTAGACATAAGGACCCTAAGTATTTCAAAT